>JACKIM010000002.1:1668137-2001765 GCA_020638465.1 Geminicoccaceae bacterium
GCTGCCGCTGTCGATCACCTCATCGGCGCCATGGCTTCTGGCGACAGCGAGCTTGTCATCTCCCCTTGCGGTGGCCGTGACATGCGCTCCCATGCGCTTGCCGATCTCGACGGCAGTGAGCCCGACACCGCCCGCCGCCCCGTGGACCAGCAGGCGTTCGCCCGGCTGCAGATGCGCCCGCCACTCCAGCGCTCCGTGTGATGTCCCGTAGGCGATGGCAAAGCCGGCGGCTGTGACATCATCGATGGTGTCGGGCAACGGCACCACGTCATTGGCGCGGGCAATCACCTTTTCGGCGAATGCACCACTGTCGACGGGAGCCAGCACCCGCTGTCCCACGCTCAGTTCGTTTACCCCGGCACCAACGGCACCGACTCGCCCCGCCAGTTCGAGACCCGGCACGAACGGCGGCTCGCGCCGCTCCTGATAGCGACCGGAGATCATGAGAAGATCGGCGAAGTTGAGCCCCGCCGCGGCGACGTCGATGAGGATTTCCCCCTCGCCCGGACGCGGCGTGTCGACATCTTCGATCGCGAGCCCGCCGATATCGCCCAGCTGCCTGCAGACTACCGCTTTCATAACCGCAATTCCCCGTCTCGACGCCCCGACCATGTCCAATGACCAGGCCGCAGGTTGGCAGCAACGAACGCCTCTGGAAAGTGCGGCGGCGAGACGCTAAACCCGTCGGCATGACAGACCCGATACAACGCGGCTTCTTCGCCATAGGCGCGGAAGGTATCAGCAAACCCATGAACATGGGCAATCTCGTCCGGTCGGCCCATGCCTTCGGCGCCAGTTTCGTGTTCCTTATCCATGCCCATTATTCCGTCAAGGCAAGCAAGTCGGATACCTCGCATTCGCACCATCAGCTGCCGGTCTACGACTATCCGGATGTCGCGTCGATGCAGCTGCCGCGCGCATGTTCGGTCGTCGGTGTCGAACTGCTTGACGATGCGGTTGACCTGCCGAGCTTTCGCCATCCCCGCCAGGCGGCCTATGTCTTTGGCCCCGAACGCGGATCGCTGTCGCAGGACATGCTCGGGCGCTGCGATCATGTGATCCGCATTCCCACCCGGTTTTGCATCAACCTCGCGGTTGCCGGTGCCATCGTGATGTACGATCGTGTACGGAGCCTCGGTTGCTACCCTGATCGTCCCGTCGCACCGGGTGGACCGTTGGAGCTTTTGGCGGTAGGGGGAAAAGCGCCCCGGCCGGCGGCCGGAACGCGGCGGACACTTTTGCCCGGATGACACGCGTTGACATGAAGCCATAAGATTGTGCAACTTTCGGGAGAACGGATGGTGACGTATCGTCGTCTCCAAGCTACACGGAATGCCTTGAAGTTGAGCCTCGGCGTGGTCCGTTCGCTGTCCCCATCGAGGTCCGCCGTATGACACACTGCTTTGTTCGAAGGGAGATCATGCGTATCACGCCGATGATCCTTGCAGCGGTCCTTGCGCTGTTGCCATCGCTGGCCTCTGCCCAAAGTGGCACTCCTCAGTTTGTCGAGACGTTCCGCGACTGGAACCTTTACTCCTACGACAACGGTCAGGGTCAGGTCTGCTACATCGCCAGCGAGCCGACCAAGGAAGAGGGCAATTACACCCGCCGCGGTCCGGCGGCGGTGCTGGTCGCCAAGCTGCCCATGGATGCACCCAACGAGCAGGTCAGTGTTCAACCGGGATATTCCTATCTGGAAGGCAGCAATGTCGAGGTGACGATCTCCGACCAGACCTTCGTGATGTTCACCCGTGGCGAGCATGCCTGGGCGGTCACCTCGGATGACGACCAGAAGCTGATCTCGGCCATGAAGTCGGGCTCGGAAATGAGTGTGCGCGGTACATCGGTGAAGGATACCTACTCCATCGATACCTATTCGCTGCTTGGCTTTACCGCCGCATATCAGGCCCTGCAGAATGCCTGCAAGCGCTGATATTCACGACGCTACGAAGAACCCTTCGGCGATACCGGCGGTCGATGCGGGAGCGCCGGTCCGTCTCCCCAGCCTTCTCGGACGGCCCGTCGAGGAACTGGCGGGAATCATCGGCGCCATCGATGGTGACGGGAAGCGGGCAGGAATGCGGGCACGGCAGCTGTTCCACTGGATCTATTTCCGTGGTGCTGCCGAGTTCGATGCCATGTCGACCCTGCCCAAAGCGACCCGGGAGGCCCTTGCCGCATCGTGGTCGGTGGCTCGCCCGGAGATCGTCGCGGCACAGCATTCACGGGACGGTACCCGGAAATGGTTGTTGCGCTTCGACGACGGCCAGGAGGTCGAATGCGTTTTCATCCCCGAAGAAGACCGCGGGGCGCTGTGTGTTTCGACCCAGGTCGGGTGCACGCTCACCTGCAAGTTCTGCCATACCGGTACGATGCCGCTGGTACGCAATCTCGGTCCCGCCGAGATTCTGGCACAGATGATGGTCTGCCGTGATTCATTGGGCGAGTGGCCAACGGGCGGAGACAAGCGTCTTTTCACGAATATCGTCGTCATGGGAATGGGCGAGCCCCTGTTCAATTATGACAACACGGCGCAGGCCCTGCGGCTGGCCATGGACGAGGAAGGGCTGAACCTTTCGAGACGGCGGATCACCCTGTCGACTTCCGGCGTGGTACCGCGAATCGAGCAATGCGGCGAAGAACTCGGCGTCGGACTCGCCATCTCCCTGCATGCGGTGCGCGACGATTTGCGAGACGAACTCGTCCCCGTCAATCGCAAGTGGAATATTGCCAAGCTGCTGGATGCCTGCCGCCGCTATCCCGCCCGACGGCCCATCACCTTCGAATATGTCATGCTCAAGGGAGTGAACGACAGTGACTCCGATGCCCGCGAGCTTGTCCGCCTGCTGAAGGACATTCCGGCAAAGGTCAACCTCATCCCGTTCAATCCCTGGCCGGGAAGCATCTACGAGTGTTCCTCGAATAACCGAATACGTGCATTTGCGAATATTGTTGAGACCGCAGGTTATGCTTCACCCGTGCGAACGCCGCGCGGACGTGATATCCTGGCTGCGTGCGGTCAGCTCAAGACAGCCAGCGAACGCGCCCGCCGACGCGCTGCCTGACCTGAACCGTTCTCCCCTGGACGTCTTTCAAAAACTGGCGCCTTTTGCATCAGGAGACCACGTTTGAGACGGTTTCTCGTCGGCACGTTGGCCGTCATCGGATTTCTCGCCGTTCTCGCCATTGCGGGACTTGTCGGTGCCGGCTACTGGTATTCCACGCGAACGCAGGAAACCCGCGACATCCCCGACAAGGTGATGCTGACCGTCGATCTTCGGTCATCCTATTCCGAGACAAGCGATTTTTCTCCCTTTGACTATTTTTCCGATAATGCTCCCCTGAGTATCAGCGAGCTTGTCCTGGCCCTCGGGAAAGCCGCGACTGACGATCATGTCGCCGGATTGTTCGTGCGCATTGCCGAGACCGAACACGGCTTTGCCAAGGCCCAGGAGATGCTGGAGGCATTGCGGCACTTTGGCGCCGGCGGCAAACCGACCGTGGGGTGGGCGGACACGATCGGCGAGATCGGCAGCGGCAATGAGGGCTACATGATCGCTTCGGCTCTGGAGCGGCTCTATGTTCAGCCGGGGGGAATGATCGGCCTCACCGGCATCGCCATCGAGATGCCTTTCGCACGCGAGTTCTTCGACAAGATTGGCGTCGAACCCGCCGTATTCCGGCGGGGGGGCTACAAGACCATGATGGACAACGCCACCCATACGGGATTCAGCCCGGAACATCGCGAGATGATGGAGGCCCTGCTGGACTCGCTCTATGACCAGCTTGTGGCGTCCATTGCCGAAAACCGTTTGCTTGCACCCGCAGTTGTACGAACACTGGTCGACAAGGGGCCGCTTTCCGTCGAACAGGCGGCCGAGGCCGGGCTGATCGACGGCATCGAATATCGGCAGACCGCCCTTGACGACTTCACCGAAGAACTTGGCGATCCGGAGATCATGGACATCGCTGAATATTTCCACATCGGTCAAGGTAACGATGATGGGAATAAGCCGGGGAAAGACAGTGTTGGAGTTGCCCTGATCCGGAGCGCGGGAAATGTGGTACGTGGTGATCAGGACCTTTCGGAGAACATTGCCGGAGATACACTGGCCGAGACCATCCGCGAAGCTGTCGAAGATCGCCACATCGAGGCCATCATCCTGCGTCTCGATACCGGCGGCGGTTCCGCCATTGCGTCGGAAACCATTGCCCACGAAATCCGGACGGCCGTCGATGAAGGCAAACCGGTCATCATTTCGATGGGCAATCTGGCAGCCTCGGGAGGCTACTGGATTGCCATGGGCGCGAGCCGCATCGTTGCCCAGCCGGGGACATTGACAGGCTCGATCGGCGTCATTGCGGGCAAACCGGTCATCGCCGGGCTGTCGGCGAAGCTGGGTATCAATTGGGAAACGATCCAGCGTGGCGAAAATGCCGACATGTGGTCGATCGCCAGGAATTTCGATGTTCACGGCAAGGCCGCCATGAACGCGGCACTCGATGACATCTACGGACGGTTCGTCAAGGGGGTCGCCGAAGGGCGCAAGCTTGATGTCGACGCCGTCGAGAGGATAGCGCAGGGACGTGTATGGACCGGAGCGGATGCTCTCGACATCGGCCTTGTCGACCGTCTTGGCGGTATTCCCGAAGCCATCGACGAAGCCCGCAGCCTGCTGGCCCTCGACGACGGCCGCGACGTGCGGATCATTCCATGGCCGCGTCCGAAAAGCTCGATCGAACGACTGGAGGAAATACTGGACAGGCAGTTCGGCCAGTTTGCCGAAGCAGCGCTGATATGGAATCGCCTGTCATCCGCCACCGGCCTGGCGAGGATACCCTACTTTCAGATCCATTGAGGAAATTCCGGCACTTGCCGAACGTCCCCTTTCGCCAACCGTCAACGATGCGGACATGCGAGGATCAGCCCACGACAGTCTTGCTGGAGTCCATGGCATACCCCTCGGATCGCACCGTGCGGATGAGATCCTCTTCGCCACCTTCGTTGAGCGAGCGCCGCAGACGACGGATCGTGGCGTCGACGGTACGGAGTTCGATCTCCATCTCATCACCCCAAACACGATCGAGCAGATGCGAACGGCCGAAGACCCTTCCGACATTCTCCATGAAGTAGCGCAGCAAGCGGAACTCGGTAGGTGACAGATGCACCTCGCGCTCACCGCGAAACGCCCGGTGTGCCACCAGGTCGAGACGAATGTCGTGAAACGTGAGAATCTCTTCGAGCAAGGATGGTCGCGATCGGCGCAGCACCGCCCTGACCCGCGCCACGACCTCCGCCGGCGAGAAGGGTTTGGTGATGTAGTCGTCCGCACCGGTTTCCAATCCCCGCACACGGTCGATTTCCTCGCCACGTGCAGTGATCATGATGATGGGCACCTGCGCCGTAGCAGCCCGCCGTCGCAGCCTGCGACACACTTCCAGACCTGACAGTTGGGGCAGCATCCAGTCGAGCAGGACCATGTCGGGCACCCGCTCCTCGCTGAGCAGCAACGCCTCCTCGCCATCGTAGGCCTGGATCGTGTCAAAACCGGCCGCCTTGAGGTTGTAGGCCAGCATCTTTTGCAACGGCACCTCGTCCTCGACAATCAGGACCTGCGGATTCATGACTCATCCGCCCTGGTCCAGTTGATCTGCGTTCCATGAACCATGTAATGGATCTTTTCCGCGATGTTGGTGGCGTGGTCACCGATACGTTCGAGATTCTTGGCAATGAACATCAGGTCGATGCAGGTGCTGGTGTGACGCGGATCCTCAAGAATGAAGGTAATCAACTCGCGGAACAGGCTATCGTAGAACTCGTCGACCTGACTGTCCCTGCGCCAGACCGACATCGCCTTTTCGGTGTTGCGCTCGACAAACGCGTCGAGCACATCCTTGACCATGCCCTGGACCATCTCGGACATGCTCGGGATGATGACCAGAGGTTTCAGCGGCGGCTGCGACGAAAGCCGGATCGCCCTCTTGGCGATGCTCTTGGCATAATCGCCTATCCGTTCGAGATCGTTCGACAATTTGAGCGACATCGCGACGATGCGCAGGTCTATGGCCATCGGCTGCCGGGTCGCCAGCAGCCGGATCGCCAACTGGTCGATGCCCTCTTCCAGCTCGTCCACTTCCTTGTCGCGCTCGCGCACGCGGGCCGCCAGTTCGTCATCGCGGTCGATGAGCGCCTTCGCGGTATGAGCGACCTGCTGTTCGACCAGACCGCCCATGCGCACGATCATGCTGTTGAGCTGATTGAGATCCTGGTCGAACGACCGCACGACATGTCGGCGCGACGCATCATCGCCACTCTCGCCGGCATTCCCTTGTTCCTTGCCTCTGGTTTCGGAACCAGCCATCAACCGAACCTCCCCGTTATGTAATCCTGGGTCATCTGCTCGCGAGGAGTCGTGAAGATTTCGTCGGTCGAGCTGTGCTCGATCAGCTTGCCCAGATGGAAGAAGGCCGTCGTCTGCGAAACGCGCGCGGCCTGCTGCATGTTATGGGTGACGATGGCAATCGTGAAACTCTCGCGCAGCTCGTCGATCAGTTCCTCGATGTGGGCCGTGGCAATTGGGTCAAGGGCCGAACAGGGTTCGTCCATCAAGATCACCTCGGGACTGACCGCAATCGCCCGGGCAATGCACAAGCGCTGCTGCTGACCGCCGGAAAGGCCGTTGCCCGGAGAGCCGAGACGATCGGATACCTCCTTCCACAACCCTGCTCCCTTGAGCGCGGTCTCGACGATCTGGTCGAGATCGGCCTTGTTCGCGGCCAGCCCGTGAATGCGGGGACCATAGGCGACGTTGTCATAGATCGATTTTGGAAACGGATTGGGTTTCTGGAACACCATGCCGACGCGGGAGCGCAACTGCACGACATCGATCTCGCGCGCATAGATGTCCTGATCGTCGAGGCGAATATCACCTTCGACGCGACATATGTCGATCGTGTCATTCATGCGGTTGAGACATCTGAGGAATGTGGACTTGCCGCAACCTGACGGGCCGATCAGCGCCGTGACCTCGTGATCCGGGATGTCCAGCGACACGTCGAACAGGGCCTGTTTATCGCCATACCAGAGATTGACCCCACGGGTCGACATTTTCGGCTTCGCCTGACTTTCGACCAATGCCGACCTCTCCTCGAACTTGAGTGCGCGCGCTACCATTTTCTTTCGAACTTTCGTCGCAGAATGACCGCCAGGGCATTCATGATCACGAGGAAGGCGAGCAGCACCATGATCGCTGCCGCCGTCCGCTCGGTGAACGCCCGCTCGGGGCTATCGGCCCAAAGATAGATCTGGACGGGCAAAGCCGTGGCCGGATCGAGGGGAGTTGCCGGAATGTCGACGATGAACGCCACCATGCCGATCATCAACAGCGGTGCGGTCTCGCCAAGGGCCTGAGCCATGCCAATGATCGCCCCCGTGAGAATACCGGGCAAGGCCAGTGGCAATACGTGATGGGCCACGGTCTGCACCTTCGATGCTCCCATGCCCAGCGCCGCCTCGCGGATCGAGGGCGGCACGGAGCGGAGCGAGGCGCGGGTCGCGACGACAATGGTCGGCAAGGTCATGAGTGTCAGCGTGAGACCACCGACAAGCGGAGCCGATCTCGGAAGATGGAATACCTGCAGGAAGACGGCAAGACCGAGCAGACCGAAAACAATCGACGGAACGGCGGCAAGATTGTTGATATTGACCTCGATGAAATCGGTCATGCGGCTCTTGGGGGCGAATTCTTCCAGATAGGTCGCAGCCGCGATGCCTATCGGAGCGGCCAGCAGCAATGTCACGATCATCATGTAGAATGATCCGACAACAGCTCCCCATATGCCGGCCTGCTCGGGTTCGCGACTATCGCCGTGCGTGAATAGAACCGTGTTGAAGCGTGTCTCGATCCGCCCCTGTTCTGCAAGTGCATCGACCCAGATGAGCTCCCGGTCCTTCACCCGCCGGTTGGACTCTTTCAGATTGCGGTCGATCTCGCCCTTCATCAATTGATCGATGTCATCCGATGCCAGCATCTCGACGGGAACCGTCTGCCCGATCAGCGATGGATCAGCCTTGACCTGTTCGCGCAGATCCAGCGCCGCAGCCGAACTCACCAGTCCGCGCAACGCTTTCCTGTCGCGTCGACCTTCGACATCGGGAAACATCCGGTAGAGGGCGCCGTTGATCAGTTCCTGGAAGTTCGCCTTGCCGATCACGGCCGGATCGCCAGTCCCCTCCGGATCGATCCTGTCCCTGGCAAAATCGATATCGAGGGTCACATAGGTCTGCCAGAATGCCTTGTATCCCTGCGTCCCGACCGACAGGAGCAGGACCGCCAGCAGGCCAAGCGCGAGGCCGATGGCACCCAGCCCCATGAGCCTGAACCGCCGCTCCCGGGCATAGCGCCGGCGCACCAGTTCGTTGCCCTCGGCAAAAGTCGGTCGCGGCCCCGAGACAAGCCTCTCAAGCGGCCGCAGGTCGGTCTCGCGCAATGCTTCAGTCATATTGTTCCCGGTAGGTATGCATCACACGAAGGGCGATGATATTGAGCAACAAGGTTGAAAGGAACAGCACCAGCCCCAGCGCGAAGGCCGCCAGCGTCTTGGCGCTGTCGAATTCCTGATCGCCCACGAGCAATGTCACCATCTGGACCGTGACCGTCGTGACCGCCTGCAGGGGATTGCCCGTCAGGTTGGCCGCAAGGCCGGCAGCCATCACCACGATCATGGTTTCGCCGATGGCCCGGCTGATGGCGAGCAGGAAGCCGGCAATGATCCCCGGCAACGCCGCTGGCATGATGACCTGGACAATGGTTTCCGCACGCGTGGCACCCAGCCCGAGCGAAGCGTCACGCAGGGCGCGGGGAACCGCCGATATCGCATCGTCAGCCAGCGAGGAGACGAACGGAATGATCATGATGCCCATGACAAGCCCTGCTGCCAGAGCGCTTTCCGAAGACACGCTGAGCCCCAGGGATTCCCCCAGACCGCGGATGAACGGTGCTACCGTGAGGGCGGCGAAGAAGCCGTAGACCACCGTTGGCACACCGGCGAGGATTTCCAGCGCCGGCTTGGCAAATCCGCGAAATGTCGGCGAAGCATATTCGGAAAGGTACATTGCCGACAGCATGCCGATCGGACCTGCCACGGCCATGGCGATGGCCGTGATCAGCAGCGTTCCCGCAAACAGCGGCACGGCACCGAAACTTCCCGACGAGCCGACCTGATCGGCACGCAGGGCCGTCTGCGGACTCCAGCTCAGGCCGAACAGGAAATCGGTGACGGGAACCTTGTCAAAGAAGCGCACCGACTCGAACAGGACGGAAAAGACGATCCCGGCCGTCGTAAGGATGGAAATCCCCGCCGCGGCCAGCAGTGCGCCGCGGACCCAGCGTTCAACGTGGTTGCGGGCGCGAAAATCCGCAGCGACATGCCTCAGGGCGAGATGAATGCCGAAAATCGCCAGCAGCAAAACGATGATCGTGCGCAGCCATGTCGAGACCGAAAGAAGCCAGCCATAATAGCTGGCGGCGTCCTGCATGACCGGCGTGAGTTCGCCATGCGCCTTTCCGCCCAGGGCAACGCGGGCAACGTCCTGGATAAAGAAGTTCAGCATTTCCGGCGGCTGGTCGAGAATGGCGGGCGGCAAACGGCTTTCCACGATCCGGCGCAGCACGACCTGATCGCCGATCAGCCAGAAGGTCGTCAGGGCGACCGCGGGTCCGGCTCCGAGCAGGAAGACGTGCCAGCCATAGTGCCCCGGGCGGGAGTGAAGCGATACGGGATTGCCATCGGCCACGGTAATGGCGCGTCGCCGCCCCAGCACATAACCGGCAAGGGCAAGGACGAGGACGATCGCGATCAAACTCATGGCACTACCGCTTCCGTGGCAACGGAACCGCGCACCGCAAACATCCCGGTGCGCGGTTCCAGCGTTCAACCGATCAGAGGCTGAGCGGCTGCAGGTTGTTGGCCTCCGAACGGACCTTCTCACGCTCCTCTTCGGGAAGCGGGATCAATCCCTTGTCCGCGAGATAGCCATCCTCACCCGACGCGGCATCGCTGGTGAACTCGGCGATATACTCGCGAATTCCGGGAACCACGTCGACATGCGCATTCTTGACGTAGAAGTAGAGTGAACGCGATACTGGATATTCACCATCGGCAATGTTCTCGAAGGTGGGCTCGATGCCGTCGACCCGGCTGCCCTGGATGTTGTCGGTATTCTGGTCGAGGAAACTAAAACCGAAAATGCCCAGGGCGACCGGGTTTTCCTCAAGCTTGTTGACGATGAGGTTGTCGTTCTCACCGGCCTCGATGAAAGCACCATCCTCGCGCATGCTGCCGCAGGCGGCCTTCCTGGCGTCATCGTCGAGCGCCTCGATCTCGGGAAAGGTCTCGCAGGCGTGGTCCATCACCAGCTCGACAAAGGCGTCGCGCGTGCCGGAGGTGGGCGGCGGACCCAGAACCTCGATCTTCTCGTCGGGAAGCGAATCGTCGATCTCGTGCCAGTTGCTGTAGGGGTTATCCACCAGCTTGCCGTCGACCGGAACCTGCTTGGCCAGCGCCAGGAAGATCTGTTCGCGAGTGACATCGAACAAGGGGCCGTTCTTGCTGTTGGCCAGCACGATGCCGTCAAAGCCGACCTTGACCTCGGTGACATCCTTC
The DNA here is from genome assembly GCA_020638465.1 of Geminicoccaceae bacterium. NCBI lineage: Bacteria > Pseudomonadati > Pseudomonadota > Alphaproteobacteria > Geminicoccales > Geminicoccaceae > Geminicoccaceae bacterium. Next base: position 1,678,803 of record JACKIM010000002.1, read on the forward strand.
ACGCCGTTCTTGGCGCAGGTCTCGACCTCGGAAGCCTTGATCCGTCGCGAGGAGTTGGTGATGTCGGGCGTGCCTTCGCCAACCCCCTCGCAGAACAGCTTGAGCCCTCCGCCGGACCCGGTGCTCTCGACCACGGGCGTGGGAAAGCTGGTCTTGTTGCCGAAATGCTCGGCAACGGCGGTGGAGAACGGGAACACGGTCGAGGATCCGACGATGCGGATCTGGTCGCGGGCCTGAGCCTCGCCGGTCGCGAGGATGGCGCTCAAGGCAACCGCGGAAAGAAGGATCTTGCGCATGACTGGGACCTCCAAAGGTCGAGACGTCCTGTTTCGGAGCCCCCTGCTGGTCCGAGGGCGAGGTCCTGATACGCATGGAATATGACAATATAATGACATGTACTCCGGTGCGCCCGGCACGCGGTGGCAGATCAGGTGCGCGCCTGAAGCCTCTCCCTGCCGGGCGGCGGGTCATCGGCAACGGGAATATCGCGGTCGGGCAGATAGATGGAAAAGCAGCTTCCCTCGCCGATGACGCTGGCAATGGCCAGGTGCCCCTGATGCCGGCGCACGATATGCTTGACGATGGCGAGCCCGAGGCCCGTGCCGCCGACACTGCGCGAACGTGCCTTGTCGACACGGTAGAAGCGTTCGGTGAGCCGGGCCAGATGCTCGCTGGCGATCCCCGGCCCCTCATCGATGACCGAGATCTCCAGCGCCCGCGAGCCCGCGAGCGGGCCCGCCTGCGCGGGTGCCCGGGTATGGGCACGCGCATGGATACGAACCGCCTTCTGTTGCCCACCGTATTTGATCGCATTCTCGATGAGATTGACAAGAGCCTGATACAGCTGGTCATGGTCGGCAAGGATCACCGGCAGGTCCCTTCCCCCCTCCCGGACGAGCTGCACCCGGGCGGCATCGGCAACCGGTCGGAGGCGCGCAATCACCTCGCCAATCAGCTCATCCACATCGCATGGCTCGTCGGGAGGCTGGCTCGACGCCACCTCTATGCGCGACAATGACAGCAGGTCGTCGACCAGGCGACGCATGCGCGCGGCCTCGCCGGCCATGATCTCGAGAAAGTTGATGCGGGCGTCGGTATCGTTGCGCGCCGGTCCCTGCAGGGTTTCGATGAAACCCGAAATGGATGCGAGCGGCGTACGCAACTCATGGCTGACATTGGCGATGAAATCGGAGCGCATCCGCTCGATCATCACCTGTTCGCCCTCCTCGCGCAACAGCAGCAATACGCCCTGGCCACCGTCGGGAAGCGCCACGGATGCCAGCCGGGCACCGAAACGGCGTTCGGGCGATGCCGCCGGCGTGAAGGCCAGTTGGCTGGTCTGCCGCATGTCCCGGGCGGCAGTCAGCGCCTGCAGGAGGCCGGGATCCCGGAAAAGACGGCTGATCGGTGTGGAATGACCGAGCTGGCTGAAGGATCGCCGCGCCGCATCATTGGCATCCATGATGGTATCGTCGCTGCCGATCAAAAGGACCGGATCGGCGATGATCCCCAGAAGCTCGCGAAAGTTCTGCTGCTCCCGACCGGCCTGCCGTTCGGCCCGCAGGCGCGCCCGCTGGATGCCCAGTGCCGCGGGCGCGATCCGTGTCGCCACCGCCTCGCCCAGTTCGCCGGACATGCCCCGCTCATCGCCGGTGCTCAGACTTTCCAGCCAGCGGCGCCCGCCTTCTAATTCGCGCATGTTCACCAGCGTCGCCACGGCGACGGCAATTCCCGAGCTTCCTGCGATCGCGAGACAGACAAGCATGTCCAGCCGGCCGATCAATTCCAGGATGAACAGCGGAATGGCCGCGGTGAGACAGGCAATCAGGACACTCCGCCAGAACTGCTGTGATTTCACAACCTGCACAGGACCCCGCCAAGGATATTCCGCAGTGGTGCACTAAACCCGGAACACGCGTCATGACCAAGCCCGCTCCACGAAAACCATGGCAGCTTTCCGACACGATCTCCCGTGCGGGATATCAGTCTGCCGGGAACAGGAATTCACGGCCAACCTTCACCCGCCGTATATCGCCATAGGCGATGACATCGGCTGTCGCGTAGGTTTCCGTCCATCGTTCCGGCAGATAACTACCGGTGCCGATAATATCGACCGGTGCACGAACACTGGCCATGAGCTTGCATTTGGAAGGATTGAATCCCGAACTGGCGATGATCTTGACCTTGTCGAAACCGGCGGAGTCAAGACGCTGGCGCATGTGGAACAGTGCCGCGGCGGTTACACCGGTACCGGTCAGCCAGCGCAATTCCTCCTCGGTGCGATAGGTGCGGATCGCATCGGGGGCGTCCCGGTCGAGGACGGCATAGGACTGGGCTGTGTCGAGCTCCTCCATGAAGCGTCCGCCATGGGTATCGAGGCGAACGCCCAGCCGTCCCTGCGCCGCCAGCTCCGGAAACCGCTGACAGACCGCGAGCGCGTCGGTCACCTCGTGACCGAAATAGTCGACAAGGACATAAAGACTGTCATCGGGGAATGTCTCGTGAAACATCTCGGCTGCGCGCAGCGTGCTACCGGCATAGCCGATGAGCGCATGCGGCATGGTCCCAAGCCCCTTCTTCTGGCCGAAGAAATGGGCGGTGGCATCGTTGGCGTTGCCGATGAAGCCCTTCGCATTGCGCTCCCGCCGCGCCCGTGCCGAACCGATGCTGGCGGCATAGGCCATCATCTCGGCCATCTCGGCACCGGCGCAATGGCGCGCATCCATGCCGAGGAAGCCCACATACGGCAGATCGGTGCACATGGTATAGGCATTGAAGGCCGCGACACAGGGCGGGCCCAGCTTCTGCAGGAAAATCGTCTCAAGGTCGCTCAGTTCGCGGAACGAGCCATGAATGTACATCAGCGGTTCGCCGGCACCGACCCACCCGCCTTCATTGTGCAGCATGTGGATGTCGAACGTCACACCGCGCTCTTCGGCAATGCTCGTGAGCCAGCCCACCGCGATGCGGGGCGTGAACAACACCGGACGGCGCATGAATACGGCATAGGTGACCCGCACGTCGCCGAAGCGCTCGACGACGGCACGGGTCTTGACGAAATACTTGTCGGTATAGCTGGCGACGTCGTTGCTGGCCGGCCCGTTCATACAGCGCTCTCCCATTGTCGCCAGTGAGCTAAGAGCCGGGCGGGACGGATGTCAATCGGTGCTGCCGCATCAAAAACATGAACGGACATGGAAATACGCCCCGCCGATCCGTTTCGGGCTCACGCGGGACGCGGCAGGTCAGGCGATGTTCGGGAAGGCAAGGCCAACCGCTCGCGGCAAGGTCGCAGCATGGCCCCGTCCGGGTACGGGCTCAGCCGTCTGCCGATGCACGCATGCGCATCCGCTGCAGGGCCGCACGGGCCTCAGGCAGGTGGATGACATTGCTGGCGACCTCCTCGCGGGGCTGCGGACCGGCCCTCCAGCTCGAAAGGTCAAGCCCCAGATCGCGTTCCAGACGGGCAATGTCGGCATCCAGAGCGGCGGCAAGACGGGTGCGGATGCCGGCATCCACCGGTTCCTTCGGCGGGAGTGGCCATGGCTTGTAGCTGATTTCCAGATGTCCCATGGAGCCGCCTGCCTGAGGCGCGATCAGATCCGACAGGCGCCTCTTGAGACTGACCGATCCCTTCCGTCTTTCGGACACGTGGCAACCCATGACCGAAGGCCGGAAACGCTCGTCGACGTCGAGGAAGCGCAACAATTGCGGCAGGTGGGCCGCTTCGTCCTCGAAGAAGCGCTCATAGACGACCACGCAGATCTGGTCGGCGTCGAAGGAATCGAAATAGGGTAGCAGCTGACGGTGATAGAGGCCGAACTGCAGCCAGTCCGGCCGCTCGGCCAGGTGCTCGGCGAAGGCGATATTGCGGCCGGTGCGCTGCACCTCGTGTCGATGAAGCGAGTGGATGAGATCGATCGGATCGCGGATGAATACCAGTACCTTGCTCTTCGGGAAATGACGGGCCAGCCGACCGGCGGCGAAAGGATCGGTGATGCAACCGGGTATCACGTCACCGATCACCGTGTAGGGCATCGCCCCCTCGAAAAGCCGGCGATAGCGATCCAGGCCCGATGGGCTGTCGAGAGCGCTTATATAAGGGTCGCAATCGAGGCTCGGCGGCAGGGTGCGCTGATCGCGCAGGCGGATCTCCGGATGCTCGTTGAGCACCGTGCGCAACCAGGTCGATCCGGCGCGGGGCGTGCCGACATAGATGAAGTCCAGAAAGGCGTCACTCGCCAGCATCGTGCTTGTCCGGTCTCGTTGGCGTCTTTTCCACAAGGCCGTCGAACGATACGCGTCTTGTCCTTAACGTTCGGTTAAGGCATAGCGGATTCCTGCGCAGGACATTCGACAGGGGGAGCAAGGGAAAATGGCGGAACGCATCGAATTCGGCAGCTTCGACGGCCAGCCCGTCCACCTTTATGAACTCTCCAATGCCAACGGCATGAAAACGCGGATCATGGACTGGGGTGCCGTCCTGCAGGACCTGACTGCGCCGGTGGGCGGTACCGACCGGAGCCTAGTGCTGGGATTTTCCCGATTCGAGGACTATCCCGCACGTTCGCCCTATTTCGGCGCCACGTGCGGCCGTGTCGGCAACCGCATCGCCCAGGGCCGCTTCGTACTCGACGGCAGGACGTATGAACTGCCCGTCAACGAGATCGGGAACGCCCATCTCCACGGCGGCCCCGTGGGCCTGACCAAGCGCGTGTGGAAGGTCGAGGATGCCAGCGACCGGTCGGTCATGCTCTCGATCCATTCGGCCGATGGCGACCAGGGTTATCCCGGCAATCTGGACGTCACCTGTCGCTACAGCCTGACGGACGACAACCATCTCGACATCGAAATGGTCGGGCGCTGCGATCGTCCCACCCCGCTCAACCTCATCCACCACACCTACTGGAATCTGGATGGCGGGGGCACGATCGACGCGCACGTGCTCCAGGTTGATGCCGATGCCTACCTGCCGACCGACGAGGCGCAGATCCCCACTGGAGAGATCGCCGATCTGGCCGGAACGGTGCTGGATTTCCGTTCGCCCAGACGGGTGGACGAGGCTCCCGGAGGCCGCGTCGACCATGCCTTCATCCTGACGGAGGGCTCCGGCATGCGCCGGGTGGCGGACCTGACCTCAGGCGACGGTCGCTGCCGGATGGAGCTCATGGCGAACCAGCCCGCAGTGCAGGTTTATACAGGATACAAGATGGACATAACCGCCAGCGACGGAACGAGATTTCCCTCCCGTTCCGGCATCTGTCTCGAAACTGAGGGGTATCCCGATGCCCCCAACCATCCCAACTTTCCGGGGATCATACTGCGCCCCGGCGAGACCTACAGGCACCTCATGCGGCACATTTTCGACTGGGACTGACGGATCGCCGTTACCAGCGAACCGTCACCTCGCCCGCGACGGGCCAGCGCTTCGCCTGGTCCGCAGGCGTGGGACTTGGACCCTCGCCGCAAGCGACAGCGAAGATTTTTTCCGACAGCCTTCGGATAGTACTCCGTCGATCCCGCAAAATTCGCACAAAATTAACTGTCATTATCTAAACAGCATGTATTCGAACCCCGGAGGACGATCCAGGTGCGTTTTGGAATCCATGCATCGCGACAGGTACTCGACCAGCTGGACAGGCTGATCGCCGGCGACCTTACGGTCGAATTCGACCCGGGCACCGAGCTTGGCCGCAAGCTTGCCCGACTTGTCGAGATACGCCGCGATGAAGCCCGCGAGCGGCTCGACGACATCGTCGAATACAGCACCAGCAACATGAATTCGACCATCCGTGCCGCCCGGATTTTCGACAATGTCCGCGAGACCGATGAACACGCCCAGGGCATCGCCGCCGCGAGCAATGAAATGCTGGCTTCGGTCGAACAGATTTCCGATCAGGCGAGAAGTGCCGCAGGCGAGGCAAGGGAAGCCCGGATCGGGGTCACACAGGGCATGTCGAACGGCCATGCGGTGAAGGAAACGATCAGCGGCATGACCCGCTCCATCCGCGATACCAGCGAGCGCATATCGCAATTGGCACGAAGCTCAAGGGAGATCGGCACGATCGTCGACACCATAGCCGACATCGCCAAGAAGACCAATCTCCTGGCCCTGAATGCCACCATCGAGGCCGCCCGCGCCGGCGAGGCCGGAAGGGGATTCGCAGTCGTGGCGGGCGAGGTCAAGGCCCTGAGCGATCAGACGGCACAGGCCACATCGAGCATCCGTTCCAGCATCACCGAACTGCAGGACGAGATGTTGACGACCGCGGCGATGATGGAGACCAGTTGCGAGGAGGTCAGCCTTGGCGAACAGTCGATCAATGCCCTCTCCCACTCCATGACGATCGTCGATCAGCAGGTCCAGATCATCGACGAGCGGATGAACAGTATCGCTGAAATCCTTGACGAACAGAATCAGGCCGCCGCCGAGGTGGCAGCCGCAATCGGCCAGATCGCCCGGCGCACGAGCGACAATACCCTGGGCGTGACCGGTCTCGTCGACGACATGGACACGTTGCAGGACAATCTGTCCGAAACCATGCAGCGTTTCGGTGCCGTGAACCTGCCCGGCAAGGTGATCAAGCTGGCGAAGGCCGACCATGTGGCGTGGAAGAAGCAGCTGATCGACATGGCTGTCGGCCGGACCCGTTTGCGGAGCGACGAACTGGCTGATCATCGCTCTTGCCGGCTGGGCAAATGGTACTACAGCGATGAATCCGCCGATTGGCGAAGCCTGCCGGAATTTCGCCAGATGGAGAGCCATCACGAAAAGATCCATGACAGCGGCAAGCGCGCAGCCAGGTCCTTCGCCGAAGGCGACCTTTCGACAGCTCTCGACTATATCGCCCAGGTGGAGGAGGAGTCGGCGGAAGTCCTGCGTTGCCTCGATATTCTCGACCACAAGATGCTGGGCTGAACCAGCCGGTCCCGGTCGGGAATCGGCTGGTTCAGCCCGTGCCCGTCCTCAGGGCTCCATGAAACGCTTTCTCGCCCGCTTGCCGCGCAACAGGTTCATTGCCTCGACGAACAGCGAGAAGACCATGGCCGCGTAGATGAACCCTCGCTCGACATGGAAATGGGCGCCATCGGCCATCAGCGCCATGCCGACCATGACAAGGAATGCCAGCGCCAGCATCTTCGTCGAGGGATGTTTTTCGATGAATGCCGCAATGGGCGTAGCCGCGACCATCATGACCAGAACCGAGATGATCACCGCAGCGATCATGACTTCGAGATGGTCGGCGATCCCCACCGCGGTAATGACCGAATCGATGGAAAAGACCAGATCGACGACGATGATCTGGAGAATGACGGTCGAGAAGCTGGCCTGCCCGCCGGCATTGCTCTCGATATGGTTACCTTCAACTTCCGCATAAATTTCACCGGTGGCCTTGTAGATCAGGAACAGACCGCCGCCGAGCAGGATGAGATCCCGCCAGGAGAAATCGATTCCGAATGCCGAAAAGACGGTTGCGGTCAGCCCCATGATCCAGGTGATCGAGGCGAGGAGGATGATCCGCATCACCAGCGCACCCGACAGGCCGAGGTAGCGCGCGCGCGGCCGCTGCTCTTCCGGCAGGCGGCCGGCAATGATCGAGATGAAGATGATGTTATCGACGCCCAGGATGATCTCGAGCAGGACAAGCGTCCCGAAGCTGGCCCATACCGCAGGATCGTTGACAAGCGCGAGCATCCAGACATCCCCTTCCATGTTGCGGACCCCGATCAGATAGGATGCACCGGCACGCGATGCCAGTGGTACCCCCGCTGCCCGAGATTGATTTTTCCGCCCCGTCGGCGAGCGTTACGGCCATATTCACAGGCAATCGCCGGAAAAATCCGGCGCCCCGCCCGCCATCACAACTGCGTCATCACACTGAAACAGGCTGCACTTCCCGCCACACCGCCGGTGGAATGGCGGTGGAAACTCAGAACATGGCAACCTTTCCCGAAAGGAGAATGTCGCGGGATAGACCAACGACCAGGCCACCGCAGACCGTGGGTTCTAAAACAACGAACGATACATCGCGCTCGACAGCGGGTTGTAGTTCGACGGATAGAGAATGTAGACTTGCGGGTTGCCCTGAACGCAGTTGAAGTACGATTCGTAGGCGATGTCCTTGGCATTCTTCTTGAAGAAATTATACATGTTCTTGATGTAGAGTGCGTTGTCGCCGCTGCCCTGGTAGTAGGGAGTGTCGCCGCGATTGGTGATTCCCCATTCGGCAACACCCAGTTTCTTGCCGTGCGACTTTGCAAAGGCCAGCCATGTCTCGATGCCGTGCGGATTGGTCACCGACCCGTCGCTGGCACTCCGGTCCCAGTCGGCCTGGGTCCTGTTGTTGAGGTCGCGGTCATAGTAGCTGAGGCCGACGATATCGACGACATCGTCACCGGGATAGAGGTCGGCGGGCGTATTGGCGAACCGGGTTCGCTTGCCGTTGTGCCAGTCGAAGATGAAGTCCGGCGACACCGCCCGCAATGTCTTCACGATGCGCCGGTAGCACGCCTTGTAGCCGGCGATGTTGTGTTCGGCGATCCATGGATAACTCTGCAGGTTGGCTTCCCAGCCGACGCGCAGGGCGATGTCGCCCAGGCCGCGATTCTTCAGGATGGTGGCAAACTTCGTGAAGTAATTGTCGAATTTTCCGGCAGCGCAATTGTCCAGTTGACCACTGTGCGACGCCGGCATCATCGGCAGGCCGATGGAGGGCAGTGCCTTGCTTTTCCTAGCATTGATGAATTTCTCCATGTTCGAGCCGGAAAAGTAGGCAAGCATTTCTTCCCAGCCTTTCTTGTGCGGTGCCCAGCCGATGGCGGCGGTCATCGGCGTGCCCCGCCATATTCCCGCATCCTTCAGCCGCGTGCACGACATGCCGGAGCGCCAGGGAAGCGTGCCCGTCGGAACGGGGCCGATCTCGCCGCCGGGAGATCCGTTGGTGGGCGTGGTCTTTCCGGAAGACGAACATCCGGCGGCCTTCATCTCGCTCTGATAGAGCGCCATGGTCCTCACGATCCACCCGGGCTGGGGATTGTCGCCAAAATTCCTGTGCTGCTTGAGCTTGTCGATCTTGGTCGTGACAAGGGCCGCCTTCGCACTGTTGCACGAGCCCGCATCGCCGCTGGCCACCGGCGTCACAGTCGGGGGATTCGGTGTGCTGCCGTTGGTGGGCGTGGTCTTTCCGGAAGACGAGCATCCGGCGGCCTTCATCTCGCTCTGATAGAGCGCCATGGTCCTCACGATCCACCCGGGCTGGGGATTGTCGCCAAAATTCCTGTGCTGCTTGAGCTTGTCGATCTTGTTCGTAATCCGGGCCGCCTGCCCGGCGTCGCAGGAGCCCGGATTGCCACTCGTCACCAGCACGACCGGACTCGGGGTCTCGGGCGAGGATGAACCGGTAACGGGCGTGCCGCCCGAAGAGCATCCAGCCGCCTTCTTCTCGCTCTGGTAGAGCGCCATGGTCCTCACGATCCATCCCGGCTGCGGATCCTTGTCGAAATCCTCGTGCTGCATGAGCTTGCCGATCTTGCTGGCGATGATACTGCACGAGGAAGCCACATGGATGATGTTCCGGTGGGCAGTGAATGCCTGCAGGTCGTTCGACGGCGGCAGGGCATTTCCGGTTTCCGATGCCAAAAGGAACATTCCCATTGCGATTGGCAATACTTCCCTGAAAGAGGGAGTGAATTTCAATATCTTCCCAGTCATCACGCAGCACCCGTCCGATGGTTTCCAGAGTTGCGAAAGGGGTGATCTGAACTTGTTTCGTTCACCGCAAAGTTGACGAATGAATGCATCACATCAACTCACCGTAATTTTCTACATGGACCGCATGACAACTTCACATTGATTCCGGGGGAAAGGCACCATTGCCCCCGTCCCTGTTGTAATCGCGCATGCCTGCTCCTGCCTTGTCATGACATTCTCGCAACGGCAAATTCATCCGGACTCTCCTTGAACTTCAGAATGGAAAATCCCTATCCGCAAAATAATCAGCAGTTCTTGCTAGCCTGTTGCAATCGCGATAGCCATGAACGGGTCATCACGATTGACAGACGAAGAACCAGGAGGCCCGGACAATGCCCTGTCGCTGGATGATCGCCGTTGCAACGGTACTGGCCCTTGTCGGTGCGACCGGTGAGGCCAGCGCTCAGGAGAAGGTGTTCCGATACGCAACCACCGGAGATATTCTCGGGCTCGATCCGCATAGCAACAATGAAGGCCCGACGAACGCGATCAAGGCCAATGTCTATGGTCGTCTCATCCATCGCGCGCCCGATCTCTCGCTCGAACCCGATCTTGCCGTAAGCTGGACGAACAGGTCCGATACCCTGTGGGAATTCAAGCTGCGCGAGGGCGTGACATTCCACAACGGCAGCCCGTTCAATGCCGACGACGTGGTCTATTCCTTCAAGCGGCAGACCCAGCCCGAAGCCCAAATGGCCTTCGCGCTCTCGACGGTCGCCGATGTCCGCAAGATCGACGACTTCACCGTCGAAATCGAGACCAGGGGACCCGACCCCGTCCTGTTGCTCAACATGCCCAATTTCTACATCGTCGATCGGGAGTTCACCGAGGACCACGATGCCTTCGAGATCGTCGGGGGCGCGGGCCGTGGCAATTTCATCAACCAGCATGCCAATGGCACGGGCCCGTTCAGGCTGGTCGAGTGGGTTCCGGACGATCGCGTGGTTCTGGAACCCTTCGAGAACTGGTGGAACCAGAACCGGCGGACCGACAATGTCGACCGGGCGATCTACCGGCCGATCGGCAATGACACAACCCGCATGGCAGCGCTGCTGTCGGGCGAGATCGACCTTGCCTATCCGATCCCGTTACAGGACATCGACAGGATCGGTGCGGAGCCGAACGTGCAGTCGATGCAGGGTCCCGAACTTCGCACCATCTTTCTTGGCTTCGACCAGCATCGCGACGAGCTGCTCGACATGCCCGGCACGGGCCGGAATCCGTTCAAGGATGTGCGGGTACGCAGGGCGGTGGCCCATGCCATCGACATCGAGGCCATTCATCGCGTGGTCATGCGCGGCGCCTCGACACCGACGGGCCTGATGGTCGCTCCGGGGGTCAACGGTTTCAGCGAGGACCTGAACACGCCCTATGCCTACGACCCGGCACGCGCCAAGGAACTGCTGGCTGAAGCCGGTTATGCCCAGGGCTTTCCGGTCACTCTCGACTGCCCCAACGATCGGTATGTCAACGACGAGGCGATCTGTACCGCCATTGTCCCGATGCTGCGTCGCGTCGGCATCGACGTGGCCCTGAACGCCCAGAGCAAATCGCTGATTTTCAACAAGGTCGGCGCCTCGCAGGGCTACGATACCAGTTTCTTCCTGCTCGGCTGGACCCCCGGCACGTTCGATTCCTACGACGTCATCCAGAATATCATGACACTCGACGGAGAGGCTCGCGGCACATGGAACTGCGGCCGTTACACCAACCCGCAAATCGAACGTCTGGCGGACAGGATCGCGGTGACAATTGATGCCGACGAACGCGTCGAACTGATTCATCGGCTCTTCGCACTGCACAAGGACGATGTCGGTCATCTTCCGCTGCATCAGCAGGCGTTGTCATGGGGCGTGCGTACGGACACGGTGGAAAGCGTGCAGCAAAGGCCGTTCGACGATGTCGATCTGCGCACGGTCGTCCTTCGATAGCACCACTGGAAAGGTCGGTGGCCTTTCCTCCATCCGGGAACGTTGATCCCGATGCCCGCCTTCATCCTCCACCGCCTTGTGCAATCCGTCCCGGTCCTGCTGACCGTGGCGCTGATCGCGTTCTCGCTTTTCCAGTTCGTCGGCGATCCGGTGAACAACATGCTCGGTCAGAATGCCACCCTGGAGCAGCGGGTTGCCATGCGCGAGCGGCTGGGACTGGACGCTTCCGTACCGGTACAGTTCGCCAGATGGGTCGAACAGGTCCTGCACGGCGAGTTTGGCCTGTCCTACCGCATGGGCAGGCCCGTCGAGGAACTGATCGCCTCAAGGATTCCCGCAACCTTCGAACTCGTGTTCCTCTCGGCGATCATCGCCCTGGCGACAGGTCTGCCGATGGGGGTCTATACAGCATTGTACCGGGACCACTGGCTGTCGCGGGTCCTTCTCGCCGTCTCCCTGATCGGCATCTCCGTCCCCAGCTTCCTCATCGGCATCCTTCTCATCCTGCTCTTCGGTGTATGGCTCGGCTGGCTGCCGACCTTCGGCCGGAGCGGGCTGGTCGACATCGGTCCATGGCGGACCAGTTTCCTCACACTGGAAGGATGGAGCCACATCATCATGCCGGCCGTGACGCTGGCGCTGTTCCAGCTCACCATGATCATGCGACTGGTGCGTGCGGAGATGCTCGAAGTGCTGCGCACGGACTTCATCAGGTTCGCCCATGCGCGCGGCCTGCGTTCGCGCAGCGTGCATTTCGGGCATGCCCTGAAGAATACGCTGGTGCCTGTCGTTACCATCATGGGCGTACAGGTCGGCTCGCTTGTCGCCTTTTCGATCATCACCGAAACGGTGTTCCAATGGCCGGGCCTGGGACTTCTCATCCTGAATGCCATTTCGTTTGCCGACATTCCGCTGATGTCAGCCTATCTCGTGATGGTGGCCATCTTCTTCGTCATCATCAATCTCACCGTTGATATTCTATGCTACATGATTGATCCCCGCTTGAGAATCGAACGGCCGGTGAGTGACCCTTGAGTTCCCCGCGGCGCCACGGCCCCTCCGGCGGCAGGCGCCGTCGCCTTCACGGCGACGACTTGTATTTTCAATTCCGCCGGTCTCCGTCAGCCATGGCCGCAGTCGTCGTCGCCCTGGTGTTGCTTGCAGTCGCCATGTTCGCCCCCTGGCTGGCACCGCACGACACCACCGACATCGCCACCATCGACCTTATGGATGCATTTCTCCCGCCCGCATGGAGCGATGGCGGAAATGAGACGTTCCCTCTCGGCACGGATGGCCAGGGTCGGTGCATTCTTTCATCGATCATGTTCGGCCTGCGCATCTCGCTGATCGTCGGGGTTTCGGCCGTCGCCATCGCGGCGGTGGCGGGCACGCTGCTGGGGCTCGTTGCCGGTTATTTCAATGGCTGGCTTGACAGCCTCATCATGCGCATCGCCGACATCCAGCTGACCTTCCCCTCGATCCTCGTCGCACTGCTGTTCGATGGTATCGTCAGGGCGATCCTGACCGCGGCAACCGCCCGTGAATTCAGGATCGTGGTGCTGACCCTTGCCATCGCCGCCTCCCAGTGGGTCAATTTCGCCCGCACGGTGCGCAGTTCGACACTGGTGGAACGGAACAGGGACTACGTGCAGGCCGCGCAACTCATCGGCCTGCACCCGATGAAGATCCTGCTGCGTCATGTCCTGCCCAATGTCATCAATCCCGTCCTGGTGATCGGTACACTGTCGCTGGCCATTGCCATTCTGACCGAAGCCACCCTCTCCTTTCTCGGTGTCGGCATGCCGGCAACAAATCCGTCACTTGGCACCATGATCCGCATCGGCAACAATTTCCTGCTCTCGGGCGAATGGTGGATGATTGTCTTCCCAAGTGCTGTCCTCGTTCTCCTCGTGCTGGCGGTCAATCTGCTCGGTGACTGGCTGCGCGATGCCCTCAACCCGAAGTTGCGACGGCGATGAGAAAGGTCCTTGAAGTCCGAAACCTGCAGGTTCGCTTCCCCACCCGTCATGGCGCACTCATCGCCGTGGACGATGTGTCGTTGCATGTCGGCGAGGGCGAGGTTCTCGGGCTGGTAGGCGAATCGGGGGCCGGAAAGTCGCTGACGGGTTCGGCCGTCATCGGCTTGCTCGATCCGCCCGGACACATTTCGGCCGGGCATATCATCCTCGACGGCCGACGCATCGACAACCTGGCCCGCGAGGAGATGCGCAGGATCCGCGGCGGGATCATCGGCACGATCTTCCAGGACCCGCTGACCAGTCTCGACCCGCTCCAGACCATCGGCGGGCAGCTCGTCGAGACGATCGTGACCCACACGCCGCTTGGCAACCGTCAAGCCTGCGCCCACGCCATCGACTTGCTGGCCGCCGTTGGCGTTCCCGAACCGAAACTGCGTGCACGACAGTTTCCACACGAATTTTCCGGGGGAATGCGCCAGCGCGCCGTGATCGCCCTCGCCCTTTGCGCCGGTCCGCGACTGGTCATTGCGGACGAGCCCACGACCGCGCTCGACGTCTCGACCCAGGCCCAGGTCATCGCATTGCTCAAGGATCTGTGCCGCGAGCAGGGCACCGCGATGATGCTGATCACCCATGACATGGGTGTGATTGCGGAAATGGCCGATCGCGTGGCGGTCATGTATGCCGGCCGTATCGCCGAGACAGGACCGGTACGCCAGATAGTTCACCATGCCCGCCATCCCTACACCAGAGGCTTGATGGATTCGATCCCGAGGATCGGGCAGGTGCTCGACCGGCTGCCGCAGATCGACGGCACGATGCCGCGGCCCGGCGATATCCCGTCGGGCTGTGCCTTCCACCCACGTTGCCGTAATGCGATCGACCGCTGCCGGCAGGAGCGCCCGGACACGGTGAAACACGAACAGGGCGAGGTCGCCTGTTGGCGAATCACGGCTACGGGGGTCGCAAGAGCATGAGCCCGCGCAACGAGCCGGACGGGCGACGCTCCGGCAGTGCCGGTAGGCCAGACGGGCGGCGCGATTCAGACGGCGCTTTCATCGACGTACGAGGTCTGACCCGCGATTTCGATGTCTCGCGCCCCCTACTCAGCCGGCTGATCGAAGGTACCGGACGCACGATATTGCGCGCCGTCGACCATGTCAGCTTCTCGATCGGCAGGGGCAGGACGTTCAGCCTCGTCGGCGAATCGGGCTGCGGCAAGTCAACCGTTGCAAAGATGCTGGTCGGACTCCTGAAGCCCGGTGCCGGCTCGATCCGCTTCGAGGGAACCGACCTCGTCGCCTTGCGGAACCGGGCAGATCTCCGATCCTTGCGCAAGCGCATGCAGATGATCTTCCAGGATCCTTATGCCAGCCTCAATCCGCGATGGAGGATTGCGGACATCATCGCGGAACCGCTGATCGAACATGGCCTCGCGGCGGGTCGACGCGAGATTGCGCACCGTGTCGACGAGCTGCTCGAACAGGTCAGGCTGAGCCCGCAGGACGGTCGCCGGTATCCGCACGAATTCTCCGGTGGGCAGCGGCAGCGTGTCTGCATCGCCCGTGCGCTTGCGAGCCGGCCCGAATTCCTCGTCTGCGACGAACCGACTTCCGCCCTCGATGTTTCCGTGCAGGCTCAAATCCTCAATCTGATAAAGGACCTCCAGCGCGACCTTCGCCTCACCTGTCTGTTCATCAGCCATGATCTTGCCGTGGTCCATCACGTCAGCGACGATCTCGGCGTCATGTATCTCGGCAGGCTGGTCGAGCAGGGCGCCGCGCGCGAGATATTCCGCGAACCGCGCCACCCCTATACACGCATGTTGCTCGATGCGATCCCCGACATCGGGATGACGGACCGGCTGCGGCTTCCGGTTACGGGCGAAGTACCCAGCCCGATCCGTCCCCCCGCCGGCTGCCACTTTCATCCGCGCTGCCCGCTGGCCCATGATCGCTGCCGGCGCGAGATTCCCGAAATCACGCCGACTGCCGCCGGATGGGTTCGCTGTCACGCCGCACGGGCTGAACCGCCCGGTGACTTTCCCGCCGGCGGTGCGACCGACCGCCCTGCCACGAGGCCGTCCATGCAGCTTGGCTAGGCGGGCGCACTGGCATAAAAGTCCGCACGCTGCATGGAACGTTCAGGGAGCAGGCAATGAGTGAAGCCGCCAGCGTGTTGACGCGTCTGCAGGAAGAGGGATTCAGGACCCTCGACCTGCGCTTCACCGATCTATCCGGCCGCTGGTGCCATACCTCCATTGAAGCCCAGAGCGTCACCGAGGAGGCTCTTGCCCGCGGCATCCTCATTGATGGAGCCTCGGTGCCGGGCTGGCGCGATGTCGCCGACAGCGATCTTCTGCTGCACCCCGATCTCGCCACCGCATGGGCCGATCCCTTCTCGGCCCAGCCGACGCTGGTGCTCTACTGCGATGGTCTCGAACCGGCGGCGGCCATGGATTACGAGCGCGATCCGCGCTGTACGGCAAGACGGGCCGAAAGGGCCCTCAAGGATCTCGGCTTCTGCGACAGGCTGCTGGCCAGTGCCGAGATCGGGTTCTTCATGTTCGACGACGTGCGGGTCGAACAGGGTCCGATGCGCAGTTCCTACAGCCTCGAATCCAGTGAAAGCCGCACCGCCGGCTCCCTGCCGCAGCTGAGTGGCCACACGGGGCACCGGCCGGCACCGGGCACGGCCAGCCTGAGCCTGTCGCCAGCCGACCATCATGGCGACATTCGCGCGGAGATCACCACCATCCTCCGCTCGCTCGGCATGGCGGAGCTGCGCCACGAGCATGGCCCGGCCGCCTGCATGCACAAGATCGCCATCGGCCGCGGCGGCCTGCTCGAAACCTGCGACAGGCTGCAACTGCTCAAATATGTGGTCCACCAGGTCGCAGCTTCCTACGGCAAGTCGGCGACCTTCATGGCCAAGCCGATCGCTGGCGAACCGGGTGCGCCGCTGAGCCTCGCGCTGTCATTGTGGCAGAACGACCGTCCGGTGTTCGCCGGCCAGGGCTATGCCGACCTTTCCCAGACCTCCCTCGCCTTCATCGCCGGCATCCTTCATCACGCGCGTGCCCTGAACGCGTTCACCAACCCTACCGCCAACAGCTACAAGCGGCTGCAATCGGGCAATGACGAACCCACCCTGCTCGCCTATGCCGCCCACAACCGTTCTGCCGCCGTACGCATTCCCTATGCCGACCAACCCGCCCGCAAGCGGGTCGAATGCCGCTTTGCCGATCCGACGGCCAATTCCTATCTCGCCCTGAGCGCCATCCTGCTGGCCGGCCTCGACGGCGTCGCCCGCAAGCTCGAACCGGGCGACGCGATGGACCGCAATCTCTACGACCTGAGACCGGAAGAACTCGAAGGTATCCCCGTGGCCTGCCGTTCATTGAGCGAAGCATTGCTGGCGCTCGAACAGGACCAGGAGTTTCTGACGAAAAACGGAGTTTTCACCTTCGAACTGATCGAGGGGTATGTCGAAGTGAAACGACAGGAAATCGATCGGCTTGCACGCCTTCCCACTCCGGCAGAGCTGGAGCTTTATTACGGCTTGTAGCTTTCCGCGATTTCGGTAGCTTGAAGATGCGATTTCCGACCCGGGAACGGGACTTTGAAGAAAAATCGCACATTTTAAACAAATTATCGCTATACTGGTCCCGAAGCCGATTTAACCATTCGGGAGTCGCCATGAATCGGGATCTGGTCGGTCGTGCGTCGGCATATCCTTACGACATGCCTCTTGACAGTTTCGTCTTCGACCGGGGTCGCAGCATTGCCGGTCCCTTCGATCTGGTCGAACGACAACCTGTCCTGGCGATCGGATCGAACGCGGCTCCCGAACAGCTTGCCCGCAAGTTCGGTACCGAAAGCCGGCCCATACCGGTGACACGGGTCATCGTCAAGGACCACACGGTCGTGTTTTCCGCCCACTTCAGCCGCTACGGTTCGCTGCCGGCGACCCTCCATGAAGTGCCCGGCGCGCGTACCTACGCCTTCATCACATGGCTCGATGAAAACCAGCTGGCGCGCATGCACGAGACGGAGAATGTCGGCAAGAACTACGATTATTCCGCCCGGGACGATATTGAAGTGGAGACCGAATCCGGGAGCCTCCCCTGCGCCATGGGCTTCTACCGGAGCCGTCGTGGCCCGCTGCTCCTGCGTTCGAACCCTGTACGCATGGCGGAGGTCGCCAGCATCGGGGCGCCGCTGCCGCAGCTGACCCAGCGCGCCGCGCTGCGCCATGTCCATAGCCGTCTGGCGCCCGAGCACCCGTTCGAGACGTTCATCGCCAGGATCGTCGAGGACGACGGCTATCGCGAGCACATGACCGAAAGGCTGCAGGAACTGGACTGACCCCGCGGCCACCATGCCGGCAGCCGATCGTCCCGGTATCAGGCGGGGTCCTGCGACCGCTGGAAGCCCTTGTTGCTGCCGGCCGCGAGGTAAGCCAGTTCACCGGGCGTACTCTCGCGTCCCAGGGCCTTGTTGCGATGCGGAAAACGACCGAAGCGTTCGATGATCGCCTGATGCTGCAACGCGTAATCCAGCTTCACCGGATCGCCCAGGGCTGCGAACAGCTCGACCGAGCGGCGCTGGTCGGCGGGGTCCTCGCTATGTTCGAACGGCATGTAGAGGAAGGAGCGCTGGACCTTGTCCAGTTCCCCGTCCTGACCCGCCCCAAGGGCCTTCGCGCTCGCCATCCGCGCCTTCCCATCGAAGGCGAAGGCCCTGGCCGTCCCGCGAAAGATGTTGCGCGGCATCTGGTCCAGCAGGATCACGAGGGCAAGGGCTCCCCTCGCGGTGGTTGCCCAACCGTCCAGCTCGCCGTCCCATGCCCTGTCGAGCAGGTGAAGGGCCTGTTCGCGGCAGGTCGCATCGAACGCCTTCGTCGAGTTGAACCACCGTGCCTTGCTCTCCTTGTCGAACCAGAAATCGAGAAACGCCTGCGCTGCCGCGTCGACCATGACCGCCTCCATCATCGATAAAGGCTCATTAATAGAACGTTTGCCGACGAGCGATAATCGACATTCTGCAACCGGCTTCCGGTCGCGGCGATATCCATCCTCGCATCATCGTGCCGGCATTCAGACGTAGCCGGCCTGGCGCAACCCGATCGTGCCGTGCTTGCCGATGACGAAATGCTCGTGCATGGCGATGTGGAACACCCTCAGCGCTTCCATGATGTCGCGGGTCATCGAGATGTCCTGCTTGGACGGTGTCGGATCGCCGCTGGGATGGTTGTGGGCGATGATGAGCGCGGACGCGCCCGTTTCCAGCGCGCGGCGGACGATCTCGCGCGGATAGAGCGGCACATGGTCGACCGTGCCCGTATGCATGACCTCGTCGCGGATGAGGCCGTTCTTGCGATCGAGGAACAGGACGCGCAGGACCTCCACCATTTCGAAGCGCATTGCCGCACCGAGATAGTCGATCACCGCATCGAAGCTGGAAATGTTGATGCGCTCCTGCAGCGGCTCCTTGAGAACGCAGCGCATGCCCTTGTGGATGGCCTTGAGGGCCAGCGCCATCTGGCTTGTCATTCCGTCGACCCGCAGAAGGTCGCCGAGACTCGCGGCGAGCACGGCGCCCAGCGACTGGAAGCGGTCAAGGGCCCTGCGGGCCACCGCCCGGCTCTCGTCGACGAGTCCCGTCGCAATATACAGGTATGATTCGAGGAAATCGAGCGCCGGCGGCAGCACGTCCTCCTGTCCCAGCGCCGTGAGGTATTTCGTGTCGATCTTCATCACGTCGCTCGCCAGCGCCGCCGGAGGCATCAGATAGGTTGCGGCATCCTCGGCCAGGCCGCCAGCGTCCTGCGGCCAGTATCCGGCCTCGCCCGAAGAGTAGCATAAGGCAGAACCCGTCGGGGGCGCCGCAAGGCCATGCCAGCTCTCGTAGCACATGCCGGCGATATCCCGGCGGTCGGCCGCCAGCATGGCCTTCATGACGGGTCCTGGCTCGCGATGGAGCTCCATTTACGACTCCCAAGGCTGATCACTTTCGACAGAGAACAAGAGAGATTACCATGGAACTTTGCTGAATTTCAATTTATGATTTCTTTCATTCACGGTTTATTCAACTTTTGTAGACTATAAAGCGGGTGCGGGAATCGTTCTGCGCAATTGTCAAAGGTCATGCCGGCTTGGTAGGAGAGAGCGCGTTTCGCTGCATCGCCCTTCCCCGAATCCGAGGATTTCACGTTGATCGATCGCTACAGCCGGCCGGAGATGGCCGCGATTTTCTCGGCCGATAGCAAGCTCGCCATCTGGCTGGACGTGGAACTGCTCGTCGCGGAGGCCATGGCGGCGGCAGGCGACCTGCCCGCGGACGAGGTTGCACGCCTGCGCGAAAAGGCCGAGGCCGGGCGCGACAGGATCATCGACTCCAAGCGTATCGACGAGATCGAATCCGTCACCCGCCACGACGTCATCGCCTTTCTTACTCATGTCGAGGAAATCTGCGGCGCGGAAGCACGGCACCTGCATCTGGGCATGACCTCGTCGGACCTGCTCGACACGACGCTGGCCATTCAGCTTCGGCGCGCCGGGGCCCTGCTGCTGGCCGATCTCGAAGCTCTGCTGGCCGTCCTTGAGCGGCGCGCGCGCGAACATGCGATGACACTGACCATCGGTCGCAGCCATGGCATCCATGCCGAACCGATCACCTTCGGCCTGAAGCTCGCCACGTTCTTCGCCGAGTTCGACCGGCAGAAGGCCCGCCTTGAGACCGCCATGGACGATGTCGCCACCTGCGCAATATCCGGCGCAGTGGGAACATTCGCCAATATCGATCCCCGCGTCGAGGCGATGGTTGCCGAGAAGCTCGGTCTTCGGCCGGAGCCGGTCTCGACCCAGGTCATCCCGCGGGACAGGCACGCCGCCTTTGCGTGCGCGCTGGCACAGATCGCCGGATCGATCGAGAGGCTCTCTGTCGAAGTTCGACACTTGCAGCGCACCGAACTGCGCGAGGCCGAGGAATTCTTCCATGCGGGACAGAAGGGCAGCTCGGCGATGCCCCACAAGCGGAACCCTGTGCTTTCCGAGAACCTTACCGGATTGGCCAGGATGATACGTGCGGCAGCCATCCCCGCACTGGAGAATGTCGCCCTATGGCACGAGCGGGATATTTCGCACAGCTCGGTCGAACGGGTAATGATCCCCGATAGCTGTATTCTGACAGATTTTGCGCTTTCACGCCTGACAGGCATGATGGACAAGTTGACCATTTACCCGGAGCGCATGTTGCGCAATCTGGAGAGCACCTTCGGATTGCACAATTCCCAGCGTGTATTGCTCGCCCTCACCCGCTCCGGCCTGCCACGCCAGGCGGCCTATGCCATTGTCCAGCAGGCCGCCATGCAGGCCTGGCAGGAGGAACGGCCACTGCTCGACCTGCTGCTCGACCGCGAGGATGTGGTCGAGCGGATTGGCGAGGATGAACTGCTTGAGGCATTCGACGACGGGTATCATGTCCGCCATGTGAAGACAATCCTTGACCGAGTTCTTGGACCCGAAGGAGAAGATCCTGACAGCGAAGGTGAAGACGGCTGAACCGCGCCATCGCGCACGCTGCGCCGGCCGGCTGACCGCACTGGTTGCGCTGGCCATGTCCATGGCCACGCCCGTCCATGCAGGCATCCTCGTCGAGGGTGTGATCGAGGGAGTGCCGGTGCGTTTCGAGATGGGGGCGGACCGGACCCGGGTGATGGCCAGGATCGATGGCAAGCGTCATCTGGTCGATCTCGCCCACGACCATGTCTACGAACTCGACATGGCGGTGCCGAAGCGCATTCGCGCGGGACTGCATGACGACGGTGCCTCCTCCGCCCCCTATCGCCTCACGGAATGGAGTGCCGGACCGCCGGTCGGCGGCCATGGCAGCAAGTACAACGTGCTGCAACTCGATGAACTCGTCTGCGGGGAAGTGTTGTCGAGCCGCTGGATGCTGGATTTCCTCAAGCCGGTCATTCGCTCCGTGGAAATCATGCAGCGGCTGGCACGCAGTATCCGGCCGCGGCCGCGCGGCGAATGCGGCGCGATCCCGTTCGAGGCGTATGCCCGCAACGGATGGCCGCTCATGGCCGGCTGGAAGGACGCGACGGTCGTCCTCACCGACACCGTGCGCTTCGACTACAAGGCAGACGCCCACGAATTCGACCTGCCCCAGCGCTACCGGGACGAATGACGAACGAGCCGATGCCGGCGAAGCTCATCCGCGACGGGGTCGGACCACGGCAGTCGCCTGATTTCCCATAAATCCTTGCCGTTCAGGCGATTTATCCCGAACGGCAAGATCCTCTCCGGGCGCTTTACTGGTAGACGATCTTCGGCGACGGCCTGCCACCGTTCCCGTTGCCTGCGCGCAATTTCTCGCCGACCTTCATGGCCAGTTGCAGATAGGCCTGCGCCAGCGGGCTCTGCGGATCGCTGACGACGATCGGCGTGCCGCCATCGGATGTCTCGCGAATGGCGATGTCCAGCGGGATTCCTGCCAGGAAATCAACTTCGAACTGTTCGGCGCAGGCTTCCGCTCCACCATGCGCAAAAATCTCCGCGCGGTGACCGCATTGCGGACAGCAATAGTAGGACATGTTCTCGACAATTCCCAGGATGGGAACATCGACGCGCCGGAACATGTTGATGGCCTTCTTCGCATCGAGGAGGGCGATGTCCTGCGGCGTGGAGACGATGACCGCGCCGGCGAGCGGAACTCGCTGGGCCATGGTGAGCTGCGCATCGCCCGTACCCGGCGGCATGTCGACGATCATGACGTCGAGCTCCCCCCACGCAACGTCGCCGAGCATCTGCTGCAGCGCGCTCTGGACCATCGGACCGCGCCAGATCATCGGCGCGTCCTCATCGACGAGGAAGCCCATCGACATGATCTTGACGCCGTGGGAGACGAGCGGTTGCAGGCGGCTTCCGTCCGAGCTGGCGGGCCTGCCGCTCACGCCGGCCATGCGGGGCATGGAGGGTCCGTAGATGTCGGCATCGAGGAGGCCGACTTTCAAACCGTTGGCAGCAAGCCCCATGGCGAGATTGATGGCCGTTGTGGACTTGCCGACTCCCCCCTTGCCCGATGCGACCGCGACGATCGCCTTGCAATCCGGCACCAGCGGCGCCTGCTCCTGCGGCCGCTGCTGTTGCGGACGGGCTCCGCCCAGCGTCGGCGGAGGTCCGGCATTCTCGCGGCCTCCCGGCGCGCGCTCGGCCGTGAGCACGACCGAACACGACAGGACCCCCTCCATGGCGCGCACCGCATCTTCGGCCGACTTGCGCATCTGTTCGAGACGTTCGGCCTCCCTGGGGTCGACATCGATGGCGAATCCGACATTGCCGTTCTTGACGACGATTCCACTCACAAGTCCGAGAGTGACGATGTCGGATTGACGCACCGGATGTCGAATTGCGCGCAACACGTTCAAAATCTGGTCGTTTGTCGGCTGGGTCATGGTTGAAGCCTGTGGTAAGAGCCCGATATACGAAGGCGAGTTCGCTTTTTTGGTCGGGTTTGATGCCGCAAGCGGCCCGTCACCCGTCTATCCTGCAACGAGGTGGTATTGGAATGCCCTGGAACAATCAAGGCGGTGGAGGCTGGCAAGGCGGCGGAGGTGGCCAGGGGCCATGGGGCGGCCGTCCCGGCGGCAATGGTGGTGGCAGTGGCCAGGGACCCGGGCAGCCGCCCGATCTCGAGGAACTGATCAAGCGCAGCCAGGAGAAGGTCAGGCAGCTCTTCCCGAAGGGAACGGGTAGCGGGGGCAGCGGCATAAGCAAGAAGGCCGCCATCCTCATTGCGTTGCTGGTCGTCGCATTCTGGGGGCTTACGGGATTCTACCGCGTGCTGCCCGAGGAGCAGGGCGTGGAGCTCGTCTTCGGCAAGCTTTCCGATACCACCACGCCCGGCCTG
This sequence comes from Geminicoccaceae bacterium, assembly GCA_020638465.1. Taxonomy (NCBI): domain Bacteria; kingdom Pseudomonadati; phylum Pseudomonadota; class Alphaproteobacteria; order Geminicoccales; family Geminicoccaceae; species Geminicoccaceae bacterium. Next base: position 1,702,384 of record JACKIM010000002.1, read on the forward strand.
AACTGGAACTGGCCGGCACCGATCGGTTCGGTCGAGACGCCCCAGGTGACGCGCGTCAACCGTATCGAGGTGGGCTTTCGCAACAACGGACGTACGGGCGGGAATTCCCGCGAAGTGACCAATGAAGCGCTGATGCTTACCGGCGACGAGAACATCATCGATGTCAATTTCGTCGTCCTTTGGAAGATTTCCAACGCAGCCGATTATCTCTTCAACATCCGTGATCCCGAGTCGACGGTATTCGCCGCTGCGGAAAGCGTGATGCGCGAGATCATCGGCCAGACGCCCATCGCCGAGGCCACCACCGAAGGTCGCCGTGCAATCGAGCAGAAGGCCCGCGAACAGATGCAGGTGCTGATGAACGAGTACGGTGCCGGCATTCTCATCGACGAGGTGCAGCTGCAGAAGGCCGACCCGCCGCAGGAAGTCATCGATGCGTTCCGCGATGTGCAGAGGGCACAGGCGGACCGCGAACGTGCCCAGAACGAGGCCGAAGCCTTCTCCAACGACATCATCCCGCGCGCCCGGGGCGAAGCCGAGCGGTTGCTGCAGGAGGCTCAGGCCTACGAGCAGGAAGTCGTCGCCCGTGCCAGCGGTGAGGCACAACGGTTCAAGGCGGTGCTCGATGAGTACACCAAGGCCAAGGATGTCACCGTTCGAAGAATTTATCTTGAGACCATGGAAGAAATCCTCGCCGGGATGAACAAGGTGATCATCGACAAGGACGCCGGCGACAATGGCGTCGTTCCCTACTTGCCGTTGCCGGAACTCAGGAATCGCGCTGGTCAGTCCGATCAGGCTACCCCCCGGCCCGAAGGAGCAGCGCAATGAGCAAGCCCGTCAAGATCGGCCTCGCCATCGCCGCCGCCGCCATTATCCTGATCATTCTCAATGGCGTCTTCGTCGTCCACCAGACCCAGCAGGCTCTGGTTGTCCGGTTTGGCAATCCGGTACGCCAGATCACGGAGGCCGGGCTGAACTGGAAGGTTCCGCTCATTCAGCAGGTCGAGTTCTTCGAAAAGCGCGTGCTCGACTATGACGCCGATCCCGTGGAACTCATTCTCGGTGATCAGAAGCGACTGGTTGTTGATGCCTTCACGCGATATCGCATCAACAATGCCCTGCTCTTTCGCCAGTCTGCCGGCAATGAGACCCAGTTCCGCTCCCAGCTTGAGCCGATCGTCTTTTCCGCATTGCGCAGCGTCCTCGGCGAGGTCTCGCTGTTCCAGGTACTTTCCGAAGACCGCAATGCGCTCATGGGGCGGATTCGCGACGAAGCCAATCGTGCGCTGAAACAGTTCGGCGTCGAGGTCGTCGACATCCGGATCAAGCGTGCCGATCTTCCCAAGGAGAACAGCGAGGCGATCTTCCGGCGGATGCAGACCGAACGCGAGCGTGAGGCCAAGGAGTTGCGGGCGCAGGGTGCCGAGCTTGCACAGCGCATCCGTGCTCGCGCGGATCGCGAGCGACGCGTGCTGATCGCCGAGGCCAAACGTGACGCAGATGTCACACGCGGCAAGGGAGATGCCGAAGCCGTCCGTATCTTCGCCGAGTCCTTCGGTCAGGACCTGAGCTTCTTCGACTTCTACCGGTCGATGCAGGCCTATCGCAAGGCTCTGGCCGGAGACGCCACCAGTCTCGTCATGTCGCCGGATAGTGAGTTCTTTCGTTACATCAAGGGATTGCCGGGGGAATCTGACGCGACTGGTCGCTGATCCTGCAAGGGGCGGGCACGGCTGTGCATGATCTGGGGACTGCGCTGGCACTTTTGCTAGTGGTAGAAGGTCTGTTGTGGGCATTGTTCCCTGATGGGATGAAACGGGCGATGGCCACCGCGTTGCAGCTGGATAGCCAGTTGCTCCGATGGGGTGGTCTCGTCTTTGCAACCGTCGGTGTAATGTTGGTTTGGCTCATTCGCAGTTGACGGACGCATGCGCCTTCGCGCATCGTGCCTCTCGTTCTCGCTACGGTAGAGCCAGAACCTTCATCATGCAGGCAACGGTCGTGTCGCGGGGGCGCGGCCAGTTCGAATCCTGAAAGGAGCTTTGAATGCGGTCTCGCGTGTTTGAGACGCTCATCCAGCATCGTCAGCTCGGGCGGGGACTCGGGCGCCTGGTACTGGTCGTGGCGGTACAACTCGCGTTCATTGCCAACGGGGTCTCAGGTCCGGCCGAGGCGCAGCAACTGCCCCCGGTGGCGGGCTTTGGTGACCTTGTCGACAAGGTCGGTCCCGCGGTTGTACGGATATCTGCAGGTAAACAGAACGGCGGCAACGAGGAAGTACCGATGCCGCAGTTCCCACCGGGTTCGCCTTTCGAGGAGTTCTTCAAGGACTTTTTCGAACGCGATCAACAGAACCAGCCGCAACGTCCCCGCCGGGCAATGTCGCAGGGTTCCGGCTTTGTCATTGATGCCGAGGGTTATGTCGTCACGAACAATCATGTCGTGGCCGATGCCGACGACATCACCGTCATCTTTCAGGACGAGAAGGAGTACATCGCCGAGCTGATCGGTCGAGACCCCAAGACCGATCTCGCCTTGCTCAAGATCGAAAGCGATGACGGATCGCCCTTCCCCTTCGTCGAATGGGCCGACAGCGACAGGGTTCGTGTCGGCGACTGGATGGTAGCCATCGGCAATCCGTTCGGTCTGGGCTTTTCGGTCACGGCCGGCATCGTTTCGGCGCGCGGCAGGGACATCCGCGCCGGTCCCTATGACGACTTCTTCCAGGTGGATGCGGCGATCAATCGCGGCAATTCCGGTGGTCCGAGCTTCACGCTTGAAGGCAGGGTATTCGGCGTCAATACGGCGATATTCTCCCCATCGGGCGGAAATGTCGGCATCGGCTTCGCCATTCCCTCGAACCTTGCCCGCAACATCGTCACCAACCTGAAGAACGACGGCCGGGTGGCTCGTGGCTGGCTGGGCGTGCGGATCCAGAATGTGACCCCCGACCTCGCCGAAGGTCTCGGCCTGGAGACGGTGGCGGGAGCCCTTGTGGCCAGCGTCACCGCGGATGGTCCGGCTGCAGTCGCAGGTATCGAAGCGGGCGATGTCATCCTCACGTTCGATGACAAGGCCATCGATCAGATGCGTTCCCTGCCGCGCATCGTTGCCGAGACGGAGATCGGCAAGGAAGTGAATGTCGATGTCTGGCGCCGCGGATCGCGCATGTCCGTCACGGTCACACTTGGCGAGCTGCCGGACGATGAGGACATGGCGCAGGCCGATCAGGGCAGTGGAGGTGACGACCCGGTGCCGTCACGCAACACCGCCGAAGTCACCGCCCTGGGCATCACCATCAGTGGTCTGGATGATGAACTCCGCACCCAGTACGGCATCGAGGCCGACGTCAGGGGCGTGGTCATCGTCTCGGTCGAGCCCGGCAGCTATGCGGAGGAGGAAACCCTTCAGCCCGGCGACCTCATCACCGAAGTCAATCAGGAGGAGGTATCCTCGCCTCCGGAAGTTCTGGCACGGGTCAATCAGGCCCAGAGTGAAGGCAAGAAGTCGGTGCTGCTGCTGATTAACCGGCAGGGAGATCTTCGCTTTATCGCGATCAAGATCGCCGAATGACATGATTGGGGGAGCGACGGTTCCCGCATGGCATCATCCAACGCCCGCCGGCATTCTCCCGGCGGGCGTTGTTGTCTGAACTCGTTATTGCCTCACTCAGGCGAAGGTTGACACACCGGTTTCATGCCAGGTTCCGCTCTTCGCCGATGCGAGAATTGCGTCGCAAACCCTTTGCGTTTCCAGCGCATCCCGGAATGTCGGGTGACAGGCTTCGCCACGGCCGCTTGCATCGAGAAAATCGGCCAACGCGTGGGTGAAACTGTGCTCGTAGCCTATGATCAGCCCCGGCACCCACCAGTGATCCATATAGGGATGTTCGAAATTGGTCACATGCACCTTGCGCCATCCGGTCAGCCGATCATCGACCTTCGTCCCGGTTGCCTGCGAGACATATTCAAACAATTCGAGATATTCGGGTTCATGCAGATCGAAGGCCAGCGATCCGTTCATGCCGTTCAGTTCGAAGGTCTTGAGCGCCTTGTGCCCGCGGGCGTAGCGCGTGCTCTCGAACAGGCCCAGCGAACCGTTGGCGAAACGTGCCATGACCATGGCCGCATCATCGATCTCGACGGGCTCCTTTTTACCGGTTTCCTGATGGACGCGCTCCTTGATGAAGGTTTCGGTGGTGGCCGAGACGGAAGTGACCGGACCGTTGAGCCACATGGCCGTGTCGATGTTGTGCGCCAGCAGGTCCCCGGTCACGCCCGAACCCGCAACGGAGGCATCGAGCCGCCAGAGCGCCGCGCCACCCTGCGGCACGTCCTCCGACATCGTCCAGTCTTGCAGGAATTGTGCACGATAGTGGAACGGGCGCCCGCAGAATCCCTCTTCCACCAGCAGGTGCGCCAGTGAGACCGATGGCAGCCGGCGGTAATTGTACCAGACCATGTTCGGCACACCGGCCGACTCGACGGCCGCCACCATCGCCTCGCCTTCGGCGACATTCATCGCCAGCGGCTTTTCCGTCAGGACCCACTTGCCCGCCTGCGCCGCGGCAATCGCGATGTCCTTGTGCAGATGGTTGGGCGCGCAGATATCGATCATGTCGATATCGTCACGTTCAACCAGACGGCGCCAGTCACTTTCGACCGAACCATAGCCCCACCTCCCCGCGAAGGCCTCGGCCTGTTCGATATTGCGCGCCGCAAGTGCCTTGAGCTCGATATCATAGGGTAGATCGAAGAATCTCCCCACTTGGCGATAGGCATTGGAATGTGCCTTCCCCATGAAGCCATAGCCAACCAGACCGACTCGCAATTTGTCCTTCGACATCTTGTCCCTCCCCGTTGGGTCGTTGCCGTTCTACTCTACCCACGAGCCGAGGCCACGATAAGCCCCACGACGGCGATTGGGGAAATTCGAGGGAGGATCGACATGATGGCTGAAGCCTTCATTTGCGCATACACTCGTACGCCAATTGGACGCTACGGCGGTGCCCTTGCCGGTGTGCGTGCCGACGATCTCGCCGCCGTGCCGCTGCGTACCTTGATGCGGAACCATCCGGGCATCGACTGGCAGGCGGTCGACGATGTCGTCCTTGGATGTGCCAACCAGGCCGGCGAGGACAACCGCAACGTCGCGCGCATGGCCCTGCTGCTGGCCGGCCTTCCAGCACAGGTCCCCGGCCTCACGGTCAATCGCTTGTGCGGATCGGGCATGGACGCCATCGCCGTCGCCGCCCGCGCCATTCGCGCCGGCGAGGCCGATCTCATGATGGCCGGTGGCGTCGAAAGCATGAGTCGCGCCCCGTTCGTCATGGGCAAGGCCGATGCGGCCTTTTCCCGCAACGCCGAGATCTTCGACAGCACCATCGGCTGGCGCTTCGTCAATCCGCTGATGAAGGAACAGTACGGCATCGACTCGATGCCCGGGACGGCCGAGAACATTGCCGAGGATTTCGCCATCTCCCGGAACGATCAGGACGCCTTCGCCGTCCGTTCCCAGGCCCGCGCCGAAGAAGCGCGAATGACAGGCCGCCTCGACAGGGAGATCAGTCCCGTCATCATTCCCCGCCGCAGGGGCGATCCCCTGACAGTCGATCGGGACGAGCATCCCCGTCCCGAAACCACACGGGAATCGCTGGCCGGACTCCGCACGCCCTTCCGCGATGGCGGCACCGTTACCGCGGGCAACTCATCGGGTGTCAATGACGGTGCCGCCGCCCTGATCATAGCCAGCGAGGCCGGCGTGAAGCACCACGACCTTTCCCCCATTGCCCGCATTGTCGGCACTGCTGCCGCAGGGGTACAGCCACGCGTCATGGGTATCGGCCCCGTGCCGGCCACATCCCGCCTCCTCGACCGCCTCGGCTGGTCGCTCGACAGCCTCGATGTCATCGAACTGAATGAGGCCTTCGCCAGCCAGTCGCTGGCTGTCATGCGCCAACTCGGGCTCCCCGACGACTCGGCCCGGGTCAATCCCAATGGCGGCGCCATCGCACTGGGTCATCCTCTGGGCATGTCAGGTGCCCGCATCACCGGGACAGCCGCCCTCGAACTTCAGCTCCGCAATGCCGGACGTGCGCTCGCAACCATGTGTGTCGGCGTCGGACAGGGTGTTGCGATTGCCCTCGAAGCGGCTTGAGACACGGGCTGACCTCGAGACACGGGCTGACAATGAGCGGCGTACCGGCCCCCACCCGGTCGAGATGCGTGATAAACGGATTTCCCGCCCGCCGGCAGGGCGATATTTTCCGACAGCCGTTCACCCCCAGAGCAATGCGTCATCCTCCTCGGTGTCCTGCGCCGCGGTCACTTCCGGCCGGACAGTGTTGGCATCGGCATTTTTTCGCCCCATGGCGATCAGTTCATCGAATTTCCCGATCTGCCCGTCGAACTCCACCCCCGTCTTTTCGAAACTCGACCGGCGCACCGTGGCTTCCATCGTCTGGTCAAGGGGGAGCTTCACGATGATCCGGTCACCGACGGCAAGGTCAAAGTCGTTTCGCCCCGAAGGCCTCGCCAATGCCGCGCCGAACAGCGACAGATCGACGGCATCCGTCTCGTAGCGATCCATGCCACGGCGAACCTCGACCGGCAGGAGCACGTCGATGCGCTCATATACCCGCCGGTTGCCAACGGCCGAACCACGAAGGATCTGGGTCAGGTTGTTGCGCAGGTCATGAACGGATTCCGTCATGGCCAGACAGTCCTTCTGGATGGCCTGCGCCGATTCCTCCGATACGGAAAGGGCGTCGCACGCCAGGGAAGCGCTGTCGACCACAGCATTGATAAGATCGGAAAGATTGCGCGTTTCGTCGCCAATCCTGTCGACGACACCGCGCTGCTCGTCAACGACCTCCGCAATACCGAGCGTTTGTCGGTCGACCGTACCGACCGTCCCCTCGAGTTCGTGCAACACCTCTGAGATCGACCCCGTGGAACGACGGACGGCATCGATTTTCTGTGATACCTCGCTCGACGCGGCAGCCGCCCGCCGAGCCAGGTTCTTGACTTCATCGGCCACCACAATGAAGCCCTTGCCCGCCTCACCGGCCCTTGCTGCCTCGATCGTGGCATTGATCGCCAGCATGTTAGTACGATGGGCTATCGAGCCGATCAGTTCCACGATCGTCGAGATCTCGGTGGCACTGGCAAGCAAACGGTCACGCTCGCGGGCGACCCGGGTGAGAACCTCGATCGCTGTCCTCAGGGCCTCGCGAGTGTCTTCCGTTTCGCGGTCGATGCGGGCCATGGCCGAGACCAGTTGGCCGGTCTCGCTCGACAACCCCTCGATGCTCGTCCGGCCCACATGGCTCGATTCGACGAGACCATTGCTGCGCTCGCGCATATCGCCGAATTGCATGAGCATGGCGAATGCCGACTGGCTCATTTCGTCTGCGCACAGGATCACGCTCTTGACCGAGCGGCTCATCTCCGTATCGACATTGTCCGTGAGGACATTGAGCAGCTTGCGCTGCGCCTCCGGCAGGATATCCGCAAGGCCGGAGAGCGAACTGGCATTGATTTCCTCGTCCGCAACCTCATCGCCAGTGCCGGGCGATGGATGACCCGGCATCTGCCCGCGATCATGAGGATCCCGGAGGATCGGAATGACCGAAAGGAACGATCTCGAGTACCATTCCCCGACACGGGATGATCGCAGTAGGTAGGCCATTCCCAGGGCCACCTGCATCCAGGCCACGACGATGCCGAGCATTCCGACAGGGGAAACATGCGTCGTGTCATTCCACGCCGCAATCTGGATGCCCCCTGCAAGGGCCATCAACCCACTGATGACCGTACCGGGACTCTCTATCTGTACTCGAAGAGACAAATGCTGGTATCCCGTCGCCAAGGTGACCGCCTTGAGTATATCCTGAAAACCCTAACAACGGGTTGTCAAAAACCTCAAGGTTGAATTTCTCTCATATCTTTTCACTAACTGTAGATATTCCCGGACTGTCAGAAGATGGTCACCGAATCGTTGTCGTCGTCATCCGGCAAGGCGTCTGCATCCGGCTGCATGAGGCGCTCGTCCGGATAGGATCGGGCCATCACGGCCTGCAATCGCCGGCGCAGCGCTCCCAGGTGGCAGCTGTCAACCATCGCCAGGGCAGCATCGGCCTCATCGCCGGCAGCGATCCGTCCCTCGCGATCAATCAGCGAGCGCAACGTGCCAGCGACATCCCGCAGGCAGGCGATCCGCTGGCAGGCTTCGTCATGATACTGCATGTCGCGCACCAGCCGCGCCAGTCCCCCCGTATCGGGGGCATAGCCGGTCGGATCGCCGGTAACGAGGTTGGCCCGTCCACCATGTCCTGCAAGAGTCGCGATCAGTTCGACCTGCGAGGCCAGTCCGCTGGCCTTGTCCTCGATCAGCCCGGCCAGTTCCGCCAGTTCTTCATCGAACCAGCCGAGCACGACCGAGTTCAGCCCCGGTCGGCAGGGATCGTCGGTCGCCCGCCGGCCATGGCAATCGCCATGGACCGTGGCTGCCGGGATCGTTTGATCGTCCCCTTTGCGGTCGCGCCCCTGCCTGCGATCCGTCATGCCTCAGACCCGAACCGCCTGCAGACCACCGCCCGTCAGCGAAAGGATCTTTCCGGCGATATCCTCACATGGAAGTTCTTCCATGACCGCTCCGATTTCACGGGCGACGCGTGGCATGCCATAGACCGTGCAGCTCGCCTCGCACTGGCCTATTGTCCGCGCACCCGCCTGACGCATGGCAAGCAGCCCTTTGGCTCCGTCCCCCCCCATGCCGGTCAGGATGACGCCTACGGCGTTGCCGGAGGCACATCGCGCAACGGAGTGGAACAGCACGTCGACGGACGGCCTGTGCCCGGAGACGAGGTCGCCGCGGTTCAGATGGCACAGGTAGTTGGCACCCGAGCGCGCCAGTTCGAGGTGTTGACCGCCCGGTGCCACATAGACATGCCCGGGCAGCACGCGCTCGCCGTGGGTGGCCTCGGTCACGGTCATCGCGGCCGACCTGTTGAGCCGCTCCGCAAAGCGCTTGGTGAACTCGACCGGCATGTGCTGGGTGATCATGATCGCCGCGGCGGAGGCCGGCATGGCTTCAATGATCTCGCCCAGAACCTGTACCCCACCGGTTGATGCACCTATGGCGATGATCTTTTCAGTGGAAATGTCCCGATGGGACATGGATGCTGCCGGTGCAGGCCGACGTTGGAACAATTGTCGCGTCTTCTGGTGAACGGCGACCTTCACCTTGGTGCGAATTTCTTCAGCGAGTTCCTCGATGCCCTTCGACAGCCCGAGCGCCGGCTTGGTGACGAAGTCCATCGCACCGAGTTCCAGCGCCCGCAGCGTGGCATCGGCACCCTGCTCGGTGAGGGATGAAATCATCACCACCGGCATCGGCCGCAGCCGCATGACCTTTTCGAGGAAATCGAGCCCATCCATGCGCGGCATCTCGATGTCGAGCGTCATGACGTCGGGGGAAAGGGTCTTGATCATGTCACGAGCCTGAAACGGATCTCTGGCGGCGCCGACCACCTCGATGCCCGGATCATCCCCAAGCAACTTGGTAAGCATCTGTCTCATCATCGAAGAGTCATCGACAACCAGCACTCGAACGGGCATGGAACACCTCAATCGTAAAGCTCGATATCGCCCTCGATCGGGCGCTGCCTGGCAGAACGCGCCAGATCGGCCTCCTGCCGAAACAGTTCAGGATCGGTCTTGCGTCGCAGCAGGAGCATGCGAACGCGACCGCTCACCGGGTAGTAGTGGATACGGCGGGGAATATTGCCGCCGACATGACGGGCGACGGGCCGCAGTCCTTCCTCGTCGAGATATCGGTCGACAAACTCGACGTTGCGTTGCCCTACCGGCGCACCGGCCTCGCTGTCGATCAGGTTCGAACCGCCGAAGATCTTGACCTCCAGGCGAGCCTTCGACGCACCGCGCTTGATGAGATCGTTGATCAGGACCTCCATGGCGTAATTGCCGTAGCGCATCGCCGCGTCGGTCCCTCCCCACGTACCGGTATCGCTCGCCGGCAACAGGAAGTGATTGAGCCCGCCCACCCCCGCTTCCGGGTCCCGGATGCAGGCGGCGACACACGATCCAAGCAACGTGACGATCATCTCGCCCGGATGCGCGCTGACGTAATGCCGCCCCGGCAGGACCATGACCGAAATGGCATTGAAGCGCGGGTCGAAGAACCGCTTCTGCCCGTCGTCGCGCTGCACCTGATCGATACCCGTGCGGGTCTTGAGAAGAGGGATATCGGTCTTGCGAACGCTCAATTCATCCTCCGATAGGTCGTGCGCCCGATGAGACGGAGTCCCGGATGCTGCTGCACCAGCGATTCCGAATGACCGAGATAGAGATACCCTCCCTCCGCCAGCAGATCTGTAAATTTCCCGATCAGCATCGCCTTGGTCGGTGCATCGAAATAGATCAGGACATTGCGGCAGAAAATGAAATCGAATGGACCGGTCATCGGCCAGTCGTGCATGAGATTCAGTTGCTTGCAGTGTACCAGACGGGCGACGTCCGGAGCTATCCGTCGTTCGCCGCCGGCATCGCCCCTGCCGGTCTCGACGGTGAAATCCCTGATCTCGCTGGACGTCATCGTCTTGAAGGCTTCCAGCGGATAAGTCGCCGCCCGCGCCCTGGCCAGCACGTTGGTATCGATGTCGGTGGCCAGAATCTTTGCATCGATGGCGCGCTTGTGGATACCGGTGCGAGCCAGCGTGATGGCGATCGAATAAGGCTCTTCGCCGGTCGAGCATGCCGATGACCAGATTCTCAGCCGCCGGACGGAACCGCCCTTGAGACGGCTCCCGAGTTCCCCGCGCATGTGATCGAAGTGATGGACCTCGCGGAAGAAGGAAGTCAGGTTCGTCGTGATGGCATTGAGCAGGAAGCTCAGTTCGTCATCGCCATCGGGTCCTTCCAACCGGTCAATATAGTCTCGAAAGGAGTAAAGCCCCAGAATGCGCAGCCTTTTCGACAGCCGCGTGTACACGAGCTGGCGTTTCGACGGCGCAAGGAAAATGCCGGCAATATCGTGAACCAGCTTCGCGATGTCGGTAAAATCCCTGTCCGTCAGGATGAATTCGCGAGGTGGTGCGGCAATGGCCATGGCGTCACGTGGCTCCCGTCGAGGCCGTTGCGGATCCGCCGAAACCCGGCGACGGACCCGGTTCACGCAATAACGACCGGATCAGAACTCCTGCCAGTCATTGTCACCGGCCGCCGCCGATACGGCCGGTTTCGCCTTTGCCACCGGTGCGGGCCGGCGTCCGGCCGCCGGCAGGGCAGCCCGGACCGGCTTGCGGTTCGATGGCCGGCCGACGGGCCTGGCCGGTTCCGCATCGTTCACCTTGAAGAAACCCATCATCTCGTTCAGCCGGCCGGCAAGATCGGCAAGGGCCCGGGCCGAGGCCGTGTTCTCCTCCACCAGAGCCGAGTTCTGCTGGGTCATTTCATCCATTTGCGAGACGGCACCGTTGATTTCATCGATACCGTTGGCCTGCTCGCTGCTCGCGGCCGTGATCTCGCCGACGATATCGGCGACACGGGCGACTGATGTCACGATCTCGCGCAGGGAGTCGCCGGTGTCGTTCACGAGTTTCACACCTCGGCGCACCTGTCCCGAACTATCGGAAATGAGCGCCTTGATGTCCTTCGCAGCCTGGCTTGAACGCTGGGCCAGAGTACGGACTTCGGAGGCCACCACCGCAAATCCCTTGCCTGCCTCGCCAGCCCTTGCAGCCTCGACGGCCGCGTTCAGCGCCAGAAGATTGGTCTGGAAGGCTATCTCGTCGATCACGCCGATGATGTCGGAGATCTTCTGGGAACTTTCCTCGATGTTGGCCATGGCATTCACGGCGTCCTCGACCACTTGTCCACCCTTGGCCGCCAGACTGTTGGTGTTCCCGGTCAGTTGATTGGCCTGCTGGGCATTCTCGGCATTCTGCTTCACTGTCGCGGCCATCTCCTCCATCGATGCGGCCGTCTCTTCGAGGTTGGAAGCCTGCTGTTCGGTCCGTCCGGCAAGATCCTCCGTGCCGGCGGCAATCTCGTTTACCGAGTTGTCGATCTCGCCGGTCGCATCCTTGATCGCCTGAACGATGCCCGCAAGCTGGTCGATGGAGGTGTTGGCATGTTCCTTGATCTCGCGGAAGCGGCCCTCGTACTCGGTTTCGATGCGCTTGCCGAGATCGCCCCGCGAAAGCGCTTCAAGCACCATGGCAAGATCGTCGGTGACCTGCGCGATGCGTTCGGAGAGCGCGTTCATGCTGATAGCAAGGTTCTTGTGGAAGCCCGACTTGTCCTCGGTACCGATCCGGGCACTGAAGTCACCGTTCACCGCACGCTCGACAACACCGTCGATCTCGCGCTCGACTGCAAGTTCAGCCGTCCGGTCACTCCACTCCACCACAGTACCCAGACGATTGCCGTCCTTGTCATGGATCGGACTGGCCGCAAGGCCGAACGTCCGTCCACCGACGGCGATTTGCGTCTTGTAGGTTGTGGACAGGTTTTCAAGCAGGCGCCGCTGGTGCGACGGATTCTTGTGAAACACGTCGATGCTGCGGCCAGCCAGCTTGCGTGCGTCGAAATGCGGCAGTTCGCGTCGGATATCACTCTCCGCCCGTTGCAGCATGTCCTGCAGGGTGGCGTTCAGATAAACGATATCGCAGTTCGGATCGGCAACCATGACGTTGGTCTGGCAGTTATCGAGAGCACTGGTGACGCGCACCATCTCGACCTGCAACCGCTTTTCTTCCGCTTCGCGGGCGATTTCCCTCGTGCGGTCGGACCATTCCACCACGGTGCCCAGCCGTCGCCTCTCGCCATCAAAGATGGGGCTTGCGATCAGTCCGAACGTGCGACCACCCACGACGATCTGCGCCCTGTGAACGTCATTCAACCGTTCGAGAATGTTGCGCTGATGGGTAGGATTCTTGTGGAAGATGTCGATGTTCTTTCCGATCAGATTGCGGGCATCGAAATGAGGCAGTTCCTGACGAAGGTCGGATTCCGCCTTCTGAAGCATTTCAGCCAACGTCTCATTCATGTAGGTGATGTTGAAATCCGTGTCGGCGACCATGATATTGGTCTGACAGCGATCAAGCGCCGAACGCAGGCGAATGAGCCCTTCGTCGGGTCTGGTATCGACGGGCGGCCGCCGATTCGAAGATTGTACCGTCCGCCAGCCGGTAAATACGGAACCGCCTGCGGCGAGAGCCGCCAGGACCCACAAGCTCAATGTCATGCCGCCGGCAGCGCTGTTCCAGGCCACAAGGCCGACAGCGAAACCGGCAAGGCCGGCAATAGTGACGACCCTCGCCATCATCGCGCCCTCTCCGGCATCGGTGGCGACGGATGCGCGATCGATGGAATTGGCGGTACCCGTCATGAATTTGGAGCCTTTCGCTAACGCTGGGTGCATGTTGCAGCGGGGTATCATCTGCATGGATCAGTGGCCGTCGATGACGCCGGAAACGGTGTCGTTGATCTCGCCGAGCTCGAACAGCCGACCCACATCGAGCAGGGCGACCATGCGTTCGCCAACCGTGGCCAGTCCCTTGATGTAGTCCTGCCCCACTTCATCATTGGTCTGGGGGACAGCCCGAATATCATCGTCGTTGACACTGAGGATGTCCGACACGGCATCCACCAGCATGCCGATGGTACGATCGTTGACCGCGACGATGATGACGACGTGGGTCTTGCTGGTCTCGGTGGATCCCCCGCCAAAGCGGGCCCGCAGATCGAAGATCGGCACGATCGCGCCGCGCAGGTTGAGCACGCCGCGCATGTAGTGCGGTGAATGGGGCAGCATGGTGGTTTCCGACCAGCCCTTGATCTCGCGGACGGTCATGATGTCGACGCCATATTCCTGCGAGGCGACCTGAAAGCTGATGAACTGGTGATCGAGGCTGCCCGGCTGATCCTCCGCACCGCCCTTGGGTGGCGGGATGTCGCCGGTTTTCGGCTGTGCCATCACGGCTGCATCACTCATCAATGAACCTCACTGGACTCGAGAACGAGGGACGGCCGGGCCATATTCACCGTGTCATCGGACAACCCGCGCAGCGCATCGACATCAAGGATCAGCGCGACGAGGCCATTCCCCAGGATGGTCGCTCCGGCGACACCACCGACCCGCTGGTAGTTGGTTTCGAGACTCTTGATCACCACCTGCTGCTGACCGAGCAGGTCATCGACAACGACGCCGATCGGACTGCCATCCTCCGTCTCGACCACCACGACGAGCGCCTGGCTCGGATCGGGTTCCGCATCGGCGATGCCGAAAACCCGGTAGAGGAAAACCAGCGGCAGGTAGGTGCCCCGCATCTGCATGATGGTGGTTCCGCTGGGCAGCACATGGACGTCGCCGGCCCGGGGACGAAGGCTTTCGACGATGGCCGTGATGGGCACGATGTAGCGCTCATGCCCCACGCGCACGATCATGCCGTCGAGCACGGCCAGGGTCAGTGGCAGCATCAGGGTGAAGCGCGTCCCCTTCCCCGGCATCGAGTTGATGGTGATGCGCCCGCCAAGGTCCTGGATCTTGCGCTTGACCACATCCATGCCGACTCCCCGTCCCGATACATCGGACACGGCAGCGGCTGTGGAAAAGCCGGGCGCAAATATCATGTGGTCGATCTCGTCGTTTGAAAGAACCCCATCAGGTGGCACCAGTCCCTTCAAGCGGGCCTTCTCCAGAACCCGATCACGATCGATGCCACGGCCGTCATCACTGATGGTGATCAGGATGCGGCCGCTGCGGTGCTCGGCACTCAGATGGATGGTGCCGACGGCAGGCTTGCCCGCGGCAATCCGCTCCTCCGGCCTTTCGAGGCCATGGTCCATCGAATTGCGCAGCATGTGGGTGAGCGGGTCAGCCAGTTCCTCGATGACGGTCTTGTCGACTTCGGTATGTTCGCCACTGAGTATCAGGCGAGCCTCCTTGCCCAGGCTCGCCGCCAGTTCGCGAACCAGTCGGGGCATGCGCGAGAACACCGACTTCACGGGCTGGGCACGGACCGACATCACGCTTTCCTGCAATTCCCGCGTTTGCAGAGCCAGTTCTTCGAGTCCCTGGATGAGCCCCGCATGTCGCTCCACCGACAGGTCGGACGATTGCTGCTTCAGCACGGCCTGGGTAATGACAAGCTCCCCGACCTGGTTGACGAGGCTGTCGATCCTGTCGAGCTCCACGCGGATCGAGTGACTTGCCGATGGTGC
This sequence comes from Geminicoccaceae bacterium, assembly GCA_020638465.1. Lineage (NCBI taxonomy): Bacteria > Pseudomonadati > Pseudomonadota > Alphaproteobacteria > Geminicoccales > Geminicoccaceae > Geminicoccaceae bacterium. Next base: position 1,717,635 of record JACKIM010000002.1, read on the forward strand.
CTTGGCGGTCTTGCCGCCACCCCGTCTCGATCCCGCCTGCGGAGCGGAGGAAGAAACTCCGTTCCCGCAGGGCTGCAGCGCCGAATCATTTGCCGGATCGCCCTCGATCGACATGACGGCTTCAGCAGGATGGCCCGTCTCGCCGTCCGGATCATCTCCGGGGGTATCTTGAGGCGGATCGTCGAAGAAACCGAACCCCCGATCTTCCTCCGCCTCGCGCTCAGTCCGCCTTTCTTCAGGCAGATCGTCAAAGAACCCGAACCCCTCGTCATCGTCGTCGGCATCCGGGAGGTCGGCAGGGTCATCAAAAAAGCCGAAGCCCGCGTCTTCTCCGGTTTCGCCATCGGCCGGATGAGCCCGACGGCGTGCGCCCAGAGCCACGAGCAATTCACTCATGCCGGCAGCCTGTTCGAGCGGCAGAGGCAACTCATTGCGGATCGCATCGACGAATGAGGAAAGAACGTCGGCCGATCGCAGGAACGTGTGGATCGTGCCCTGATCCAGGCCCAGATCGCCGTTTCGAACCATGTCGAGAGTGGTCTCGAAACCGTGCGCGAAACGGACCAGATCATCGAGAGCGAACATGCCCGCTCCACCCTTGATGGAATGCACGGCACGGAACACGGCATCGATGGTGTCCCTGTCGCGCTCCCCATCGTCGAGGGCGGAAAGGCCGGTCTCGAGCTCCTCGAGAAGCTCCAAGCATTCATCCAGATAGGCCCGGCGAAACTGGTCTTCAGCGTTCATCCGCGTACCCGTCCGTCGCTCAGCCGCAGACTTTCTTCACCACCTGAATGAGCTTGTCCGGGGTGAACGGCTTGACGATCCAGCCGGTCGCGCCGGCAGCGCGGCCCTTGTCCTTCATGGACTGGTCGCTTTCCGTCGTCAGAATGAGGATGGGGGTAGACTTGTAGCTGGCCTTTGCCCGCAGATTCTGCGTCAGCGCAATACCGTCCATGCGGGGCATGTTGACGTCGGTGATGACGAGATCGACCCTCTGCCCGTCCGACATTTCCAGCGCCTGTTGTCCGTCTTCAGCCAGCACGACGTCGTATCCGCCGCCCTTCAGGGTGAAGGATACCATATCCCGCATCGTCTTGCTGTCATCAACTGCGAGAATTCGCTTAGCCATATGCGTCCGCCTCGACGTTTGTCTGCACCAGCATGAATCGTGACATGACGAACGGTTATGCACGTCATTCGTTATCAAGCGGTTAACAAATCAGCACGGCTTCGAGGGCGCCCGGTATTCCCGCGGACTGGAACAGATGAAAAATTGTCAGTTGCCACAACGGGTTCGATCTTCAAATTCCGGCTGACCGATTGCCGGAATAAAATCGGACTGACGAAAAAAGCCCCCGGTCATGGTGAACGGGGGCTTTTGCTGACGGGACCGTCGGTCCGATTGCTCGTCGTTACTCGACGATGCCGCGGATCTTGACGCTACGGCGGCGCAACAATTCCACAGTCGTCAAAAGGGCGATCGAGATCACGACCAGCAATGTCGCAACCGCCAGAATGGTGGGGCTGATCTGCTCGCGAATGCCCGCCCACATCTGCCGGGGAATGGTCCGCTGGTCGAACCCCGCCAGGAACAGCACGACCACCACTTCGTCGAAACTGGTGATGAAGGCGAACAAAGCACCGGAAATCACCCCCGGCAGGATCAGGGGCATGATGATCTTGAAGAACGTCGTCGTCGGGTCGGCACCCAGCGAAGCCGCGGCCCGGGTGAGACTGTGATCGAATCCCACCATCGTCGCGGTCACCGTGATCACCACGAACGGCGTTCCCAGCGCCGTATGCGCCAGAATGATCCCGAGATGCGTCTGCGCCAGGTGGATCTTCGAATAGAAGAAATACATGCCCGCTGCGGAAATGATCAGCGGCACGATCATCGGCGAGAGCAGGATGCCCATCATCAGGTTGCGGAACGGCATCTCGGGCCGCGACAGTCCGAGCGCGGCAACAGTTCCCAGCACGGTCGCGAGAATGGTCGCGGAAATACCGATGAATACGCTGTTCTCGATCGAGTGGATCCATTGCGGATTGTTGATGAAATCCCGATACCACCGCAACGAATAGGCTTCGGGATCAAAGGACAGCATTCCCGGTGTAAAGGTGAAATAGGGTTCGACGTTGAAGCTGAGTGGTATGATCACCAGGATGGGAGCGATCAGGAACAGGAAGATCAACCCGCAGATGATGTGAAAGGAGTAGTGCCAGATACGTTCGAGAGGGCTTGCATAAGTCGGCAATGCCATGGTCTTACCCCAGTTTCATGTTCTCGATGCCGACGATTCGGTTGTAGACGTAATAGAGCAGCAGCACACAGAAGAGCAGGATGGACCCGAGGGCGGCGGCGAGCCCCCAGTTCAACGAACTTTGCATGTGATACGCGATGAAGTTCGAGATGAGCTGCCCCGAGGTTCCCCCCACCAGCGCCGGCGTGATGTAGTAGCCGATGGCCAGGATGAACACGAGGATCGCCCCCGCCCCCACGCCCGGCAGGGTCAAGGGGGCATAGACGCGCCAGAAGGCGAGGAAACGCGGTGCCCCCAGCGACTGGGCGGCCCGCATGTACGAGGGAGAGATGGTGCGCATGACGCTGTAGAGCGGCAAGACCATGAACGGTAGCAGGATGTGGGTCATGGCGACGGTCGTGCCGAGCTGATTGTACATGAGCGCCAGGCGATTGTCGTCGCTGATGATGTTCGCCCACACGAGAAGGTCGTTCAGCACGCCCTTTTGCTGAAGCATGGCGATCCATGCCGTCGTTCGCACCAGAAGCGACGTCCAGAACGGCAGCAGGACCATGATCATCAGGAGATTCGAATATTTGAGCGGCAACGTCGCCAGCAGGTAGGCCACCGGAAAGCCGAGCAGCAACGTCAGCCCCGTGATCAGCAGGCTGATCCACAACGTTCGAAGGAACAGTGTCACATAGATTCGCTGATCCGGCGGCTGGGACACGATCTCGCCATCATCCTCCGTGCGCATGTCGATCGCGGCGAGATAATAGGAGGCCGTATAGGGGGAACTTTCGCGCTTGATCAATTTCCAGACCGAGAGATCACCCCAGTCCTTGTCGATCGCGATCAGGGCCTCCTTGTAGGGCGGCTCCAGGTTACGGGCCCGCCTCGCGGACTTCATGATCAGGCCGCGCGAACCACTGATCTCGTAATTCAGCCGCGTCGCCACCTTTCCGATCTCGCGGCTTTCCGCCCCTGTCTTGAGATCACCAGCCAGTGCCGCGAACACCTCCTCATCCGGCAGCGCATCGCCATTCCAGTCCTTCAGCGCCGCCGTGGTATTCGGCATGATCTCCATCACCTGCGGATTTTCGACACTGCGGAACAACATGTCGGCGATCGGCAGTACGAAGGAAAAGAGAATGAAGAGAAACAGCGGCAGCACAAGGGCCAATGCCATCATTCGGCGCCGGCGCATCGCCCGTGCAAGGCTGACCCTGAGGGGCGTACCGTCGACCGTACGCATCACATCGTCTGCAGGTGCTGCCGCCATTTTCTTCATCCCGTATCGAACAGTGACCGGTAAAAACGGATGATCAGCCCCGCGCGAGCCAGGAATTGAAGCGTTCGTTCAGCGAGTCCTTGTGATCAGCCCACCACTCGAAATTGGTCAGGAAACCCTGGTCGGCATATTTGGTCGGCATGTGCGGTGCCATGTCGATGCCGAGTTCGGCATGCTTGTCGACCAGCGGCAGCGAGCTCTTGCGTGCCGGGCCGTAGGAGATCCACTTGGCCTGATCGGCAAGGCGCTGGGTGTCCGTCGCGAAGCGGAGGAACTTCTTGACGTCCTCGATATGCGCACCGTCCGCGGGAATGGCCCAACCGTCGATGTCCATCGCCTGCCCGTCCCAGATCATCGCCAGCGGCTGGCCTTCCTCCTCGATCGCCGAGAAGAGGCGCCCGTTGAAGCCGGTACCGAAGACGACCTCGCCATCGGCGAGCAACTGGGCGGGAACCGCTCCCTCGGTCCACCAGATGACCTCGCTCTTGATGGTATCGAGCTTGGCAAACGCGCGATCCACGCCTTCGGGAGTGTCGAGGACATCATAGACCTCCCCTACCGGTACACCGTCGGCAATCAGCGCCCATTCGAGATTGTTGACCGGCGATTTCTGCAACGTGCGCTTGCCGGGGAATTTCTCCAGATCAAAAACATCAGCCATGGTCTTCGGCTGCTCGCCGTTCTGGAACGCATCGGTACGATAGGCAAAAGCCGTCGAGTAGATGATCTGCGGAATGAAACAGTCGGAGACCAGTGTTCCTTCGAGAAAATCTTCGGTCGGAGGTGTTCCATCAGGAGCAGGATCGAGATCGGTATCGAAGTTGACCGGCAGGAAAAGCCCCTCGTCACAGCCGGTGATGCCATCGGCGACCACGACATCGACGAGATCCCATGTCACATTGCCGGCTTCGGTCTGGGCCCGCACCTCGGCCAGGCCGCCGCTGTAGTCGACCGAGTTAAGCTGCACCTCGGGATGCTCGGCCATGTACGGTTTCTCGTAGGCATTGATCTGGCTTCGGGTGTAGGCACCGCCCCAGGAGACGACATTCAGTTCGACGTCGGCTGCCGACGCACTGGCAGCGGACAGGGCGAGGATACTCGTCGCAAGAGCCATCTTGAGGGATTTGGGGGAAGTCATCATGCCTCCTATCAGGCTTGGGGTACATCAGCCGGACCGGAAGGGAATCGATCCGGTCACGCGGATTACGCCGCATCCAGGGCGCGGCAATCCTCTATCTGCCAGCCGACCCTCGCATGCTCCCCGGGCTTGAGGTGCAGATGGCCGCTGGCATTGGGAACCTTGACGATGAATTCATCGTTGCCGCACACGCTCAGCCGCGTACGGATATGATCGCCAAGGAATATCAGCTCCTCGACCTGGGCATCGAAGATGTTGGGCATCGAGCCGTCCTGCGGGTTGATGAACACCCGCTCCGGCCTCAGGGACAGGGTCGTGCGGCTGCCCGCCCCTCCGACATTGACCGGACGCGCGCGAACGATGGAACCGGCCACTTCGGCACTGCAGACATTGTCACCGATCTCGGTGATCCGCCCCACCAGCTTGTTGTTCTCGCCGATGAACTGGGCCACGAAGGAGTTTTCGGGCTGTTCGTAGAGCTGGTCCGGCGGGGCGAGTTGCTGGATGACGCCGTCATTGAACACCGCAACCCTGTCCGACATGGTCAGTGCCTCGGACTGGTCGTGGGTGACGTAGACGACGGTGACGTCAAGGTTTTCGTGGATATGCTTGATCTCGTACTGCATCGTTTCGCGCAGCTGCTTGTCAAGCGCGCCAAGGGGCTCGTCCATGAGAACCAGCTTGGGCTCGAACACGAGAGCACGGGCCAGCGCCACGCGCTGCTGCTGACCGCCGGACAACTGGGCCGGCCGGCGTGCACCGAATGCACTGAGCTGGACCATGTCGAGCGCCCTTTTGACCCGCTCCCCGGTTTCACCGCGCGACAGCTTGCGAACCTGCAACGGGAAAGCGAGATTTTCGGCCACCGTCATATGCGGAAACAGCGCATAGTTCTGGAATACCATGCCGATGTTGCGCTTGTGCGGCGGAACGTTGTTGATCGGCTCGCCATCGAGGAAGATCTCGCCATGCGTGGCAGTTTCGAAGCCGGCGAGCATCATGAGGCACGTTGTCTTGCCCGAACCCGATGGTCCAAGCATGGTAACGAACTCACCTTGCGCTATATCAAGGTTGAGATTCTTAACGACCAGCGTCTCGCCGTCGTAGCTTTTCTGGACGTCGACGAAACGAACGAAGGAGTTCACGTCTGTTGCCATGCCGGAAACATCCAACTTGCTGGTTCTTGTCGCGGCATTCCGCCCGCAGCCGGAAAAGGATCATGGGTTAGGCTGCGGAACGATGTTGCTGCATTTTCGCTTCCTAGGGCTAATGAATGACACGCCAGATGTAAACCCGATAGCCCGATTTCGCCGTCCGGCGATGGGAACGCACAACTCTTGACGAGGGAAAACAAACGCTTGTCGGCAAAACTTTCGGGAACAAATACGCTGTTCGGCGATGAACGCATGAACGGCGCCATCCACGAACCACCGGCCCATATCGCTTCGGTCCCTGCGCGACGGCAACCGATCCTGGAGCGGGTCGAGGTCGCGACATGCCTGCTTCGGGCCGGGCGTTCGATAGCCCTCAACGATGCTATCGCCGTGAGGGCGCTCGAACTCTGTGACGGCCTCGAGCTCTCGCAGCCGTGGCAGGCCACGCTTCCGGCCGGCGTGGTCGCTGCGCCCGGCGAGACTGTCGAGGCACTCGACCGCGCCGAATCCCGTCGCGGCTGGACAATGCGCCGGGTGACGGTCGATGCGACAATTCGCCCCGCCAGCGTGGCGACGTGGATTGCCAGCACCTCCGGCCGTGACGGGCTGCCCGAACTGATGCGTCACGCAAGTCGCGGCGATGCGGTGGACGCGGCCGCCATCGAACTGTGCAAGCTCGCCGGTCTGCTGCCGGCCGCATTGATCGAAGATGTCGCCGATAACGGGAATATTGCCACAAGCGTATCGATCGACGACGTCCTCGGATTCCGTGAGGCGCAGGCGCGCAGCGTGCGGCCGGTCGTCGAGGCGCGGCTCCCCATGCACGGCGCCGAGAATGCCAGCCTCATTGCCTTTCGCGCCAGCTATGGCGGCATCGAGCATGTGGCCATCCGCATTGGCGAGATCGACCCGGAAAACGACGGCAAGCCGCCGCTTTGCCGGCTTCACTCATCCTGTTTCACGGGCGACCTGCTCGGGTCCCTTCGCTGTGATTGCGGAGATCAGCTCCAGGGAGCGATCCGCCGCATCGCCGAGGAAGGTTCGGGGATTGTCCTCTACCTCGCGCAGGAGGGCCGCGGAATCGGGCTGGTCAACAAGCTGCGGGCCTACCGCATGCAGGACGAGGGGCTGGATACCATCGAGGCCAACGAGCATCTTGGTTTTCTCGCCGACGAGCGCGACTGGCTGATGCCCGCCATCATGCTGCAACAGATGGGCATTCACCGCATTCGCCTGCTGACCAACAACCCGACCAAGGTATCGATGATCCAGCGTCACGGCATCGAGGTGGCGGAACGGGTGCCGCACGCCTTTGCGGCCAACCCGCACAATCAGGCCTATCTCGCCACCAAGGCGGAGCGCGGCGGCCATTACCTCGATCACGACATCACCTGCCTGCCGCGCGCCGCGAGAGGATAGACCGGGGAATGGACATGACTGAGGAGTTGTTCCGCGAGGATGCCTACCTCCAGAACTGCATGGCGACGGTTACCGCTGTCGACGGCAGTTCTGTCCGTCTCGACCGGACCGTCTTCTATCCGATGGGAGGCGGCCAGCCGGGGGATCGGGGACAACTCCTCGTCAATGGCGCCGCGATGGCCGTCCTCGACACGCGCAAGGGCACCGACCCCGGCAGCATCGACCACGTTCTCGGGGACGGGAGCGATCTGCCGGAACCCGGAAGCATGGTCGAGGTCCGGCTCGACTGGCCCCACCGGCACCGGCTGATGCGGATGCATACCTGCCTCCACCTGCTGTGCCGCGCCGTCGACGGCAGCGTCACCGGCGGAAGCATCGGCGATGGCAAGGGCCGGCTCGATTTCGATATCCCCGATCCGACACTGGACAAGGACGACCTCACCGGGCAGCTCAACCGCTGGATCGCGGAGGACCACGACGTTCGCGCCTACTGGATCGACGACGACGAGTTCGATACCCGGCCGGAACTTGTCAAGACCATGTCGGTGAAGCCGCCGCGCGGTTCCGGCATGGTGCGTCTCGTCGAGATCGATGGCCTCGACCTGCAGGCCTGCGGCGGAACCCATGTCCGTTCGACCGGAGAAATCGGCCGGGTGCGTGTCGCCAAGATCGAGAAGAAGGGCCGGCAGAACCGGCGGGTTCAGGTTGTCTTCGACGAATGATCAGGCGAATGATTAAAAATGTCTCGTCAACACGTTGACGAGACGGCTCAGGCCGACTCGTAGAGGTCGGCCTGCCCTTCTTCACGATGCCGCCGCACCCGCCCGTTCCGGCACAGGTAGTTGAGATGGGCCAGCGTCTCGGCCACGGCGAAACCCAGCTGATGCATGTCGACCTCGCGCCGGAACAGCGCGCCCATGACTGCCCTGGCGGTTGCCGGTTCGCGACAGGCCCGCAGCGTCGTCTCGCATCGTTCCTCATGGTGCGCCGCCAGCTGGTCGAGGCGCGGATGCAGCCCGTGAAACGGGCCGTCATGCGACGGCAACACGGCGATGTCCGGATCGATATCGCGATAATTGTCGATGCAGGCGAGGAAATCGCCAAGGGGATCGTCTTCGGCCGCAGATGGCCACACCCCGACGATCGGCGTGATCCGCGGCAGGATCTGGTCGGCGGTGATCAGCATGCCGCGCTCGGCGCTGTGAAACGTGAGCATTTCGGGCGCATGCCCCTCGCCGACGATTACCTTCCATGACGAGCCCGCCATCGGCAGCGTGTCGCCATGGCGCAGGCGCCGGTAACGGGATGTCGCAAGACTGACGCCCAGACGGTAGCGGTTGCCACGCTGCCGGCGCTTTTCCACCATCTCCTCGTCGAGGCCGGCCTGACGGTCGTAGATCACCCCGGCCTCGTTGAAGTCCTCGGTGTCGTCGAGCTTGAGCATGCGCGTGGTGAGCCACTCGCTTCGCGACATGACCAGTTCGGCACCGGTGCGCTCGACGAGCCAGCCGGCGAGACCGGCATGGTCGGGATGAAAGTGCGTCGCCACCACACTGCGCACCGGATGGCCGGCAAGCAGGCCCGAAAGCAGCCCGTCCCACATCGAGCGCGTCCAGTCGTCGGCATAGCCGCAGTCGATGACGGTCCAGCCTTCGGCATCGCGCAGCAGCCAGATGTTGACATGGTCGAGGGCGAAGGGAAGTGCGGCCCGTACCCAGTAGATATCGTCCGCAAGCGGCACCGGGACACCGTTTTTCGCTCGTTCGGCAAGGTAGCGCAGGGGAGGCTTGAGTGGCTTCATCGTCGATCCAGGGCAAGGGTGGCACGGTCCGGGTCCGGCGCGTCGGGCAGCGAGCCGGCCGGGACCGGCGGACAGCGGGAGATGCCATGCTCATAGGGTGGAGACCCGCATGTGACAATAAGCTGCGATCACGCAAGGCTGCCGCGAGGGTAAACAACCCTTGCCAAATGCGGATATCCGGTTACGCATGAAGGGAGTGGGGTATGGACGCCAAGACACCGTGTCGTGCGATGCTGCGACATGATTTTCGAGGTGAGCCTGCGACGTGAGCCCGCAATCGGATGAGAAGACCCGGACAGCCCGGTGGATCATGCGCCGTACGCCTATCGCGGCGCTTGGGACCATCGACAGGCGTACCGGCGAGCCCTATGTGTCTTTCGTGCCGGTGGCGCTCGACTTTGATGCCACACCGGTCCTCCTGCTTTCGGACCTCTCCGAACATACCCTGAACGTCAGGGCCGATCCCCGGATTTCGCTCCTGTTCGATGCCACGCGCGAACGGGACATTCCCGCGGACGGGGCCCGTTTGACCGTGCAGGGGAGCCTTGCCCGAAGTGGGGAAGGACGCCACGAGAGGCGCTTCATCGCCCGCCACCCCTCGGCTTCCATCTACGCCGAATTCGCCGATTTCAACATCTATGCCGTCGACGGCCGCCATGCCCATCTGGTCGAGGGCTTCGGCAAGGCGCGGTGGCTCAGGACGGCGGACATCCTGCTGGCCGATGTCGATATGGCCCGCCTTGAAGCGATCGAGGCCGGCTTTCACGGCATGGAGTGCGGCAAATTCACGGTCAGCGGGATCGACCCCGACGGCATCGACCTGCGTCATGAAGGTTCAATCGGAAGACTCTGGCTGGACACCCCGAGCCATCAACCGGAGTCCTTTGAACAACTCCTGAACACGGGAGCACGACCCCACTGAGATCGTCCACCCCCCGGGACGAAATACTCACCCCCAACAATTGCGTGAAGAAGGATCATCAGGATGAGTGATAGCGTCGACATCCTTGCCACAGCGACGCCAGGTACCGTTCACAGGAACCTCGCACCGGCCGTGCTGGTCAGCATGGCGGTGTGCCGCGGCGAAGCCGAACTCAGTGCTGACGGTGCACTGACGGCCCGGACCGGCCAGTTCACCGGTCGGTCGCCCCGGGACAAGCACATCGTCCGCTACCCCTCGATCGAGGATTCCATCGACTGGAAGGCCAATCGCGCCCTCGACCCCGCACGCATGCGCGGCATGGTCGAGCGTGCCATGGCCCATATCAAGGGTCGCGAACTGTTCGTCCAGGACCTCCACGCCGGGGCCGACAGGCAGCATCGCCTCAAGGTCAGGGTGATTACCGAACAGGCATGGCACAACCTCTTCGCCCGCAACATGTTCATCCGCCCCGAACGCGACGAGCTGGAGCGCTTCACGCCCGACTGGACGGTGCTGCAACTTCCCGGGTTCCTATCCGATCCGTCCGTCGACGGCACTCATTCCTCGACCGTGATCGCCATCGATTTCGAGCAGAGGCTCGTTCTCATCGGTGGCAGCGCCTATGCCGGGGAGATCAAGAAGTCGATCTTCACGGTGATGAACTACATCCTTCCCGAGCGCGGTGTCATGCCGATGCACTGCTCAGCCAATGTCGGAGCCGACGGTTCCCCGGCCGTGTTCTTCGGCCTGTCCGGCACCGGCAAGACGACGCTCTCGGCGGACCCGATGCGCACGCTGATCGGCGATGACGAGCACGGGTGGGGGCCGAATGGCATCTTCAACTTCGAGGGTGGCTGCTATGCCAAGGTGATCCGGCTCGACGCCGGCGCCGAACCCGAGATCTTCGCGGCATCCTCCCGTTTTGGCACCATTCTCGAAAACGTCGTGCTCGACCCGCGGACGCGTGCCGCCGACTGGAACGACGGCAGTCTTACCGAGAATACCCGAAGCTGCTATCCGCTCGACTTCATCCCCAATGCCAGTGCCACGGGCACTGCCGGCCACCCGCGCAACATCATCATGCTGACCGCCGACGCCTTCGGTGTGCTGCCGCCGATCGCCAGGCTGAGCCCCGAGCAGGCAATGTACCACTTTCTCTCGGGATATACCGCCAAGGTCGCGGGAACCGAGCGGGGCCTCACCGAGCCCGAGGCCACCTTCTCGGCCTGCTTCGGCGCGCCGTTCATGCCTCGGCATCCCAGCGCCTATGCCGAGCTGCTGCGGCAGATGATGACCGCGCATGATGTCGACTGCTGGCTCGTGAATACCGGCTGGACAGGTGGGAAATACGGCGTCGGCTCGCGCATGCCGATCAAGGCGACCCGTGCCCTGCTCACCGCTGCCCTTTCGGGCGACCTGGCCCACGCCGAGATGGACAGGGACCCTGTCTTCGGCCTCACGGTGCCGAAGGCCTGCCAGGGCGTCGATTCGCGTTTGCTGCGGCCGCGCGACAGCTGGGCCGACACCAGCGCCTACGATGCCTCGGCACGTGACGTCGCCGCCCGCTTCGCCGCAAACTTCGCCCAGTACGAAGGCCATGTGGAAGAAGGCGTCGGCGCGGCCGGGATCAGGGTCGCCGCCTGAGTCCGGGAATCATCCTGAACAATCGCGGAAGCGGGGCTCCGGCCCCGCTTCTTTCGTTGCAAAGACCTGAAAATCCTGCCGAACGGACTTCTGCGAACCGGAGACTTCTGCCAGAGCTGGAATGTCTACTGTGTTGCCGATGATGTCGCCGCCGGCGTTTCGGAAACGGCGTGGAACACTTCCATGCCGCCTTCATAGATCATGCTCATCGCGACCCACAGCACGACTGCCAGGCCGACATAGGCAATCCAGCGATGTTTTTCCATGAAACGGGCGATGAAATTGGCGGCGATGCCCATCAGCGCGATCGACAGTGCCAGGCCGACGACCAGCACGGTCATGTGGTCGCGCGCGGCGCCTGCTACCGCCAGGACATTGTCCAGCGACATCGATATGTCGGCAAGGGCCACCTGCATGATCGCCGACCTCATCGTCTTGCCGCCGGCATGGTCCCCCTTCGCCTGATCCGCAATATCGCCGGCATCGAGCGCGCCGCCGCGCAACTCGCGCCACATCTTCCAGGCGACCCACAGAAGGAGAATGCCGCCAGCCAGCAACAGACCGATGATCGCCAGCAGTTCGAGGGCGACGATCGCAAACAGGACGCGCATGACGAAGGCGATCAGGATTCCCCAGAAAATCACCTTGCGCTTTTCGTCCCGGGCAAGACCGGCAGCCGCCAGGCCGACCACGACGGCATTGTCGCCGGCCAGGACGATGTCGATCAGAACGACCTTAAGAAGGGCCGAAAACTCGGCCATGAGCTGTGCATCCATCATGGACCACGGCTATAGCAGCGCGCGACGGCGTTGCCGATAGCCCGCGACGATACGAACCGCAGGAATTCCGCATTGAAAAATCACATTGTCGCGGGTGTGACGTCATGAAGCTGTCGGCTGCCCCGTCCTGCGGGCATAGTGCCTTCCCGTGAAGGACCGCGCACCTGCCTGCGCCGCATCAGGACTCTCAGGACTCTGGAGACGTCGAGGTCATGAATTTCTTCTGGTGGACCGCTGCCGGTTTCGCCGCTCTTGCCATGCTCCTGCTGCTCGCCCCGCTGCTCTCGCGCAAGAACCGCACCGGTTTCGACAGCAACGAGGAAGTTGCGGCAGCATTGGCCGTATGCCGCGACCAGCTGCATGAACTTGACCGCGAGCGGGACGAGCGGCGGATCAATGCCGAAGAGGCCCGTGCGGCGCGCATCGAAATCGAGCGGCGAATGCTGGCGATCGACGAACGCAAGCGCATCCGGGCCACCGCGAGCCCGTTGTCGGCGGCTCTCGTGGCGGTCACGGCAGCCCTGGTCCCCGCCGTCGCATTGCTCATCTACCTGTCGCTCGGCGACATCGGCTACCGCGACATGCCCTTTGCGTCGCGCGAGACCGCGAACCCGCACATGCAGGCTGCGGATGCCGATGCCATGCTCCAGCGCACCGAGGAACTGCAGGAGAGGCTGGAATCCGGTGGCGGCACCGCACAGGAATGGTGGGTTCTGGGCCAGTCCCAGCAGATCCTCGAACGCTTCGACAAGGCGGCGGAGGCCTACAGGAAGGCGGCCGAGCTCGATCCGGGGAACCCGGCTCCATGGGGAGCCTATGGCGAGGCGCTCGTCCACGCTGCGGGCGGCACCGTCAATCCCGATGCCGGAAATGCCTTCCGGCACGTCCTCGACCTGCAACCGGACGACCCGCGCGCCCGGTACTATACCGGCCTCGCAGCGGCCCAGAACAGCGAATTCGAGGATGCGCTGACGATCTGGCAGGAGCTCTACCGCGACAGCCCGGCCGATGCTCCGTGGATGCCGACAGTGCACGATGGCCTGGTCAATCTGGCCAACTCGCTGGGGCGGGATCCCGCCGTAGTCATCCCCGAACCGCGCCCCGCGCAGGTGGCCGCCGCACCGCAGGCCGATCCTGCCGGCAGCGATCCCGATGCGCTGCGCCGCAAGCTCGAAGCCTCGCCGAAGGACTTCCAGGGATGGCTCCAGCTCGCGCGGCTGGAAATGGCCCGCGGCAACGATGATGCGGCAAGGCAGGCGATCACGCGGGTCAAGGAGGTTTACAAGGGCGCACCCTTCGTTCAGCAGCAGATAGCCCGGGCCGAACAGCAGCTCTTCGATGCCGGGGGCGCAGTGCCGCGGGGACCGACCGCCGAACAGGTGGCGGCAGCGCAGCAGATGACGCCCGACGAACAGAAGGACATGATCCGCGGCATGGTCAGCGGGCTGGCGGACCGGCTCGATTCGGAGCCCGGCGACCTGCAGGGCTGGATCATGCTCATGCGCTCCTATGGCGTTCTCGACGAGCGCGACGCGGCGATGGCAGCCTACGAAAGGGCCCGAAGCCATTTCAGGGATGACGAGCAGGCGCAGGCGAGGCTCGACGAGCAGGCCCGGGCCGGCGGCCTCATACGCTGAACCTGCGGCCCCCGCATCCGGAGGTTGTCGCGCGGCGCACGCGACGGCAGTCCGAAGCCGGGACAGCCGCGCAAGAACGCGACGGGCCGGCCGAACGGGGCGACAACGGGCCCGTTGCGGTCGACACCATCGAGCTTCACCCTTTCCCTCTCCCGATGGACGACGCTACAAGTCGGTCGACATATCGCAACACACCAGCATGCCCGTCGGCCCGATACCGCGCCAACCGGCACTCATCCAGTACCGGGGAGGATCTTCGATCATGTCGAACATGTTTTCGCTCGACGGCCGCGTCGCGCTCGTCACCGGAGCGTCGCGCGGGCTCGGTTTTGCCATGGCCGCCGCGCTCGCGGCCCAGGGTGCGCATGTCGTTCTCAATGGCCGCACCTCCTCCAGTCTTGAGGAAGCAGCCGCCCGTATCCGCGACAAGGGTGGCCGTGCCGGCACATGCGCCTTCGACGTCGCCGAGCGCGGAGCCCCGCGCAAGGGCATCGAGTCCATCGTCGCGGAACACGGCCAGCTCGACATTCTCGTGAGCAATGCCGGGATCCAGCACCGGGTCCCGGTCACCGAATGGCAGGACGAGGATTTCGAGCGGGTGCTCGCAACCAATCTTTCGGCCTGCTTCAGCCTCGCGCGCGAGGCGGCCCGGGTGATGTTGCCCCGGCGCTACGGCCGGATCATCCAGACGGGATCGATCACCGCGATCACCGCCCGCCCCACCGTCCACGCCTATATCGCCGCCAAGGCCGGCCTGCACGGGCTCACCCGCTCGCTCGCGGCGGAACTGGCCAAGGACGGGATCACCGTGAATGCCATCGCACCGGGCTATTTCGGCACCGAGATGAACACGGCCCTGCTCGATGACCAGACTTTCACGAACTGGGTCGAGCGGCGCACTCCGGCGGGCCGCTGGGCAAAGCCGGAGGAACTGGGCGGAGCGGCCGTCTTCCTCGCCAGCGATGCTGCGGCCTATGTCAACGGTCATACGCTTGTCGTCGACGGCGGCATGTCGGTGACGCTGTAGCGCCTTTATTTTAGGCATTCTGCCTGTTTTTCAGGCAACAGAACTGCCTGTTTCCTGGGCAGTCTGCCGGGAAAGCCTGCCATGGTCCGGCCACGTCCGCGGATCATCGCAGTTGGCACGATTGGTGCATTGGTCAAGGCAGATGTTAACACGGCATGCGGGAGAGCGCTCAGGCATGAAGAAGATCGAGGCGATCATCAAGCCGTTCAAGCTGGACGAGGTCAAGGAAGCCCTGCAGGAAGTCGGCCTCAAGGGCATGACCGTCACCGAGGTCAAGGGTTTCGGCCGGCAGAAGGGGCACACCGAACTCTATCGTGGTGCGGAATATGTCGTCGATTTCCTGCCCAAGGTGAAGATCGAGATCGTCGTCGACGACGGTCTCGTCGAGCGTGCCGTCGAGGCGATCCAGCAGGCAGCCAAGACCGACAGGATCGGCGACGGCAAGATCTTCGTGCTCGCGGTGGACGATGCCGTGCGGATTCGCACCGGCGAACGCGGACCCGACGCACTCTGATCCCGCCAGCCGGCCATTACCGTTTTCAGTAGCGAGAATCGTGCGCGGACAGGTTTCGACTGAACCGCGCGCACAGGGCCAACCGGGCTGCCGAGGCCGCCCGTTCAACAGAGAGGAAGTCAACATGACCCTGGGATGCAAATCCCCCGCCGACGTCATCAAGGCGATCAAGGACGAGGATGTGGAGATGGTCGATCTCCGCATCACCGATGTTCCCGGCACCTGGCACCACATCTCCTATCCCGCCGCCGTGTTCGAGGAGAACAACATCACCGACGGCATGGGTTTCGACGGCTCGTCGATCCGGGGTTTCAAGCAGATCCAGGAATCCGACATGCTGCTGCTGCCGGATGCCACGACCGCCTTCATCGACCCGTTTGCCCAGCACAAGACGCTGGTCATGATCTGCGCGGTGGCCGACCCGGTGACCGGCGAGCTCTACAGCCGCGACCCGCGCGGCATGGCGATCAAGGCCGAGCAGCATCTGAAATCGACCGGCCTGGGCGACACCGCCTTCTTCGGCCCGGAAGCCGAGTTCTTCGTGTTCGACAATGTCCGCTACGGCCAGACCGGCCATTACGGCCACTACGAGGTGGACTCGGTCGAGGCGCACTGGAACACCATGCGCGACGAGGACAGCGCCAATCTGGGCTTCAAGATCCGCCCGAAGGAAGGCTACTTCCCCTGCCCGCCAACCGACTCGCTCAACGACCTGCGGGCCGAGATGGCGCTGGTGATGCAGTCGATCGGGCTGACCGTCGAATGCCATCACCATGAGGTGGCGACTGCCGGCCAGTGCGAGATCGACATGAAGTTCGATTCGCTGCTGGCGATGGCCGACCATCAGATGAAGTACAAATACGTCGTCAAGAACGTCGCGCGCGAGCACAACATGACGGCGACCTTCATGCCCAAGCCGATCTTCGGCGACAACGGCTCCGGCATGCACTGCCACCAGTCCATCTGGAAGGACGGCAACCCGCTGTTCGCGGATGCCAACGGCTATGCCGGCCTGTCGCAGATGTGCCGCTGGTACATCGGCGGCCTGCTCAAGCATGCGGGCTCGATCCTCGCCTTCGCCGCTCCGACGACCAATTCCTACCGCCGTCTCGTGCCGGGCTACGAAGCGCCGGTGAACCTTGCCTGGTCGCTGCGCAACCGGTCCGCCGCCTGCCGCATCCCGATGTACTCCAACAGCCCCAAGGCCAAGCGCGTCGAGTTCCGCTGCCCCGATCCGTCGGCCAATCCCTACCTCGCCTTCGCGGCGATGCTGATGGCCGGCCTCGACGGCATCCGCAACAAGATCGACCCGGGCGAGCCGATCGACAAGAACATCTACGACCTGCCGCCCGAGGAAGCAGCCATGATCCCGACGGTTCCCGGCCAGCTTTCCGACGCGATCAAGTGCCTGGAGGACGACCACGAGTACCTGCTCGACGGCGACGTGTTCACCCTCGACTTCATCGAGAGCTACATCGCCTACAAGCGCGAGGCCGAGCTCGACCCGATCCGGCTGCGTCCGCACCCCTACGAATTCGTTCTCTACTACGACTGCTGATTCCGGCTTCCACCCGGATCCGCTGAACGAACCCCGTCCGCAAGGGCGGGGTTCATTCGTTCGGGACGGCCCTTGCATTTGACGCGGGGCAAAGGGCAGCGTAGCAAGGGGTGAACCGCAGGTTGAATAACCGCGGTCGGCAGACAAGCATCATCATCGAGGTGAATTCATGTCATCGTCGCGGCGGCAGGGCTCTTACGGATTGACGGACAGCGAGCGTCGCTGGCGCTATGTCTCATCCATTCTGGCGACATTCGCCATCATCAATCCGCTCGTTCTCTATCGCTTCGAGGCGATCAAGAACTATCTGCTCTTGAACAACCTTTTCGACTTCACCGATCTCTGGCGCGAAAATCCGGTCGGTGGAAGCTGGCTCGAACTGATCTGGTGGGCGATCACGCAGATGCCCGGCTATCACACCATTCTGGGCATGAATTTTCCATGGCAGGCCAAGGCGATCCTCGGCATCGTCATCGGTGCCGCGACGATCTACCTGGGCTATGCCGTCTATCGCAAGGCCTGGCTGGGCCTGACGGCTTTCAACCGGGGCTGGGCGTTCATCACCTTTCTCAAGAAGGCGGTGATGATCGGTGCACCGGTCGCCATCGTCATGCTCGCGATGAACTGGCTGGCAGGTACCACCTTCACCTACTGGACGATCTTCGAGATCGTCTTCTGGCTCGTCCTCGTGGTCATCGGCGCTGTCATTGCCGCCGGCCTCTGCTGGAACTTCGACACCCGCCGCGAGGCCGGCGTCGGTGGTGTCAATGTCACCATGGGCGACGACGACGACTTCAACGGCTGATTTTCCGCGAAGACGCGGGAACTGGACGGCGCACGGCTGCCCGCTATAGTCGATGACAAAGTGCGGGAGGTAGCATGAGCAATCCGGATGATGGTGGCGATCTCGTCACCTGTGACGCCTGTCCGGTCCTGTGCCGGATCCGTCCCGGCCGCAGCGGCGCCTGCGACCGCTATGGCAATGTCGATGGACGCCTGGCCCGTCTCGATCCCATCGTCCTTGCCCGCAGGGCCGTCGAGGAGGGTCGGGACATGGTGCCGTTTCTCGGCGGGCAGGACTGGGATGGCGGTCTCCTGCGCGACGGCTCGACCTTCCTCACCGGCATCGGTGCCGGCACCACCTATCCCGACTACAAGCCCGCGCCCTTCATCGTCTCGACGCGGATCGAGGGCATCGACACCATCACGGTCGTCACAGAAGGGATATTCTCTTATTGTGGAATAAAGGTGAAGATCGACACCGATCGCTATGTCGGCCCCGAGACCGCCGCCGTCAGGGTCGAGGGTGAGCAGATCGGTCATGTCACCACCGCCGAATACGGCTCGCAGATGCTGTCTCTGGGCGGCGTGCGCCATCTCACCGGCGGCTCGAAGAAGGAGGGTCGCGTCACCTGCGCCTCGATGCTGTCGCTCCTCAACCGCGAGCCGGTGAGCGTGACCGTCGACGGCGGTGCGGAGCTCGTCGTCGAGGCGGGCAAGCCGCCCGTCGTCAATGGCAAGGGCGAGGAGCGCATGCGGGTCGGCTGCGGGTCCGCCACCATCGGCATCTTCGCCCGCCAGTGGCACGGGCATGTCGATGAGGTGATCGTGGTCGATGACCACATAACCGGCGTGCTCACCGAACATCAGGCCGGCCGCTTCCTCGGCATGAAGCCGTCCGGCGTGCGCGTGCGGGGGCGCCGCTCGACCCCGGGCCGGTATTTCCAGGTTGCCGAACCGGGGCTTGGCTGGGGCGGCACCAACATCACCGACCCGCTCGGCATCATCGAGAAGATCGACCCCGCAACCGCCTGGCCCGGCATGCGCCTGCTGTTCGTCAGCACCACCGGCGAGCACTCGGCCTGGTACACACTTGATGACGATCTCGTACCGTGTGAGGCCGAACAGCCCGGGCCCGTGCGCATCGTCACCGAACGCATCGCCGAAAACTGCGAGCCCGCCCTGTGCTCGGTGATCTTCATGGCCGGTGCTGGTGGCTCGCTGCGCGCGGGCGTCACCGAGAATCCCGTCCGCCTCACCCGCTCGGTGCGCAAGGCACGCACCCGCGTCACCTCGGGCGGAGCACCCGTCCATGTCTGGCCGGGCGGCGGCATCACCTACATGGTCGATGTCATGGAGATGCCGGCCAACAGCTTCGGCCACGTGCCGACGCCGGCCCTGGTCGCGCCGATAGAATTCACGTTGACCTGCGAGGATTACCACGCCCTGGGCGGCCACGCGGACCATGTACGGCCCCTTGAGGACATCGCCCCGGAGATCGGACGGCACCAGATCCTGGAATGGGGCCGCGACAGGGCATGGCCGCTCGCGGCACCGCGCAAGGACGGCTGAAACGGCAGGCATGCCGGAGAATCGCCCCCCGGCCAAGCCGCGGGCTCAGCGCCTGGGCAGCCGGCGCCGGACGTCGACCAGCTGGATACCGCCGGCCTGATTGAAGGTGTGACAGCCGCACAGGCCGGCGATGCCTTCGGGCCGGAAAACGCCCACCGACTCCTCGGCATAGCGATCGGCCGAAAGCTCGGTGATCCTCTGGAAGGCGAGCCGGCTGCCATAGCCGCCGCTGCCGTCCTGCGCCGGACGCAGGAGGGTGCCATCCGCCTGCTCGATGATGGCCCCGGCACCCCGGGTCACGCGGATGTCGGTGCGGACCGGGTTGAGCGGATGGGGCTCGAACGGTCCGATGTGCCGGGTGCTGGAAAAAACGAACAGGGCCTGGTCGCGCTCCAGCCCGGATTCATCCACCGTGACGAACAGATACCAGCGGCCGTCATGATGGTGCAGGGTCGAATCGAGCATCACGAAGCCTTCGAGCAGGGTCCGCTCATGGACCCACCGATCGGGGAATTGCTCCGCACGGTAAAGATCGACCTTTGACGCTTCACCCGTTTCGGGAATCATCCACCACTGCCCATCGACCTCGAAGACATGCGGATAGGAAAGATGGTAGGGCCTGCGCAGGACCTCGCGCATCTCCCACAAGTGTCCATCGGCATCCAGCCGCGCGCAGGCGAGTTCACCGCGCCCGCTGCCCGGAGGAACCCGCTCGAAGAACACCAGCGGCTGCCCCTCGTGCGAGACGATGAACGGATCGGCAGCTTCCCCCTCATCGGGCAGTTCGACGAGACGGAACGGGTTGTCGCGGATGCCGTTGCCGGGAAGACCCGGCAGATCGTCGGCCGCCGCCCGACGCCAGGCAAGCTGCCATGCCAGACGGTTGCGCCGCGCCTCGACATTGCCCAGCACGCACACGCCTACATGGCGCAGCGACTGCCACAGCCCGGATGGTTCGCCATCGAACCGCGGATCCCCGGACCGGCTGCTTGCGGCAAGCGGCAGGTCACCGCGACGCAACAGCCGCAACGCCCGGGCCAGGCAAAGCACCGACGCCCGGTCAAGCTGCTCGAAACGCCGCGCGGCATGAATGGAGAGCTGCACCGCGTCATGATTGCGATAGACCAGCTCGCCGTCCGGATCGATCGCATCACCGCCTTTCGGGCGATGCAGGAGCACGTCGACACGCACTTCCTGAAACCGGGAAAAGATGTCCCGGGGACCCGTAGCCGCCCAGTTCCGCTCCAGACGCAAAAGCCCCCGCCTCGACGCGGCGGCAACGGCACACGGGCCGGATTCCGGGGTGAGGTCGATCACCACATCGAGCTTGAGCGAACCGACGATATCCCGATCGCCCGCATCGACCAGCCGCGCCGACCTCGCATCGTCAAGCCCGATCGACACCGGGCGACCGCCGCTGGCATCGATGACGGCAACACAGTCGACAAACGGCAGTCCCAGCGCCCGGCGACAGCAATCGACGATCCATGCGGGCGGCTCCGCCTCTCCGACCAGCAGGGCCACGCGCATCTGTCGTGGATCGATGTCGCGTCGATAAAGATCGGAGCGCGAGCAATCATCCATAATATACAACTATTGGTTGACAATGGCAAGCCATTGCGGCAGGACATCGCAACCGGCCGCGAACATGTCGCGGTCCGCCGCTTCCCTCTCCGCCGACATGTTCCAAACCCGACCGCAGCCCGACCATGCGGGCGCGGTCGCCTGGAAAGTGATCGGCACTGGAACCTATCGATGTCCCGTCAGGGCTGGCGGTCGGCGCCGCCCGCCTCAAAGCGCCTCGAGAATCTTGTCGGCACCGGTCACTTCCATCATCGGCGGCGCATCCTCGACGGCGAGGAACTCGACGGTGCCGTCCTCGACGATCATCGCATAGCGGCGCGAGCGTGTCCCCAGGGCGGCCATCGAGCCATCGAAGGAAAGCCCGATCGCCTTGGTGAAGGTGGCATTGCCGTCGGAGAGGAGCCTCACCTTGCCCTGCACGTTCTGCGTCTTGCCCCAGGCATCAAGCACGAACGGGTCGTTGACGGCGATGCAGACGATCTCGTCGACACCCTTGGCGATGATCTCGTCATGATGATTGACATAGCTCGGCACATGCTTGGCATGGCATGTCGGGGTGAACGCTCCCGGAAGCGCGAAGATCACGACCTTGCGGCCCGAAGTGATGTCCGCAAGCCGGACATCGGCAAGCCCCTCGGAAGTGAGGACCTTGAATGTTGCCTCGGGTAGTTTCTGGCCAACCTCGATCGTCATCGAATGCTTCCTTTTACCGGCTTTTCTGGCAATTCCCGGTTCGCCGCGGTCACCGAACATCCACCATGACGGAGCCGGCACGAGCCGCAGCAACCAGCTCCATCCCCACCATGCAACAAGCGATGCATTGCGACAAGATCCTGCTTGGAGAAAACCGACAGCGCTTGTGGACGTCTCCCCGACACACTATTTCTTGGCCATGGACAAGGCACGACACCATGCCCCTCCGCCCGACGGAGGCACATCCGACAGCAGCTGCCTCGACGGCATGCTCCTGGTCGCCATGCCGACCATGAACGATCCGCGCTTCGCCCACTCGGTCATCTATCTGTGCACCTACTCGACCGAGGGTGCGATGGGCCTGATCGTCAACCAGGTCGCCGACCAGCTCGACTTCGCCGAGGTCGTGGGCCATCTCGGCATCGAGACCCATCCGGATGCCCGCGACATCGACGTGCATGTCGGCGGCCCCGTCGAGACCAGTCGAGGCTTTGTCCTTCACTCGACGGACTATTCGCACCCCGACACGCTCGTCATCGACGAACACCACGCCCTGAGCGCCACCATTGACGTGCTCAAGGCGATTGCCGATGGCAGCGGCCCCAGACAGCGGGTCTTCGCACTCGGATATGCCGGCTGGGCACCCGGCCAGCTCGACCAGGAAATCCAGGCCAGCGGCTGGCTTCTCACTCCTCCCGACGACGAGATCATCTTTGGCGGCGACCACGACAACAAATGGCAGAAGGCCCTCGCCCGGATCGGCGTCGATCCGTCGCTCCTCAGCGGCGATGTCGGTCACGCGTGAGCGTCCCGGAGAAGCCTCCAACCTCACCATTTCCACTGTAGAATCGACTCGAACGAAGGCGTCAGGGGATGCCGGAGAGCGATTTTCCGAACACGGGGTGGGGTTTGCAGACCGGTAGCGGCCGCCTCGCCGGCACGGGCGGTGGCGGCAGGTCGGGGAAATCACCGGGCGGGAGCGCGCGGATGAGGCGCAGCTCGTCCGGCGCGAAGATCGCGAAGGCACCCGCCTGCGGGGTCGTCATCATCGCGTCGAGGATATGCTCGTGGAGACTTTTCAACAGGCGGGACCGTCCCCTTGCGCGGAGCCTTTCCTCCTCGCTGCGGGATTTCCTCGCCCTTGCGGGTTTCGCCGCCCCGGGAGTGTTCTCCGTGAGCGACCATGGCACCGGGCAGACATCCGGCACATCGATCCCTCTGGCCACCGACTTCAGCAACGAGGTGATGACATTCCCCATTCCCCTGCGTCCGGCACGATCCAGCCATGCCCTTTCGGCACCATCCGCCGATGCGACGGATTGCGCCAGGGAGTTGTCCTGCAACCGGCGGAACCAGTCGCGGGAGTGGAACAGCAGCAGGCGGTGGAGGATCGCCCGGAGGCCATGACCGCCATGTGGGGACAGTCCCGCCCGCATCGCCGACAGGACACCCGCCACATGCGGCAGATGTTCCAGCCCGTCAACCTCCGCCACATCGAGCCGGACCTGCGGCCCCGACAGCACGCCCCGCCGCCCGGTCGCCACCAGCCAGCACACCTTCAGGAAACGAGGCGCGCCCCAGCGAAAGACCCGGCCGGCGAGTTTGCGCGGCAATATGGGGGGTGTGGCGGGGGTATGGGACATGGGGGGAGGTTATGATGGAAGGGCAG
Organism: Geminicoccaceae bacterium; assembly: GCA_020638465.1. Classification (NCBI taxonomy): domain Bacteria; kingdom Pseudomonadati; phylum Pseudomonadota; class Alphaproteobacteria; order Geminicoccales; family Geminicoccaceae; species Geminicoccaceae bacterium. The sequence continues at coordinate 1,741,060 of JACKIM010000002.1, forward strand.
TACGAGAGTCAAGAAAAAAATCCTATTTATAAGAAATGTATCAACTTCTGATATGTGCCCGCACCACATGCACAGTCATGCCGAAAATACGCAAAACTACCGATAAACATAGATCAAAATACAGCCCCCGTTCGTAATGCAAAATATTTCATTCCCGTCAATATCAATAAAAATATTAAATTTTATTATAAATTATCGATATCTTTTTTTCTTGAAACGTAAAAAATTTCGAATCATAATGGCTTGTCCCCTTGGGGTTGATCATTGCCGACTGCGTTCCCTTCGATGCAGGTCCGGCGAGACCAACGGGAAAACGACGGCGGCGCATATGCAACAACGAACCGCAATGGCATCAAAACGGTCGCTCGCGCCCGTCACAAGAGGTCCTTCCCGTTGAGATATCGCGCTGAAATCGACGGCCTGAGAGCACTGGCCGTCACTGCGGTCATGTTCTTTCATGCCGGTTTCAGGCCATTCGAAGGCGGTTTTGTCGGTGTCGACGTATTTTTCGTCATCAGCGGATATCTGATAACATCGATCCTGCTCGACGATTTCGAGAATGACGGATTCAGCATCGCCCGGTTCTACGAGCGGCGCGCGCGGCGGATCCTGCCGGCACTGTTCTTCGTGCTGCTGTGCTGCATACCCCTTTCGCTCCTCTGGATGCAGCCGCATGAATTCGACGATTTCTCCAGGGGTCTCGTTTCCGTCGTCCTGTTCTCGTCGAATATCCTGTTCTGGACACAAAGCGGGTATTTCTCGTCGCTGACCGATGAAAACCCCCTCCTCCACACCTGGAGCCTGGCGGTGGAGGAGCAGTACTACATCGTGTTCCCGCTCCTGCTCATCCTGACATGGCCGCTGGGACGACGGTGGGTCTTCTGGACGATCGCCGTCCTTGCGGCCTCCAGCCTGGTCCTGAGCGAGTGGGCATGGCGTCAGGATGCCGCCGCCAGTTTCTACCTGATGCCGACACGCGCCTGGGAGCTTCTCGCGGGGTCCCTTGCCGCATACGCCGTCAGGCGGTACGGGGTTCGCAACAGCGACCTGCTGTCGCTGGCAGGTCTGGCGGCGATCGTGGTCTCCGTCCTGACCTATGACGACAAGACGCCGTTTCCGGGTCTCTACGCCCTCGCTCCCGTCCTGGGCAGCGTGCTGATCGTCGTGTTCGGCGGCAGGGGCACCCTCGTCGCGCGGTTTCTTTCCACGCGGCCGATGGTGACCATGGGCCTGATCAGCTACAGCGCCTATCTGTGGCACCAGCCCCTGTTCGCCTTCGCCCGCATCCGCTCGATGGACGAGCCGGGCACGGCCCTGATGGTCGCGCTGATCGCCACCACCCTCGTCCTTGCGACGGCGACCTGGTATTTCGTGGAAAGGCCGTTCCGCAACATGTCGGCCGTCCCGCGGCGCGTGGCGCTCCGCGCGGCAACGGCCGGGGCACTGGCTCTGGCGGCCGTCGGCATTCTCGGCCATGGCACGGCCGGGTTCGAGAACCTGATGCGCAAATACAAGTACGACGCCGATTATTTCCGGAAATACAAGATCGTGCAGGCGTCGATCGGGAACCGCAACGGCCTGGCGATGACCACCGGGACGTGCCGGATGTCGGTTCGGGACACGAGATATCTCGATCGGCGGAAGCTGGAAGACTGTCGAGAACGGTATGGAAAGGCCACCGTGATCCTGGGCGATTCGCATGCCGGGAACGTCTACAACATTCTTGCGAATTCGAAGGATGCGAAGTTCCTGATCGGCGTCTCGCGGGGCGGCTGCCGCCCCTACGACCGCGACCCGAAATGCCAGTACCGGAGCTTCGAGAAGTTCCTGAGGAACGAGGGCTCGATGATCTCGAAGGTCATCTTCCATCAGTCCGGTTCGCATCTCGTCCTCGACAGCCGCGGCAGGGAAGACAACCAGAAGGCCTTCGAGGGGAAGTTCCGCAAGTTCAGCGCGCGCAATATCGACAGGATCATGTCCTACCTGTCCGGCCTTGCCCGCAACCACGATGTCGGCGTCGTCTGGCTCGGGCCGTTCCTGGAGTACCGCTTCGACCCGGATGACATCGTCGTGTCCGCGGACAGGGAATTCGTCAATCCGAACTCGGTCACCATCTTCCGCAATCTCGAAAAGTTCCTGAAAAAGAAGATCGGGGCGGAGACGTCGTTCTCCTACGTGAAGTTCGCGGACATATTCCCGCAACCGAGATCGGCGATCGTCGGTGACTGCCTGATCTATCGCGACAAGGACCATTATTCCAACTGCGGGGAAAGATTCCTCTCCCGGGAGGGAAACATCCCCCGGCTGCTCGGCAACGCGTCCGGCGTGTACATGGCGACGAACCGCCCGTGACCGTCGCCTTCGCCGCCGGTCAGGCCCGATTGTCGAACCGGGTCGGGCTGAAGGCGTCGATGGGAAGGCTGGACCTGCCGTCGAGGACCAGTTCGCTGACGAGGCGGCCGACGATGGGCGAAAGCTGGAAGCCGTGGCCGGAAAAGCCGAAGGCATGGAACACGCCCGGCGCGTTCGGGCTCGGGCCGATGACCGGGATGCGATCGGCGAACAGGCCCTCGAATCCGGCCCAGGCACGGGCGATGGTGACGTCGCGCAGCTTGGGGAACAGCGTGAGCACCGAGGACGCGCTGGCGCTCAGGCCCGGCAGATCGAGACTGTAGCGGCGTTCCCCGCGGTCGCCGCTGGCCCGTCGCCCGCCGCCGATCAGCAGGGTGCCGTTAGGCATCTGCTTGAAGGAGAGGCGCGGGTCGCTGCTGATGATGACCGGTTCGAGAAATGGTGCGACACGCGTGGTGACCATCATCATCGGGAGATAGGTCAACAGCGGAATGGAGTCTCCGACCATTGCGGCGATGCGATCGCCCCAGGCTCCCGCATTGTTGACCAGCGATGCAGCCTTCACGCGTCCATGACGATGGGTGACGATCCAGCCATTCGCGGGAGCGGGTTCGATGTCCGTCACCTCGCACCCTTCGAGCATGCGGGCGCCGGCGGCGATGGCCGCATCGTGGAAGGCGCGGGTAGCGTGAAAGGGGCTGGCGGCACCGTCCCTGCGGACAATGAGCCCGCCCTTCACCTGCATGCAGATGTCCGGGACGAGTCGCCTTACCTCGTCGGCATCCACCAGTTCCTCGTGTTCATATCCCAGGTTGCGCACCTGCCGCTCGCGCCCGACCAGTTCGGCAAGCGTTGTATCGTTGAGCGCAACCGCGAGCTGCCCCGCGCCGTGATAGCCGCAGTCATGGCCGAGTTCGGCCTCGATGCGATGCCAGAACGCATCGGCCTCCAGCGACAGCGGGATTTCCGCCGGGTGCCGCAGCAGCGTGCGCACACCACCGGCATTGGCACTGGAGGCGTGGCGGCCCACATGATCGCGCTCGATGACCACGACGCGAACACCGCGCCGGGCCAGATGCAGGGCGGTGGAGCAACCGTGGATGCCACCGCCGACGATTGCGACATCGGCCTCGATCATGCGACCCCGGTCATGCGGTGGCATCCTCGTCCTCGGGAGCCGTGGGCAGCATCGGCCCGCTGTCGGGAGGTGGCGGAAGCCCCTGCATACAGGCGAGCTCCGCCAGCGTGACCGGCTTGACCGGCGGACGGATGCGCATGTGGCCGGTGCCGGCAACGTCGCGGCGGTTGGCGGCGGCAAGCAGGTGCGAGACGGTGAGCGAACACATCCGCCCCTGGCAGGGCCCCATCCCCGCCCGGCTGAACGCCTTGGCCTGGTTGGGACCGCTGCACCCGATGCTCGCGATCTGGCGAAGTTCGCCTGCTGTCACTTCCTCGCAGCGGCAGACCATCGTGGCGTCGTCGGGCGGTACGAGAACCTCGTCACGCGGCCGGAAAAGGATGTCGAGGAAACGCCGCAACGGCGCCTTGCGGGCGATGAGACGCCGCGACGCCCCCGAGCGACGCTCCAGTTCATCGCCGGAAAGGGCGCCGAGATCGGCACTCGCGGCGAGACCGGCCAGTTCGCCCGCCGCATGGGCGATGTCCGCACCGCGTATGCCACAGGCATCGCCGGCAACGAGGACCGCCGCGAGCGAGCTCCGGCCGAAGGGATCGAGCACCGGCTGCCAGCTGGCCTGAAGCCGTGAATAACGGTGTTCCGCACCGGCAACCATGGCCAGTTGCGTGTTCGGCACCACACCTTCATGCAGCAGCACCAGTTCGCAGTCATAGTGGAGCTCCCAGCTTCCCGCGCGCGCGCGCAGACCGCTCACCTGCCGTTCGCCCTCGATGCGAATATCATGAACGGCGGTGTGGAATTCGATGCCGGAAGACTTCAGCAGCCGTTGCCAATGCAGCCCCTTGCGCAATTCGGGGCCGGCGAGAAAGGCGCGCGGCAGGTGGGGAGCTGCATGCAGATAATGGGCACGAGGCGTCGTATCGAGGATGGCCTCGATGCGTGCGCCGGCATCGACGAGCTGTGCGGCGGCAAGATAGAGCAGCGGTCCCGAGCCGGCGATCACGGTGGGAACATCGCTGACCATGGCCGAGCTCTTGAGCGCCGTCTGGGCCGACCCCAGCCCCATCACTCCCGGCAGGGTCCAGCCCGGCACCGGCACCGGCCGTTCCTGTGCACCGGCGGCGATGATCACGCGACGGGCTTCGATCCACTGCGCCCGCCCCTCTCCCACCAGACCTATCCCGCCTTCGGCCGACAGGTCGAAAACGGCGCTGCGCGGCCTGTATACAGCCGTCGACCCGCGGAAGCGGCGTACCAGATCGGCACCGCGGGCGTAGTCGGGACCGAGCAGCTGCCGCATGCGATCCCCCTGCTCGTCCACCTTCTCGATCGAGCGATAGATCTGCCCGCCCGGAGCGGCCTGTTCGTCGAGCAGCACCGTCGAGAGGCCGGTACCGGCGGCAGCCATGGCCGCGGCCATGCCGGCCGGCCCGCCGCCGATCACCGCGACGTCGAAACGCTCGGGGCGGGTTTCATCTTCGGTGGCAACAGGTTCACTCACCGCGCATCTCCCCTGCTGTCCATTGCCGGCGAGCCGACACCGTCCGACAGCGGCAGCCTCTGCCGCCTGACCCTCATCCCCTCCCGCACCGGTGTCATGCACGCCTGCCGGTTCGGCCTGCCATCGATCTCGACCAGGCATTCGAAGCACACGCCGATGAGACAATAGGCGGAACGCGGCGATCCACTGACGGCACTGTCACGCATATGGCGAACGCCATGCGCCAGAAGCGCGGCCGCCACGCTGTCCCCGTCGGCGGCGACGACATTTTCCCCCTCGAACTCGAAATTCACCGTGGCCGCCGCCTCAGCGATGCGCTTGAACATCGAACCTCCCGGTCGAAAAACGTTCCTGTCCCGCGGCGGGTGAACGGCCCGCGATCCACGGCGCGATCTCCAGCGCATGCGCCGCCGCCAGCGTGATGCCACTGTGGCAGGTGACGACATGCACTCCCGGAAAGCCCGGAGCCTCATCATAGATGGGAAAACCATCACCTGTCATGATACGCAAACAGGCCCAGCTCCGCACGAGGCGAAGATCGCCAAGCCAGGGAAACGCCCGGACGGCCAGTGCTGCGATGTTGCGGGTGCGGTCCACGCGCGTGGTGGTATCGAGCCCCAGGTCATCCACCGTGAAACCGACCATCAGGCTGCCCTCGCGGGTCTGGCGCACCAGATTGGTCGGCATGGGCAGCGTCACGGCCGCCCGTTCGCTCACCGCAACCTGACCGGCGATGGCCCGTACCGGCGCGTCGAGCCCCACCTGCGCGGCCAGCCTCCGGGTGTCCAGCCCGGCGCAAATGACCACCCGCGCGGTGGAGAACATTCCGCCGGAACTGTGGACGACATATCCGCCGGCTTCCCGCGCGATCCGGTCGACCCGATGATCCGGCCGATAGGTCCCTCCGAGCCCCAGCATGGCTGTATGCAGCGCCCGCATCAGATAGAGCGGGTTCACATGCCCCTCGCGCGGCGAATAGGCGCCATTGTATACAGTTGGCCCGAGACCGGGCAGCATCTCCGCGAGCTGCATGCGATCGAGAATCTCGTACTCGTAGGGACGATCCCCGCATTGGTGGCGGATCTCCGCAAGCGCCGCCTCGCTCCGATGCGCTTCCTCCGCACTCATGTGCAGCAACACGCCTCCGGGCCGCTCATAGCCCGTGTCGACCCCCGTCCTTTCATGCAGGTCCCGCGCGAAACCGGACCACAGACCGGCAGAATGGCGTGACCATTGGGCGTATTCGGGACAGTCCAGCCCCTTGCCCTGCACCCAGACGAGCCCGAAATTGCCGCGACTGGCACGAAAGGCGTTGTCGCCCTCATCGAGCAGCAACGGCTTCAACCCGAGGTTCGCCAGTCCGAAGGCCACGCTCGCACCGACGATGCCGCCACCAATGACGACGACATCAGCTGTCTGCATCGAAAGTCTCCAGACGATGACAGGCCACCAGATGCCGGTCGCCGACAGGGCGGGGCGGCGGCATGGGATCGCGCCGGCAGATGTCGGCCACATGCGGGCACCGGCCGGCAAAGCGGCAGCCGGGCGGCGGGTCGATGGGCCTCGCGATGTCCCCGCCGATCCCGGGCACCGGCCGCCGGTAACGCGGATCGGGTGCCGGCACGGCCTCCACGAGCGCCCGGGCATAGGGATGACGCGGATCCGTGACGACATCCCGGACCGGGCCGATCTCGGCAATCGTTCCCAGATACATGACCATCAAGCGATCGGCGATATTCGACAATATGGAAAGATCGTGGGAGACATACAGGCACGAAAAGCCCAGCCTCTCCGACAGCCGCCGCAGCAGGTCGAGAATGTCGGCCCGGATCGAAACGTCGAGCATGGACAGCGGTTCGTCGGCAATCACCAGCCGCGGTTCCATGACCAGCGCGCAGGCAATCCCCACGCGCTGGCGCTCGCCGCCGCTCATCTCGTGCGGATAGCGGTCCCTGTACTCCACTGAACGCAGGCCGACGTCCTCAAGCGTCCGCATCACCCGCTCGCCGATCTCCCGCTCATCCCACAACCCGAGCGCACGCGGTCCCTCGGCCACCAGGTCGAAGACCGTGAAGCGCGGGTTCAGCGATTCATAAGGGTCCTGAAAGATGATCTGCACATTCCGGCGAAACCGCCGCAGGGCGTCGCCGGACAGGTTGCCGACCGACTGCCCCCTGAACAGGATCTCGCCCGATGTCGGTTCGAGGAGACGACCGACCAGCAGGCATGTGGTCGATTTGCCACAGCCCGATTCGCCGGCAAGCCCCAGAATCTCCCCCTCGTCGATGGAGAAGCTGACATTCTCCACCGCCTTGATCGTGCTGACCCGACCCGACCCGGCCAGACGCTGGAGAAGACCCGGGCGGACTTCGAAATGACGGGTCAGGCCGCGGACTTCGAGGACTGCCATGTCGCCTTCTCCGATGCCAGTTGACGGAACAGCCCGGCTTCCTGCGAGCGGTGACAGGCCACGGCATGCCCTGGCGCGACTTCGCGCAAGGGCGGGCGCTCGACAGCGCATGGCTCGACGGCGAAGGGACAGCGTGCGCGAAAGGGACACCCCCTGACGCCACCCAGCAGGCTGGGCGGAGAACCCGGTATCGAAATGAGCGGCCTGCCCAGCTGCCTGATGCTGGGAAAGGCATTTTTCAACCCAAGGGTATACGGATGCACCGGCTGCTCGAACAGGTCGATCGTCGAGGCCAGTTCCATGATCTGACCGGCATACATGATGGCGATCCGGTCGCTCATTTCGGCGATCACCGAGATGTCGTGGGTGATGAGCAGGATGGAATTGTGCAGCGAGGCACGCAATTCGCGCACCTTGCGGATAATCCGCTCCTGAACGAGCACATCGAGTCCCGTTGTCGGCTCATCCATCACCACCAGCGACGGATCAAGCGCGAGGGACATGGCGATCATCGCCCGTTGGCGCATGCCGCCGGAAAACTCGTGCGGAAAGGAGCGAACCAGTCCCGGTTCGAGACCGACAAGGTCGAACATCTCCTCGGCGCGCGCCGCCGCCTGCCTGCGCGACTGGTCCGAATGCTCGCGGATGGCCTCGACGATCTGGTCGCCGACCCTGTATACAGGATTGAGCGAGGCCTGCGCGCTCTGCGGCACGAGCGACAGTTCGTTCCAGACGATCTCGCGGCGGAACTCGCGGTCACCCATGCCCAGCAGATCCCGCCCGCGCCATTGGAGCCTGTCGGCGGTCACGCTCGCCCCCCTGGGCATCAACCGCAGCAGGGCCTTGATGAAGGTGGTCTTGCCGCAGCCGGACTCGCCGGCAAGCCCCACGACCTCATCCTCGTCCATCGACAAAGTGAGACCGTCAACGGCATGAACGGGTCCCGCGCGGGTCGAATAGATCACCTTGAGATTTTCAATTTCCAGCAGCATGTCGCCCCTCAGCGTTGGCGCAGGCGAGGATTGGCGACTTCCTCATAGGCGCGCGAGACGAAGACCAGCGCGCTCACCAGGGTGATGATCGCGATCGACGGCCAGGAAAACCACCACCAGGCCGTGCGGACCTGCCCCGAAATCCACAGTTCGTAGAGCATTCCGCCCCATGACAGGTGGTCGGGATCGCCGAAACCGAGAAAGGCCGCACCAGCCTCGGCAATCACCGACCAGGCGATGTTGAAGGCTGTATACAGCAGCAGCAGCGGCAGGATGTTGGGCATGATATGGCGGTAGATGATGCGGAAGTCGCCGCACCCCCGGGCCCGCGCCGCCAGCACGAACTGCCGCTGCTTGAGCGCCAGCGTCTGGGCACGCACCACACGTGCCGATGTCCTCCAGACGATGAGCACGATGGCGAGAATGACAAAGGACTGGGACCTTCCGAACAGGGCGATCAGCACGATGATGAACGGCAGGAACGGCATGCCGTAGACGATGTCGGTGAACCGCATCAGCGCCTCGTCGATCCGCCCGCCGTAATACCCGGCGACCAGCCCGATATTGGCGCCGATGACGATGGACATCAGCCCTGACACCAACCCGATGAGAATGGTGGTCCGTGCGGACCAAATCATCTGGCTCAACAAATCGCGGGCGAGAAAGGTGGTGCCAAGGGGAAATTCCAGCGACGGGGAACGCAGCGAGGCGATCCTGCCCTCCGCATCCTTGAGCGTGTCCCACGGACCGTGCGGGGCCAGCATGGGCGCGAAGATCGCCACCAGCACGTAGAACAGCACGATGATCGCACCGATCGTTCCCATGCGGCTCTGGCGCAGGATCGACACCTGGTTGACGATCGCGGCCACGGCCGTCCGGACCGGCGTCATGCGGCCACTCCCGAGGTCCCGTCGGCAGTGATGCGGGCGTGGGCGACGGCGATGCGCCCCAGCTGCCCGGCATCGACCCGCACACCCAGTCCCGGGGCGTCCGGCAGCGTTGCCACGGCCGCATCGACACAGGTCGCGAAGTCGGTCGGGTCTCCCTCAAGACGCAATACCGACATGTAGGCATGACCCACATCGAGAAGGTTGTGCAGGGTCACGCCCAGTTGCAGCGAGGCTGCCTGGGTGACGCCGAATTCGATCATGCTGTTCATCAGGATCGCGATGCCGTGCCCCTCGGCCAGCGCGGCGATCTTGCGCGCCGGCACGAGACCGCCGTTTTTCGAAACCTTGATGGAGAATGCATCCACGGCGCGATCGGCCGCAAGTCGCGCAGCCTGCCCGAGCGAGAAGACCGCCTCATCGGCAGAAACCGGCACGAGTGCGGCTTCGCGAACGCGCTTCATGCCTTCGTCATTGGTGCGGGCCACGGGCTGTTCGAGCAGCGCAAGCGGTGCCGTGCCGATCATCGAGACAAAGCGCAGCGCCTCGCTTTCGCTCCAGCCCTGGTTGGCGTCAGCGATAAAGCTTACATCGGGATGAAAGCGCTCGATCAGTGCGCGGGTCCGCTTCGCATCCTCGCCGACATCGCGCGACCCCGCCTTGATCATGAACGAGCGATAACCTTGCGCGACCTTCGCCTCGACCACCGCCATGCTCGCCATGAGCGGCTCGCTGCCCAGCGGCCAGAGCAGGGGTATGGAGGACCGCAGCCGACCTCCCAGAAGATCGCAGACACGCAGGCCGGAGCGGCGCGCGACGAGGTCGTGCAAGGCCATGTCGATCGCACCCCGGGCCAGCGGCTGACCCGCAGCCAACGCATCGAGTTCGCCCAGAAGGACGGCATGATCCTGCGGATCGCGCCCTATCAGCCGCGAGGGGACGATCTCGGTGAGGAACCCGAAGACACCCGTGGAACTTTCGTCGGTGAAGGGGCGCATGGGATCGGCCTCGCCCCAGCCGACATTCCCCTCGCCGTCGGTGATCCTGACCATCACCGCCTCGGCATGGGTCAGCGTGCCGTAGACCTTCGAGAGATGGTAGGGCGTCGAGAGCGGACTGCGGACCTGCCAGAGCTCGACCGATGTGATGGACATGTCAGCTTCCCAGCCTGATACGCGGATCGAGCCAGCAATAGGAGATGTCCGCGACGAGGTTCATGACGATGACGATGACGGCGAGCATGAGGAAGGAGGCCTGTGCCACCGGATAGTCGTGACGGGCGGCGGCCTCGACCATGGCAAGCCCCATGCCCGGCCAGGAGAACACGGTCTCGACGATCACCTGCCCGCCGATGGCAAAGCCCAGCAGGATCGAGAAGATCGTGACGACGGCCAGGAGCGCGTTGCGCGCCGCGTGGCGGATCATCACCCTGCCGGGCGGCAGCCCCTTGGCACGGGCGAACTCGACATAGTCGCTGCCCAGCACTTCGAGCATCGAATCCCGCATGATGAGCATCGGTGTCGCGAGATAGTAGGCAGTAATGGTGATGGTCGGCAAAACGAGGTGATGCAGGAAGTCGGCCGAGACGATGAAATCCAGCAGGTCGCCGGGACGGTTGCCCGGACTGCTCATCCCCCCTGTGGGGAAGAGGTCGAGGCGGTAACTGAGCACGATCAGCAGCAGGATGCCGGTGATGAAGGGAGGTGCGGACTGCATCACCAGCGAGACCACGGTCGCGCCGAGATCGAGCTTGCCGCCGCGCCGCCAGCCCATGACCATGCCCACGGAAATGCCGATCGCAAACGTCAGCAGCAACCCCACCGCCATCAGGAGCATGGTGTTCCAGAAGCGGTAGACGAGGATGTCGAAGACCTTTTCCGAGGTGGTGAAGGACCGCCCCCATTCCAGGGTGACGAGATTCTTCAGGTAGAGAAAGAACTGCACGATCATCGGCTGGTCGAGCCCGAACGCCTCGCGCATGCGCCGCTGCGCCACTTCATCGAGGGCCGGCGATATGACCTGGGCGGTGGGGTCGCCGGGCATCAGCCTGAACATGACGAAGAGAATGGTGGCAATGGCAAGAAGCGTCATGGCGGAATATAGAAGCCGCCTGAGAATGTACTCTTTCACGGAATTCTTCTCCGATACATCGAACGACGCTTCCGCTCGGGGTAGACCGGCCCCGCCTGCCCGACGATCCGATACCCTTCATCCGCGACGCAGGCCAAAAGGAGAGCGACCCCCTGCGACACCTCCCCTGCCCGCACCCGCCGACCTCCTGTCTCTCCATGACCGCACGGATGCGCGGCCATGGAGAGAGGGCTGAGGTCAACCCGGATAATGGAGCTTGCCGCCCTGCCACGTGAACCCGGCATCGCCGAGGATCTTCCTCGCCATGTCGAGATCCTGCGCCGGTGCCGTCACCTGCGGATTGTGCCAGTTGGCGTTGACCGGAGCGATGACCGACCCGCCGCTTTCGGCATGACCGCCCAGCACGATGTCACGGATCATCTCGCGGGGAATGATGTATTGCATGGCCCTGCGAATGACCGGATTGTCGAAGGGTGGCTTGGTGAGATTGTAGCTCAGGCAGTAGAAACCATGGGCCGGATAGGCCCTGCCGACACATCCCTCGACCTTGTCGAGCTGCTCCATCAGGTTCGGCTTGAGGATGTAGCGGGTACGGTCGCACTCGCCCTTCTCGATCGCCGCCGCCATGGCGTCATGGCTGCCGTAGACCGTGCGGATGATGCCGGCGCATTGGGGCGCCATGTGGTGTCCGGTATTGGCAGAAACCTTGAGCTCCTTGCCGCGGTCCCAGTAGTCGAAGCGGAACGGGCCGCTCCCCACCGGCGTCAGGTTGGGATAGTTGAGCGGATCATCGACATCGACATTGCCCGGAATATCCTTCCAGATATGCATGGGGATCAGCATCAATGCCGAAAAAAGATTGGCGAAAAGCGGGGCGAAGGGCTCGCTCAGCCGGAAGGTCAGGGTGCGCGCGCCGGTGATCTCGATGGAGGAGACCCGCTCCAGCGACGACACGAAGAACGGCGCCTTCCACTCCTTCTGGTAATCGAAGGAGAACTTGACGTCCTCGGCGGTCACCGGCTCGCCGTCGTGCCACTTCATGCCGTCGCGCAGGGTGATCTCGATGGTGGTCGGATCGACGACCCGCGCGCCCTCCGCCGCCCAGGGCACCGGCTTTCCCTCGGGATCGACCTGGAACAGCGAATCGTAGATCATCCGCAGTTCCTTGAACTCGTTGGAGTCGTTGGCGGCGATCGGATTCAGGTTCTTCAGCGGGGCCGTCGCACCGGTGCGCACGTAACCGTCGCCCTCGACCACGGTCATGCTGACGTCGGTCCAGAGCGAACCGATGCCCTCGCCCATCTGCGGCGTCAGGTTGGCGATGCGGTCGGAGCGATAGGCATTGGTCATCGACGGATAGACGACCACGTTCTCAGGCTGGTCGGCCGCGATCAGCGCCTGTGCCTCCAATACGCTCTCCCGGCGCCTGTCCGCGTCCATTTCCTGCTGCTGGGCCGCGGCCAGTTCATCCACACGCGGATTGCTGTAGCCCGTCCAGTTGAACCCGCCCGGGCGGTAGTTCGATGAATGGTGGACCGAATGGATGAACACATCGGGGTCGATGCGCACCGACTGCCCGGCCAGGAGGACGAGGAACAGGTCGTAGTCGTGCTCCTTGATGACCTTCTGGATGCCCTGGTTGTAGTCCTCGGGCGTGGCCTCGATGTCGAAGCCGATGGACTTGGCGGCCTGCGAAATGAGGCGCGCGGCCTCGGGACGCACGGGATCGAACTGGGCGGTGGCGGTGAGCAGGCTCGGAGCCTCGACCGGCCCGCCCGCAGCCCGTGCCGAACGGGGCACCCCCAGTGCGGACATGCCGCCGATGGCGGCTCCGGACAGAAGAAAATCACGTCGCTGGATACGACCGGGCCCCATTCCCATCTCCCATTCGTGTCATGTCGTGCCCCGCGCCCGCGTTCACCGGAGCAGGTCATGCGCCTTGAAGTGAATTTATTGCCTGAACGGGATGGTCTGTCTAATGTCAATTCCAAGCTCATTCATAACCTGAATTGATGAATGGATCGCCATTGGATCCGCTCCGTTCCGGGCACGGGCCCGACCGGCTGAACTACCGCCAGATCGAGGCGTTCAAGGCCGTGTTCGAGTGCGGTTCGATGACCCTCGCCGCGGAACAGCTCGGCATTTCCCAGCCTGCCATCAGCAATCTCGTGCGTCTGCTGGAGGCGCGGATCGGCTTTGCCCTGTTCCTTCGGACGACACGGCGGCTGACGCCCACTGCCGAGGCACTGATCTTCTACGAGGACGTGGAACGGGCGCTCACCGGAATCGACATGCTCGGCGACACGGCGCAGGACCTTCGCGACCGCCGCCGGGGGCGACTCGCCATCGGCGCCGTGCCCGCCCTGTCGCTGGGATTCATCCAGGCCCTGGTGACAGGGTTCCACATCGATCGCCCGGAAATCCGGATCGACCTGCAGACCCGGACATCGCCGCAACTGCTGTCGCTGGTGGCGTCGCGTCAGCTCGATATCGCCGTGATCGCCGACATCGGACGCAACCCGATGGTCCATTTCGAGTCCCGGCACCGCATCGCCATGGTCTGCGTCCTGCCGCCCGGCCACCGGCTTGCCGGACAGTCCGTCATCCACGCGAGCGACCTCGAACACGAACAATTGATCTCGCTGTCGATCCTCGACCTGCTCGGCCCGCGCATCAGGCAGAGCCTGCATGATGCCGGCATTCACCCGAAGGTATCGATCACCACGGGGATAACGTCCTCGGCGTGCGCCTTTGTCGCCGAAGGTGCCGGTGTGGCCGTCGTCGACCCGTTCTCTGCGGCACAATTCACGCCGGACAAGGTGGTCATGCGCCGCTTCGAGCCGACCATCACCTTCGACATCGCAGTGATCCGCCCGGACGAACTCAAGTCCTCGACGACCGGACTGACCATGGCGTTCGCGAGCATGCTGCAACAACGCCTGGAGACATTCACCTGCCCGGCATGATCCCCGGCAGCACGGAACATGGCTCGCCCCGAAAGCGGCAAAAACCTCTCGACAAGCTTCATATTATTTTCTACCAATACGTTAGATAAACAATATAAAAGAACGCCCAGGTAGTGTGATTTGTATTTCATTTTTTGCCTATCTGGAGGCGTATATCATGACGAGCCGGTCGATGACGGGTCAGGACCGTCTGGACGCGAAGATCCTCGACAGGATGCAGGAGGTCGGGATCGGCGGTCGGGCCGCCATGCCATCGCATGTTGCACACCCCGACCATGGCCGCCCCTTCGGGCAGGCCGGGCTGTTCCGCCATCATGGCGGGCCAGGATTGTCCCGCACCGTGGCCATCACCCCCTTCCGCCGCAAGGCGCTGATCGTTGCGGGCGTGTCCAGTCTGGCACTGCTCGCGGGCGCCCCGGCAGGATATGCCGCCTGCGGCACGGGTACGGCCAATGGCAGCGGGGGAACCAGCTATTCGCTGTCCGGTGCCGACACGGCAGGGTGCGCGCTTTCCGCCAACGACAGGATCACGGTCGAATCGACCGGTTCGATCACGACGAACGATGCGCATTCCATCGACAACGGGACGTCGACGGGCACATCGATCACCAATAACGGAACATTGACGGTCAGCAGTACCGGATTGCCTGTCGACGCCGCAATCAGCAACGGTGTCGGCGGTGTCATCAACAGGATCGTCAACACGGGCACCATCACCGTGAATCCCGGAACAACGGGCGTACAGAACTTGGGCACGGTGACCCTGCTGCGCAACACGGGCACGATTACCGCCACCAACAACTACGCAATCGAAAATAGGGGGACAATGACTGTCGACAATAGTTCCGGAACGATTTCGGTAACGGGACTTGCGACGCATGCCATCTACAGCAGTTCAAATACCACGATCACTCTCAACAACACGGATGGTGTGATCTCGTCCGAAACGGGCACGGCGTTACAGTTCAACGAAAACTCCACCATCAACAATACCAACGGCCAGATCAGCGCGCTGGACGCTACAGCGCTGGAAATAAACGGACCGGTGCTTGGCATCTTCGAGAACAGCGGCGGACTGATCACGTCCGCGAACGAGGATGGTGGCGACGGAACGTTCAATCTCGACGACCAGGTCGCCCCGATGACATTCCATGGCGGCACGATCCGGAATACGTGGGCCGATGACACAGCCGTCGCGCTCTTCCTCGGATACGGCAATGAAAGCGAGATCAAGTTCGATGACGTCGATATCATCTCCGATGGTGCCGTCGCCGACAGCGGCGGTGGCGTTGCCGTTTACTTTTATGAAGTCGAACCGGAGCTCGTTCTCAACCTGACCGAAAGCACGACAGTACGGGGCAAGATCGTCAGCGTGTATGGCGGCAGCAGCCGTCTGGTCACCAAGGCGACCATCAACGGGGATATCGACTATTCGGACAGTGGCGACGACCAGATCACCGTCAATGGCGGCGTCATCAACGGCAATATCGACATGTCCACGGACGATGACGTCCTGACCGTCAATGCCGGCACGCTCAACGGCACCATCGACATGGGCGACGCCAACGACACGGTGAACCTCAACGGTGGCACGGTGGCGAACGATCTCGCGATGGGCGCCGGTGGCGACACGATGAACCTCAACGGCGGCACGATGGCGAACAATGTCGCGATGGGCGATGGCGACGACACCTTCGCCTATACAGGCGGAAGCCTTGGCGGCACGCTCGACTTCGGGATCGGCAGCAATACCCTGTATGTGGACGGATCCTTCGCCAACACCCAGACCATCACCACGGGCGCCGGTGGAGATACGACCGTCTTCGTGAGCGAGAACGGACTGTTCACGGTTACCAACGCGCTGGGCCTCGGCACCGGCGGGAATATCATCACGAGTGCAGGCGGAACCTTCTATGTTTCGTCGAGCGATGTCACGGCGAACGATCTCAACAATGCCGGCACGGTGCAGATCGCCAACGGGCGCAGGTTGACGCTTGCCAACAATATCAGTGCGACCGCGGGGCACTTCAAGTTCGACACCGCCGGCCAGAACGGCCAGATGGAAACCGGACATATCGATACCGGCCTCAATGCGGTGGATATCAGCAATGACACGGTTGTCGTGAACTATACCGGCGGGGAACTGACGGCGCCGACCGAGTCCCTGATCATGACGGGTACGGGCGCGGCGAACATCACCGGCACGACGGTGGTCGACAATTCCTACCTGTACAATTTCGGCCTGATGACGCAAGCCGCTGCTCCCGGTGCCATGCCCGCGGCCCCTTCCCCGACGAGCGATGTCTACCTGGTCCTGACGGAAATCGTGCCCATCGAAGAGGGAGCCTCGACGGACAACAACAAGGAAGCCGGCGACGTGCTCTGGAACGAGCTCAATCCCTCCACGGATCCGACCATCCAGGAAATCCAGAACCGGATGGTGAACGCGCCGACCCGCAAGGCGCTCAACGACATTATCGAATCGACGGTGCCGACCGTCGATACGGGCAACTCGGTCGCGGCGGTCGGCATGACCGGGGCCATGTTCGACCTGGCCGACGGGCAGCTCGCGATGATGAACACGGGCGGCGCCACCGGTGTCGCTTCAGGCGACAGCAACGATCTGGGTGGACTGCACTTCTGGTTGCAGGGCTTCGGCAGCAACTCCACGCAGGACGAGCGCGGCGGTATCCAGGGCTACGATGCCGATGTGTGGGGTCTCGCCGCGGGCGTGGATACGCGCAATCTCCGGGAAGACACGACCCTGGGAATTTCGTTCGGATACGCCAACACGAGCGTCGATTCCAAGAATGCCAACCGGACCAAGACGGATGTCGACGGTTATCAGCTGATGCTTTACGCCAACCACGACATGGGCGACGATTTCTTCGCGAATGGCATGCTGCTGGGGGGCCTGGGCAAGAACGACCAGACTCGCCATGATGTCGGCGGCATTCCGGGCCTGCATGCCAAGGCGGACTATGACAGCTGGACAGCGGGCGCGCGCGTGGCCGTCGGGAAGAACTTCCAGACGGGCGAAGGCAACCGCGTGAAGCTTACCCCGCAGCTCTTTGCCGAATATGTCCATTTCAGTTCGGACAGCTATGACGAGGACGGTGCAGCCGGTGCCAACCTGTCGGTCGACGGAGCCGACCAGGATATCCTCAACCTCGGGGTGAGCCTCCAGGCCGAGAAATCGTTTGAACTGGAGAACGGGGCGATACTCAAGCCCAATGTCCATGCGAGCTACAAGTACGATGTCATCGGCGATTCCGCCGATACGTCGGCCAGCTTCACCGCAGGCGGTTCCACCTTCGACACGAAGGCCCTCGATCCGGCAGACTCGACGTTCCAGGCTGGGGTCGGCCTGAAACTGATCGAAACGAACGGTTGGGATGTGACCGCCAACTATGATTATACCTTCAAGTCCGATTACGACTCCCATTCGGGATTTCTTCGCGTCGCGTACGAGTTCTGAAGGTCCTGACACGGATTGATGAAAACCCCGGCTCGAAAGGCCGGGGTTTTTGCATTTACGGGTGCTGTTGCAGTCTCGCGGCTACCCTTTTCGTGCCTGCTCCAGCAGCCAGTCGAGAAAGGCCACCGCCGCGGGCTTGGACAGTGCACGTGGCGAGAGAGTGACGAAATAGGCCGTATCCAGGTCGATGACGGCATCGGGCCATGGCGCGAGCGCTCCCTGTGCGACGAGGTCGCCGGTGATCGACCGCCAGCCCAGAACGAGACCGCGGCCATCAAGAGCCGACTGGACCGCATGGACGTAATTGTCGAAGGTCTGGCCTCCCCCGGCGGATCCGGTCAGGCCGCGATGGCCCAGATAGTCTTCCCAGCTTGCCCAGTGTGGATTGTGCGTACTGCGTACATGGATGAGCGGGGCCCGTTCGAGCAGCGTGCCGGCGGCAAGCAGCCGCCCGACCAGTGCGGGATGGCCCACGGGGCCGATGCGCTCATCGAACAGCCGGACGGTCCTGCCATCGTTCCACTTGCCGGTGCCGTAGCGCAGGGCGAGGTCGATGCCGGACGACAGCGTGGGCAGATCCGTCGGCGGCGCCTGCACGTTGACCGGAAAATCCGGATGAAGAGCGTAGAATTCCGGCAGTCTGGGCATCAGCCAGTAGGTCGCCATGCCGAGCGTGCACCCGACCGTCAATTGCCGCGCATCCGCCTTCCCGACGGCCCGTATGTCGTCGATGACCGTGGCGATCAGCCCCAGCCCCTCGCAGGTCGCCTGAGCCAGCATCTGTCCGGC
This sequence comes from Geminicoccaceae bacterium, assembly GCA_020638465.1. Classification (NCBI taxonomy): domain Bacteria; kingdom Pseudomonadati; phylum Pseudomonadota; class Alphaproteobacteria; order Geminicoccales; family Geminicoccaceae; species Geminicoccaceae bacterium. Next base: position 1,759,664 of record JACKIM010000002.1, read on the forward strand.
ATCCGTGAGCCGCGCCGGGCGGGTCGTCCGGTCCAGCAGCGAAGCGCCCACATGGTCTTCCAGCGCCTTGAGCGTCTGGGTCACGGCCGCCTGGGTGACGTTGAGCCAGGCGGCCGCGGCACGCATCGACCCGAGGCGCGCCACCGCCTCGAAGGTCGCCAGCAGGCGCAGCGGAGGCAGTCGATCCATAACTTAACCTGCAACTTAACTTGATGTCAGATTTATCGGCCTGTTGCACGGCCGGAATCAAGCACAAGATGCGATCACCGAACCGGCTCGCGGAGCCATGAATTCGTGGAGGCATCGTGGATCATCATCAGTTGGAGACCAGTTCGACGGTACAGCTTGGCGAAAAGGGACTGACGCTCCCCCTGAACGGCGGTCGTACGGGATATTTCAACTATTACTGGCTGCGCGACAATTGCCCTTCGTCATTCGACGACGAAACGCGCGAACGGGTGTTCGACATCTTCCACGAGGCGGAACCTCCGCGACCGGCGTCAGCGCAGGTCGAGGGCGACCGGCTGGTCATCCGCTGGCAGGGTGACGGCCATGTCTCCCGTCTGCCGCTGGCCCTTCTCGAAACCCATGCCGACGGCCGGCCTCGCCCCGACCCGGCGGATCTGCCGCGACGGCCGTGGCATGGCGATCACTATCCCGACATAGCCAGATTTTCCCAACCGGCACTGATGACCGATCGAGGACTGGTGGCAGACTGGATCAAGGCGCTCATCGTCGAGGGCGTGGCCATCGTCACCGACATGCCGGACAGTGACGAGGGACTGACGGAGACCGTGCGATTGATCGGCCAGGTGCGGCCGACCTTCTTTGGCGACTATTTCGATGTCCGGGTCCATATCAAGCCGACGAACCTCGCCTACACGGCAAAGGCCCTGGAGCTGCATACGGACGTGCCGGCGGAAGAGAGCGCGCCGGGCGTACAGTTCCTGCATTGCCGGGCCAACAGCGTGGAAGGCGGCGGCAGCCTGTTCGCCGATGGAATGGCGGTGGCCAACGACTTCCGGGTCATCGACCCCGAGGGTTTCCGCCTCCTGTCGGAAATCGACATACCGTTCTATTGCGAACATGACACCTATGACATGCGCGCCCGCCAGCGGGTGATCGAGCTCGACGCGAAGGGCGAGGTCAGCGGCCTCACCATCAGTCAACACCTGGCGGATGTCTTCGACCTGTCACAAAAGCAGCTGGACGATTACTACCCTGCCTTCTGCCGGTTCGGCAGAATGCTCCAGGACAGGAAATACGTCATGCAGTTCCGCTTGCAGGCCGGGGAATGCATCACCTTCGACAACCACCGCATCGTCCATGGCCGGGCCGCCTATTCTGCCACCAGCGGCGAACGCTACCTGCGCGGGACTTACGCCGATCGTGCGGAAATGCGCTCGACCTACCGGACCATCACCAGCCCCGGCCGCCTTGCCCCTGCATCCGGACGTGCGGCATAGCGACCCGAACGGGGCGCCGGCTCATACCCATGATCGCCGGTCGCCCCTCGGGCCCGCTCAGCCGCCGGCGAGCTTCTCGGCGATGCTCTCCGACCAGACGCAATAACCGGGATTGCGGCCGCCGATGATGGCCATCAGCACATTTTCGCGGTCACCCATATTCTCGAAACTGCGCATGACGCCCGATGGCACCGATATGCCATCGAAGGTATCCAGTTCGGTGGAATGTTCGCCATTCGTGCCCCAACGGACCTTCCAGCGGCCGGTCATGGCGATGAAGACCTCCTCGCTGTCATGGCTGTGCAGCGCCGCCCCCTGCCCCGGCTCGGCCCGGATGTAGTCGATGTGGAAGTTCTCGGCAGCCTTGACCGCCTTGAAGATCTTCTCATCCGAGGTACCGACCCCCAGCGCCCCGTAAAGCACACGCCTGTGCCCGGGAATGGCCGCATCGAGGAAGGCGTTGGGCGATCCTTCGAGACGGTCGTAGCGCCAGACCCGCGCCTCCATCTCCTCGGTGGAAATCGGCCTGGACTTGCCGATATGGGCTCCCAGTCTCTCATCGAGCCGCACGTCGATTTCTTCACGCATGGATAGGTACTCCCCTTTTCAGCGCGATTACTGCCAAAGTTGTCTGCCCGCGATATCGGCCCCTTCGCGCATGGCCCTGAACTTGGCCCAGACGATGTCGGGATCGACAAGGCCATCGCCGGCGAAGGTCGAAAACCCGCAATCCGATCCGGCCATGACCCGCTCGCGCCCGACAATGCCGGCAAAGCGCAGCAGCCGCTCGGCGACCAGTTCCGGGTGTTCGATGTAATTGGAACAACTGTCGATCACCCCCGGACAGAGAATCTTGTCATCAGGGATCGCTACGTCTTTGAAGACCTTCCACTCATGCGCATGACGCGGGTTGGCTGCCTCGAACAACAATGTCGACGGGCGCGCCATCAATACGATGTCGATGATCCTCGACAGGGGAATGTCATGGTGATGCGGACCTTCATAGTTCCCCCAGCACAGATGCATGCGCATGCGCTCCGGCGGCAGGCCGGCCAGCGCCGCGTTCAGGATCTCGACATGGCGCCGGGCATGGTCGAGGAAGGTCTTCTCGTCATCGTCCCTGAAGATCGTGTGGCGCCCCATGCCGAGATCCGGGCAGTCGATCTGCAGATCGAAGCCCGCCTCGATGATGGCCGCATATTCATGACGCATGGCAGCGGCAACCGCTTCGAGATAATCCTCGTGTGAGGGGTAGTAGCGGTTGGGCTGGAAGATCGCGACGACGCCGGGCGAAGGCGCATTCATGAACGCACCGGACGGCCGGACCGCATCGACGGCGTGACGCAACCGGCGCAGATCATCCTCCAGCGGTTTCGTATTCACCACCTCGACCGGACCGATACAGGCCGGTCTGGGCAGCGGCAGCGCATCCCTGCGCCGTTCGGCGAGCTTCTTCACATAGCCCGGGAACTCGGCCAGATCGCCGCCGGGAATGCGCGGACTGTCCCCGTCGAAGCCGCTGAGACGGTCCGAGAGGTAGTTGGCATAACCCAGCTTGGCAAACTCGCCATCGGAAACGAGGTCGATGCCGCATTCCACCTGCCGCGCCACCACGGCATCGACAGCTGGCGCCAGGACGGTGTCGAAGGCCCCGTCATCGACGGGATTGCCCTCGATCTTGCGGCGCAGGAGGCCACAGACATTGTCGGGTCTCGGCAGCGAGCCGACATGGGTGATGCGGATACGGTCGGTCATGGTCATCCTTTCACCGAACCTGCGGTGAGGCCGGCGATGATCTGGCGGGCGGCGAAGAAGGTGAAGAGCAGGGGGGGAATGATGATGAGCGTGCCCATGGCCATGATGCGCCCCCATTCCACACCCGTGTCGGTGATGAATCCGGCGGCGGCCACCGGCAGGGTGCGCGAGTTGCGCCCGGTCAGCAACAGGGCGAGAACGAATTCGTTCCAGGCAATCCTGAAGGTGAAGATCGCTGCCACCGCATAACCCGACTTCATCAGCGGCATGAGGATCCTGAAGAACACCTGCAACGGGGAAGCGCCGTCGACAATGGCCGCCTCCTCCAGTTCCACGGGAATCTGCTTGTAGAAGCCGAACAGCAACCAGATGCAGAAGGGCAGGTTGAGAGCCGTGTAGAAGAAGATCAACACCGCATAATCATTGTCGATGCCGAAATTCAACACCATGGCGAAGGCCGGAATGGCGAGAACGGCCGGCGGCATCATCCGCAGCATCAGCGTGCTGTTGGCCAGCAGCCGGCGCCCCTTGAATTCGGTACGGGCCAGGGCATAGGCGCAAAAGCCGCCCAGCAGCAGGGTCAGCACCGTCGAAACGCCGCCGATGATGACCGAATTGGTCAGGTAGCGATCGAATTTGCCCCGACCCATGAGATAGTCGTAGTTGTCCATGGTCGGCGTGAAGAAGAACCACACGGGCTTGCCGTCGAAGATCAGCACCTGATCCTTGAAGCCGGTGGAGACCATGATCCAGATCGGCGTCAGGCACAGCAGCGAGAGGACGATCAGCACCGTGTAGTGCAGCATCTTCCGGCTGGATGAATTCGGCATCAGACGTCACTCTTGTCGCGCATGGGGTTGCCCACGGTCAGGATCGTCAGGCTCATCAGCGATACGATGACGATGAGCAGGACGGCTATGGCCGATGCATAACCCAGTTGCTGGGCGTTGAACGCGCGGTTGTAGATGTGCAGGGACAGCAGCTCGGTGGCCCGGCCCGGCCCACCGCCGGTCATGATGTACATGACCTCCATGCCGCGGAACACGTCGATGAGGCGCATGAGCAGGGCGATCACGAGGATCGAGCGGATCATCGGCAGCTTGATGAGGAAGATCTGCTGCCAGCCATTGGCGCCGTCGATGCGCGCGGCTTCAAGCACGTCCGACGGGAGGGCCTGCAGCCCGGCAATGACGATGATGAAGATGAACGGCGTCCACTGCCAGATATCGGTGAAGACGATGGCGAAGAAGGCCAGATCGGCCTCGCCCAGCCAGACCTGCGGCTCGATGCCGATCATGCCCAGATAGTAGTTGACCCAGCCCGCACGGGCATCGAACAGGTAGCGCCAGATGAGCCCCACCACCACGGGCGACACCATGAGCGGCAGGATGAAGATGGTGCGGAACACCGAAGCCCCGCGAATGGGCCTTTCGAGCAGCAGGGCCAGGGCCACGCCCAGCGCCATCTCGATGCTGATCGTCCAGAAACCGAAGCGCACGGTCACCCACAGCGATTCGAACACGTCCGGATCGGCGAGCATCCGCACGTAATTCCCCCAACCGACATATTCCGCATCTGAATATTGTTGGCCGATCTGCCAGTTCAGAAAGCTGAGATAGATGGCATCGCCAACCGGGTAGAGCAATCCCACGGCCATGACGATCACGGCCGGGAGAATGAAGGCATAGGGAGCCCACTGACGGGAGTCGGCAAGGTTCATGGACATCGAGCGTTTCCCAACCGGGGGCGGAGTCCTGACGCTCCACCCCCGTTCATGTTCCCGACCTGCGGTTACTTGCCAGCCCGATATTCGGCCCAGTCGTAGTACCCTGCCCGCTGCATGATGGCGCGCGCCTTGTCGGCCGCCTCGTCCATGATCGGCTGGATCGGGTCGTCGGTGGTGATGACCTTCGTCAGTGCCTGACCGAGCACGTCGATGTTGAGCTCGTTCCACTCGGGGATCAGCGGGCGCCAGTCCGGATCGGCACAGGGCAGCTGCTCGGAGACAACCGTGTATTCGGGGAACTTCTCGACGAATTCGGGATCCTGCAACGTGGAAATGCGCACGGGATCGCCACCCAGTTCGACCATGCGGCGGTCACCGGCCCTGGAGGTCATGTACTGGATGAACAGGAAGGCCGCTTCCTTGTGTTGCGAATTGGCCGGGATGCCGATCGCGAAACCGCCAGTCTCCGAGCCGCAACGGACACCGGTGGGGTGCAGGGCGAAACCGACCTTGCCGTCGACCTTGGAGAGCTTGGGGTCGCGCGACATGGCGGCGATCTTCAGCGTATCCAGATACATGGCCGCATCGCCCTGAAGGAAGGCCGCCGAGGCTTCGGAGAAGCCGTAGGACGATATGCCGGCAGGTCCGGTCCTGGCGATCTCGCGCAGGATTTCGGCCGCCTTCACACCGGCTTCATTGTTGAATACCGGGTTCCACTGGTCGTCGAAGACCTTCCCGCCGAGCGGTGCCAGGTGCAACAGCCACGCGGCGGTGACCTGGTGACCGGTCTGCCCGCGGCTGGTCATGGCGCCGATACCGGCCTTCTCCTTGATCTCGGGCAGCAGCGCCTCAAGTTCCTCGTAGGTCTGCGGCACCTTGAAACCGTATTCCTCGAAGATGTCCTTGCGGTAGGCGAGGATGGATGTCTCCGCGCCGAACGGGATACCGTACAATGCGCCAGACTTTCCCGGCATGTAGCCCTTCTTGCCACCGACAATGCCACCATTCTGCAAATAGGCGTCCGCGACATCGTCGATGTCATAGTCGGGATCGACCAGCGCCGCGTCGGTGTAGAATTGCGACAGGGGCGCGAGCAGCCCCTTGGAGACATATTCGCCCTTCCACATCACGACCCACGACACGACGTCGTATTCGCCTTCGGGCTTGGACAGTTCGAGCAGCTGGCGATCGCGCAGCTTGAGATATTGCAATGCGTCGATCTCGACCTCGATCCCGGTTTCCTCGGTGAACTCGTCGACGAGTTCCTCGGCCGCCTGGAAGTGGGAAAGTGCCGGCCAGCTGACGACAATCGTCGTGCCGGCATATTTCTCGTAAGGATTGGCTTCGAGCCGCCCCGTGACAGCCATGGCGGCGAGCCATATGCCCGTCGCGGCCACGATATTCCTCATCATCGTTCAGTCTCCCTTTGTGTAGAGATGGCGCGGCCTGCGGACAGGTTAGGTTCCGCGCCGCGACGGTCTTTCGTCACTCTCCCCGTCGCCTCGCACGACTTGACGGCACTTCGGCCAGGAGAACGAGGATACTCTCGACATGCCTGGCCATGGCCTGATGCGCCCGATCGGGATCCCGCTCCCGCAATGCGGCAAGGATGGCCCGGTGATGGCCGATGGCGATCGGGATGCCGTCATGGTTTTCCATGATCTTGCGCCGGTTGACATAGGCGTGATCGTAGGCCTCGCCCGCAAATCGTTCGAGCGCGCTGCTGGCGGCGGCCACGAAGATCAACCGGTGAAACTCGCGATCGAGGATCTGGAAGGCGACGGGATCCCGGACCATCTCCTGCTGGTCGTCCACGAGCCGCGCCAGGCGGTCGAGCTGCCTCGCGCTCAGCCGGGTCGCCGCCCGTGCGGTCAGTTCCGGCTCCAGAAGCTGCCGCGCCTCCAGCACCGCCCGGTCGTCCATGCCTTCGACACAAGGCAGCAGTCTCGGCTGGTCGAGGACATAACCCGATGGCAGATCGCGTATCCGGGTCCTCGTTCCATGCCCGATCTCCACGACACCGCGCTCGGCAAGCAACTGCAGCGCACCGCGCAGGCTCTCCCGGCTGACGCTCAGCGATGACGACAGTTCACGCTCGGAAGGCAGCACATCGCCCGCTTTCAGCAGTCCCACGGCCACCTGTCGCGCCAACCCCTCGGCGATCTGCTCGCGCAGGGGCACCCGCCTGATCCGCTGCTGCAACTCACGTCCGAGTTCACGAATCACATCGCCCATGCTGTTGAATACGCCTTCCCTGAATGGTCTAATGACCAGACCAGTAATCGATTCAACCAACCATGTCAATCTGTCGCAGGCGACATTTCCGCCTCACGCAAATTCCTCACCACTCATCTGCACCGTCGGGCGGACTGCGGAAAATCCGGCGCCGCCATCGTCCGGAATCCGCCTGTCAGGCCGCGAGGCGCGCCAGCTCGTCCACCACCTTGCGGGCGATCTTCAGGCGATCCTTGGGGGTGCTGGTCTCGCGCAGGATCACCACACGGTGGTCGGGCCGCACCCGCATCAGCCCCCTGGACTGGCCGATATGGCTGACCAGCCTTTCCGGCCTGGGGAATGTATTGTCGTGGAAGGCGAGAACGACACCCTTGGGGCCCACATCCAGTTTCTGGACATTGGCCTTGCGACACAATTGCTTGATGGCAATGATCTGCAACAGGTGCTCGGTCTCTTCGGGAAGCGGTCCGAACCTGTCGATCAGTTCGGCTGCGAAATCCTCGATTTCCTGCGAACTTTCCAGTCCGGCCAGCCGGCGGTACATCGCCAGACGCAGGTCGAGATCGCCGATATAGCTGTCGGGCATCAGCGCCGCCGCATCGACGGTAATCTGCGGCGTCCATTCCGAAGCGGGCGCCCCCTCGCCCTGCGAACGCGACTTGATGGCCGCGACGGCTTCCTCAAGCATGTGGTTGAACAGTTCGAAGCCGACCTCGCGGATATGCCCGGACTGCTCGTCGCCCAGCAAATTGCCGGCACCGCGGATGTCGAGGTCATGGCTGGCGAGCTGGAAGCCGGCACCCAGGCCGTCCAGGGACTGGATGACCTGCAGCCGGCGTTCGGCGGTATCCTGCAGGATCTTGCTGGTCGGCACGGTGAAATAGGCATAGCCGCGCACCTTCGAGCGGCCCACGCGGCCGCGCAACTGGTAGAGCTGCGACAGGCCGAACATGTCCGAACGATGGACGATGAGCGTATTGGCGGTGGGAATGTCGAGGCCGCTCTCGATGATGTTGGTCGCCAGCAGCAGGTCGACCTTGCGGTCGTAGAAGGCCGCCATGACCTCTTCGAGATCCCGTGGCGGCATCCGCCCGTTGGCGACAGCCACGCGGATCTCGGGCACCAGCCGGGCCAGATCCTCCTTGAGTTTCGCCTGATCGGAAACCCGCGGACAGACGTAGAAGCTCTGCCCGCCCCGGTGGTGTTCCCGCAGCAGCGCCTCGCGCAGGATGACAGGATCGACCGGCGTCACGAACGTGCGGACGGCAAGACGATCCACCGGCGGCGTCGCGATGATCGACAGGTCCTTCATGCCGCCCAGGGCCATGTGCAGGGTTCGCGGGATCGGCGTTGCGGTCAGCGTAAGGACGTGGACCTCGGAGCGCATCTGCTTGAGGCGCTCCTTGTGCGACACGCCGAAATGCTGCTCCTCGTCGATGATGATCAATCCGAGATTGGAGAATTTCACGTTCTTGGACAAGAGCGCATGCGTGCCGATGACGATATCGACCCGCCCCTCGGCCATCTCCTTCCTGACTTCGGCAGCCCGCTTGGCCGGCACGAAGCGCGAGATGTGCTCGACACGGATGGGCAGCCCCTTGAGCCTCTCGCCGAACACCGAAAAGTGCTGCCGCGCCAGCAGTGTCGTCGGTGCCAGCACGGCCACCTGCTTGCCGGACATGGCCGCCACGAACGCTGCGCGGATCGCCACCTCGGTCTTGCCGAAGCCGACATCGCCGCAGACCAGCCGGTCCATGGGCCGGCCCGAGGAAAGGTCGTTCAGCACGGCCTCGATGGCGTTGAGCTGGTCCTCGGTTTCCTCGAACGGGAAACGGGCCGCGAATTCCTCGTACATGCCCGGGGGCAGTTGCAGGGCCTCACCCTCGCGCAACGCCCTTTCCGCGGCGATCTTGATGAGTTCCTCGGCAATCTCCCGGATGCGCTGCTTGACCCTGGCCTTGCGTGACTGCCATCCGACACCGCCCAGCTTGTCGAGCTGTCCCTCGCCCTGCGAGGCACCATAGCGGGTGAGGATATCGATGTTCTCGACCGGCACGAACAGCTTGTCGCCGCCGGCATAGACGAGCTTGAGGCAGTCATGCGGCGCGCCGCCGATCTCCAGCGTGACCAGTCCCTCGAACAGCCCGATGCCATGTTCCGCATGGACGACCAGATCGCCCTCGCCGAGCGTGCCGACATCCTGAATGAACTTGTCGGCCCGGCGCCTGCGGGCCGCCGCACGGGTCAGCCGTTCACCGAGAAGGTCGCTCTCGCCGAGCACGCACAGACCCGGAGCGTCGAGGCTTTCCTCGACGGGCAGCACGGCGATCGCCACCGTACCTTCGACATGTTCGGCAAGGCTCGCGATCCGCCGCGGCGCGTCGAGGCCATGATCCCGGAGCACCTGCTCCATGCGGTCGGCCGCACCGCTGCTGCTGGCGGTGAGGATCGGGCTGCGGCCGGCCTCGCGCAGGCTGCCGATATGGGCCACGACAGCGTCGAACAGGTTGACCGACCGGTCATTGCGCTCGGGCGCGAAGTCGCGCCCCCGCCGTCCCCCGAGATCACGCACCTCGCGGCCAGCACTGTCGGGAGCATCGTAGGGACTGATCTGCCATTGGCGATGCCCCTCGAACAGGCTGCGCAACTGCTGCTCGTCGAGATAGAGGCTGTGCGGTTCGAGCGCGTGATAGGGGGCGGCGCCAAAGCCCTTGGTGCTGATCTCCGGCGTCACCCGGGCCTCGTAATGCTCGCCGATGAGCGCGGCGCGCGCCGTCAGCGCCTCTTCTGCCAGATGATCGAAGACAATCTCCACCTCGCCGTCGACATAGTCGAGAATGGTCACGAGATTGTCGTGAAACAGCGGCAGCCAATGCTCCATACCCGGGAAACTTCTCCCCGAGGTAACGGCTTCGAGCAGCGGGTCGTCGGTCACCGCACCGAAGGCGCGCAGGTAACCTGCACGGAAGCGCTCGACGGCTTCGCCATCGAGCATCACCTCGCTCACCGGGCGCAGATCCACCCCCTTGAGCTTGTTTCCGGTGCGCTGGCTGGCCGGGTCGAACGTCTTGATCGTCTCGATCGTGGTGCCGAAGAAATCGAGTCGCACCGGCTTGCGTTCGCCGGGCGGATAGATATCGACCAGCCCGCCGCGCACGGCATATTCGCCGGCATCGACCACCGTGCTCACGCGGCGGTAGCCATTACGTTCGAGATAGGTGGAAAGCGCGTCGCGGTCGGCCCGCGCCCCTGCACGCAAGGGGAAATGCGCCGCCTTGATCGTTTCGGGCGCCGGCAGGCGCTGGATCATGGCATTGGCCGTCACCAGCAGCAACCGCGCGCCCTTCCTGCGCCCCTCCGCGAGTTTCATCAGGGTGCGCAAGCGGGTGGCCGTCACCTCGCTCGACGGCGACACGCGGTCATAGGGCAGGCAGTCCCACGCCGGAAGACTGAGGGTTTCGAGCTTCGGACGGAAGAACTTCGCCAGGTCGGCAAGAGTGTCAGCGCGCTGGGCATCCCGCGTTATGCATACCACCGTACGCCCCGTCTCGGCGGCACGATCGGCGAGGAACCAAGCATCCACGCCGGGCCGCGCACGGGTCAGCAGTGTCCGTGCCGCGGTCGCCTGCGGGCGTTCGACAATCCCGGTGTCGCTCATGCCGGACCCGTCTCTGCGGCCCTGAGGCGCGCGAACACGCCGTTGTCGTGGCGCGCGGGCAGTTCGGCCGTGCCCTGGACCCAGGCATAGACATCCTGATCGGCCTCCTCGATCAGCGCCTCGTACTGGTCCAGCTCTTCAAGGTCGAGACTGGCCAGATAACGGTCGGCGAAGCGGCCGAAAATGATGTCGGCTTCGCGGAAACCGCGATAACGGCTGCGGTGCAGCAACCTGCGGCGACGGATCTCCAGTGTTTCGCTCACGCTTGCACCTTTGCGCTAGGGATGGACAATTGCCGGTGAACCGGGGCAACACGGCGTCATGCCGGCCCGGGTTGTAACAGCGCATGGACGAAAGGACGATAGGCGCGATGCACATGACAGGACGTTGCCTGCGAGGGCCATCGCGAACCGGCACACCCTTGGCCGTTCGAACCGTTCGCCCGGACATGCGTTGATAAACCAGATGGAGAACCCGGCCAAGATGACCGAGGGACGCGCCGCCGAACTCTTTTCATGGTTCAGGCCCGCCTCCTCGCTCCCGGGCGTGGGCTCCACGCTGCTTGCCAGCCTGCGCAAGGTCACCGGCCAAAACGAGCCCCGGCTGCGCGACCTGCTGTTCACCCTTCCACGGGCCGAGCGCGACCTTGAACCGCTCGCCGGTTCGATGGCCTTCGAAGAGGGGCTTGAAGGTGCCATCGCGCTGCGGGTCGGACGTCACCGCCCACCGCCCCGGGGGGGACGGGCGCCCTATCGCATCGAAGCGGAGGCCGATGGCACACCTGTCGATCTGGTATTCTTCAAGGCACGTGGAAATTATCTCGAAAGCGCCTTTGCCGAGGGGCAGGAAGTCATGGTCCACGGCAAGCTGCAGCGCTTTCGCGAACGCTGGCAGATCGTCCACCCCGAACTGCTGCCGGACGATCCACGGGCGCTGGCGCTGGCCGGGCGCATCTATCCGGCCAGCGAGGGGCTCACCCAGACCCGCCTGCGCAAGATCATGGCGCAGGCGCTGGAAATGGTGGACGAGCTCCCCGAATGGCTCGATCCGCATCTCGTCGCGCGGGATGGATTGCCGGGCTTCAGGGCAGCGCTGGAAATCGTCCACGGTACGGCCGAGGACGGCGACATCGACAAGGCCCGGCATCGCCTCGCCCTCGACGAGCTGCTGGCCATGCAGATCGCCATGCGACTGGTCCGGAGGTCCCGGCAGGGCGATCGCGGGCGCCCGCACCGCTGCGAGGGCATTCTGGCCGGGCGGCTGCGTTCGGCCCTGCCATTCTCGCTCACGGATGCCCAGCTGCGCTCGATCGACGAGATCCGGGGCGATCTCGAACACGCACAGCCGATGATGCGCCTGCTGATGGGAGATGTCGGCAGCGGCAAGACGCTGGTGGCCTTCATGGCCATGCTGCATGTCGTGGAGGCGGGCGGGCAGGTGGCCCTGATGGCGCCGACCGAGGTGCTCGCGCGCCAGCATGCGCGCACGCTCGGGCAACTGGGCGACCGCATCGGGGTCGCCGTCGGGCTGCTCACGGGCCAGGGACCGGCTGGCGAGCGGCAGGCCGTGCGCCTCGCTCTTGCAAGTGGCGACCTTCCCATCGTCGTCGGCACCCATGCCCTGTTTCAGGACGGCGTCAGCTTCCACGATCTCGCCCTGGCGGTGATCGACGAACAGCATCGTTTCGGCGTCCACCAGCGGCTCGATCTGCTGCACAAGGGCGAAGCCGTCGACCTGCTGCTGATGACGGCGACACCGATCCCGCGCAGCCTGGTGCTCAGCCACTACGGCGATGTCGAGACCTCGCGGCTGGACGAGATGCCGGCGGGCCGTCAGCCGGTCGCGACGGTCGCATTGCCCGCCGGTCGCATCGGCGAGGTTGTGACGGCCGTAGGACGGGCACTCGACCGCAACGAGCGGGTCTACTGGATCTGCCCGGTGATCGACACCTCGGTGGATGAGACGGCCGCCACCGCGGAAGCCCGCCACGAACTGCTGTCGGAGCGCTTCGGCGCACTCGCGGGGCTCGTGCACGGACGATTGCCGGCAGCCGACAAGGATGCGCGCATGGCATCGTTCGCCAATGGCGAGACGCCGCTGCTCGTCGCCACCACCGTGGTCGAGGTCGGCGTGGACGTGCCCGAGGCCACGGTCATCGTCATCGACGGAGCCGAGCGCTTCGGCCTCGCCCAGCTGCACCAGCTGCGCGGGCGGGTCGGCCGCGGCGACCGGGCTTCAACCTGTCTTTTGCTGTATAATCCGCCCCTGAGCCGCCATGCGCGTTCGAGGCTGAAGATCATCCGGGAGAGCTCTGACGGTTTCCGCATTGCCGAGGAGGACCTGCGTCTGCGGGGACCCGGCGAGGTCCTGGGCGTGCGTCAGAGCGGGCTGCCGACGATGAGTTTTGCCGACATCGTCGAAGATGGCGTCGCCCTGCAGACCGCACGCGACGATGCGCGGCTGGTCGGCCGGCGCGACCCGGAACTGACGAGCGAGCGCGGCCGGGCGCTGCGGCTGCTCCTGCAACTGTTCGAGAGAAACGAGGCCGTCTCGCTACTGGCTGCCGGCTGATCGATATTCCCCGATGACACCTGTCCCCGATGCCGGATTTCCGCGCTGGCGGGACCGGCATCGCATGATGAATGGAATCTCCGCCTTCCGTCGACATCCGCACTATTGCGGATGCCTTGTTCAGCCATTTTCGAGTACATCATTCGAAAAATTCCATAAAATTTTATCCGCTTTTACCTAAATCAAAACCTTTACTTTATTCGATCGATGTTGACCTGATTTTCATTATTTATTAACAAATGAAGACAAGATTGATTGTGACGAAATCTTCCAACAATCATCAGAACTGGCAGCAACCATTGCGTTAGAGAGACGAGAGATGAATGTGATCAACAACGTGATTCTCCTCGTGCGCCGGATCAAGGATCTGCAGCGACGCCACGAAGTCCTCGTCGAACGGCAGGATGCCCTGCGCCGTACGCTGCCTGAATGGACCTTCGCTCCGCTGCAACTGGTCGGCATGTCGACTTCCGAGATCCAGAGCGCGATGAGCGAATTGACCCGGGCCGAGACCGATGTCGGGATCGGCGACCTGGACAGGGACATCGAGGATCTCGAACGCCAGATCGAAGAGCTTGAGAATGCGCTGCTGACCACCAAGGCCCGCTCATTCGACAGCGTCCAGGCGGTACTCGACCTCGCCATCGCCCGCTTCCGCTCCCAGACCTGCAGCGACCCGAGCGATGTTTTCTATGATTACGGCGATGCCCGTGTCCTGAGTTTCCTTGAGCGTTCCGCAGATGACCTTCGGGCGCTCCTTTCAGAAGGCGAACGTGAGGCGGTGTGACACGCTGATCGTTGCCGGGGCCGGCTGACTTCCATCCTCCCCCTCTCTCCCCCAAGCTTGGCCGGCCCCTCCTTTCACTTTCCTGTCAGACTCCGTTTTCCTCAGCGGGACACCCGCCCTTCCATGAAGGGCGGGTGTTTCCCGTTGGCCATGAAGGACCGCCCTTTCCCCCAATCGTCACGGATCGAGCCGCAGCTTCATTCCCTCATGACTGGCGACGAATCCAAGGCCCTCATAGAAGCGGTGGGCATCCTTCCGCCGCTTGTCGGTCGTGAGCTGGACGAGGCCGCATCCGCGGTCGCGGGCGAGGTCGATGGCATGGCGCATCATCTGCCCGCCCACGCCCTGGCCGCGCAGTTCGCGCTCGACGCGAACGCTCTCGATCTGGGCGCGCCAGCTCCCCCGGCGGGACAGCCCCGGAATGAAGGAGAGCTGGAAGCACCCGACCACGCGGTCGCCCACCATGGCGACGATCAACGAATGATTGGGGTCATGGCGAATGGCGGCGAAAGCCTCCCGGTAGACCGGGTCCGCCACATCCTCGCGCAGCTGGCCGATACCGTCGTCGACCAGCAACGCAACGATCTGCGGAAGGTCGGCGGGTACCGCCTCGCGCATGGCGATGATCATTGGGGAAAGCCGACCATCGCGTCCTGTGCGGCCTGCGGCGGCTCCGGGAAGTGAATACCCCTCTGGCCTGAAAAACTGCGATCCGGCCTGACGGCCAGCGGCCCCGGATCGAACCCGGCGAGCCGTCCCTCCTGTACCCACCCCTTGTCGATATCCGCCCCCCAGAGATGGTCGACGAGGGCCCGTTCCAGACGGGTCCGGACATCCTGCGCGCCGGGATCGTCGGCAAGGTTGCGGCTTTCGCAGGGATCCTCGCGCATGTCGAACAACTGGAACCGGTTGCCTGCGGGATACCATATCAGCTTGTAGCGATCGTCGCGCACCATGCGGCTGCCGCCGGCACTTTCGAGGCAGTCGCCGTAGAGCACCTCGCGCCGGACATCGCCCGTCATGTCGAGCCCCTCGCAGGTCGGGGGCACCTCGACACCCGCCAGCGCGAGCAAGGTGGGCATCACATCCTGCAATCCGACAAGCCGCTCATCCACCCGGTCGGTGCCGACCCGGTCGTCTCCCGACGCTCCGGCGAGAATCATCGGCACATTCGCCGAGCCCTCGTAATAGGTGCGCTTGGCGTAGATGCCGTGGTCGCCGAGCATGTCCCCGTGATCGGAGGTGAAGAGGATGACGGTGTCGTCCAGCAGGCCCTCCTCGCGCAACGTCCCCACGACCAGCCGCAACTGATGGTCGATATGAGTGCAAAGCGCGTAGAATGCACGTCGGATCTCGGTGATCTCGAACGAACTGAAATCCGGATAGAAATTGCGGATCATCGCGAGCGCGCGCGGCAGTTCCGCGCCTTCGGCCGACCAGTCCCCGGTCAGCGGCTCGTCCATGTCGAGCTGTCGGTACAACTCCATGTAGCAGGCCAGCGGCACGAGCGGGGGATGGGGCGGCGTGTAGGACAGGTACCAGAAGGACGGGCGCGTCGGGTCGCGGCGCTTGATGACCCGGCACATCTGCTCTGTGGCCCAGTTCGTCACATGGCAGTCTTCCTCAAGATGCCACGGTCGATGCATGTAGTTGTTGTTGTTCATGCCGTGGGCATATTGACGGCCGGTATGGCCGCGATCGGAAAGATAGATGTCGTAATCGTCGACGGCTCCCAGATGCGGGCGCCCCTCCTCGCTGAGCTGGACGTCGTCGAAGCCGATGCGGTCGCGGGGCGGATAGACATGCAGCTTGCCCACCGCATGCGCCTGATAGCCGGCATCGCGGAAGGTTCCGGCGAGAGTCGGCAGGTCGGGCATCGGGTTGGTGGTGCCGAAGACCCTGTCGCCATGGCGGCGGGTGGTCGTGCCGGTCATCAGTGTCCGGCGCGCGGGAATGCAGATGGGGCATTCGCTGTAGGCATTGGGATACCGCACGCCATTGCGGGCCAGCTGGTCGAGCGTCGGCGTCTGGATGAACGGATGCCCGCTGCACCCCATCAGACGCGCCGGCCACTGGTCGGCCATCACCAAAAGGACGTTCTTCCTCTTACCCATCATGCCCCTCCCCGGGCTTCCGTGCCACCAGATCGATGAGCGCCGACGGTCCGTCATGTCCGCGCCCTTCGTGGATTACCGCGTCATAGCCGGCAAGTTCGAGAATGTCGAAATCCGCAAAGGATTCGCGCAACATTCCCGGTGTGTACATGTTCTCTTCGTGAGGGGGACCACCCGTTCCCAGCGCCACCTGTTCGGGCCGGTAGCCATGAAGCAGCAGCAGCCCGCCCGGACGAAGCGCGCCCCTCATCTTCGCGAACAATACAGTGCGTTGCTGTGGATTTGCAAACTGGATGAAGATGGCGGCAACGATGTCGAAACGCTCGATGGGCCAGTCCCAGTCGAGCAGATCGACCTGCGCGAAGGCGAGATCCTGCCCTTCCCCGGCCGCCAGCCTGCGCGCCTTGGCCAGTGCCGCCGCCGAGCCGTCGACGCTGAGTACATCGAGCCCGAGCGAGGCCATCCACACGCCGTTGCGTCCCTCGCCATCGGCAACCGCGAGCGCACGCATGCCAGACTTCAGGCGCGCTTGCTGACGAACGAGGAAGCGGCTGGGCTCCCGGCCAAAAAGATAGTCGCTGCTGCCGTAGCGTTCGTTCCAGTTCCGGATGGCCTCGTTCATGCGCCATTTTCCCGCCTGAATGCTGTTGGGTTCCCTGACAGGCCATTGACACGGGACAATTTCCGGCCTGACGAGGATCACAGTCGCACGTCCGGACACGAGTGGGCAATCGCCGGCATGATGGGCCTTGCCCATTCGGTGAAGCGGATCCGGTCCGCTTTCTTCTCGTTCAGGTGGTTCCCCCCGGACGCAAAGGGCTCTAATGATCCAGCGATCCGTTCGACGAGGCGGATCATTGCCAATGGGGAGGAGATCGTCTCATGCATGTACTCATCACCGGTGGTGGCGGTTTCATCGGCCGCAAGCTCGCAGCCCGCCTGCTGCGGGACGGCCAGGTGAACGGCCGCGAGATTTCCAGGCTGACCGTGGTCGATGTGGTCGAGGCGAGCGGGCTCGGCGACGATCCGCGTCTGGTCACCCGAAGCCTCGACGTCTCCGACCGATCGGCGGTCGACAGACTGGTCGGTGGCGGCGTGGACCTCGTCTATCACCTGGCAGCCATCGTCAGCGCCAATGCCGAGACCGACATGGATCTGGGGTATCGCGTCAATCTCGACGGAACCCGCAACCTGCTTGAGGCCCTGCGCACGCTCGGCACCTGCCCGAAGATCGTGTTCGCCAGTTCGTGCGCGGTCTATGGCGGCGACATGCCGCCGGTCATCGAGGACGACACCCACCTGACCCCGCAGACCAGCTACGGCGCGCAGAAGGCCGCCGGCGAGCTCCTGGTCGCCGATTACGTGCGCAAGGGCCTCGTGGACGGCATGTCGCTGCGGCTGCCGACCATCGTCGTACGCCCCGGCAAACCCAACAAGGCGGCCTCGACATTCGCCAGCTCGATCCTGCGCGAGCCGCTGGCAGGCCAGGACGCCGTCTGTCCTGTCGGCCTCGATGCCGAGATGTATGTCCTCTCGCCGCGCCGGGTGGTCGATGCCTTCGTCCATGCCGCCGGTCTCGAACGCGACAGGGTCGGCATGACCCGTGCCTTTGCGCTGCCCGGCATCACCGTGTCGATCGGCCAGATGATCGAGGCGCTGGAAAAGCGCACGGGCCCGGCCGTGACGGCACGCATCCACCACGAGCGCGACGAGCTGATCGAGCGCATCGTCAAGGGATGGGCGCCGCGGGTGAACGCCCGGCATGCGCGAAGTCTCGGCTTCGAGGCCGATGCCGATATCGGCGACATCATCGAGGCGCATATCGAGGACGAACTTGGCGGTACCTATGTCGCCTGAACCCATGTCGCGCGCTCCGGTCGTGCCCGGCCCGATACGACGGGCCCCCGTTCACGACGGGCGATGGCGACCCTGCTGAAAGGAACGGATGTGAGCAACACTTCAGCGCTCGAACAGCTCGGCGAGCTGCGTCACAGCATCGACAATCTCGATGCCGCCCTCATTCACCTGCTGGCCGAGCGCTTCAAGCTCACCCGTGCCGTGGGGCATCTCAAGGCCGCTCACGACCTGCCGCCGGGTGATTCCAACCGGGAGGAGAAGATGATCGCCCGGTTGCGCAATCTCGCCAGGGAGTCGAACCTCGACCCCGATTTCGCCGAAAAACTGCTGCGTTTCATCATTGATGAGGTGATTTGCCATCACAACGCCATCAAGAATCGCGATTGAAGGTGCAATACCATGCCCGACTTTGTTCGGGTTTCCGGTTATTCATTCCAGCATTGAATAACCCGATTCAGAGAACATCCGATGAGTAAAAAAACCGGCATTCTGGTCGCCGATATCGGCGGCAAGAACCTCAAGATCCGCCACAGCGACCATGACGAAAGGCGCAAGACCGCCAGCGGGGCCAAGTTCACACCGCAGGAGGCGGTCAAGGCCATCCGCGACCTCGCCGGCGACTGGTCCTACGACCGCCTCAGCCTCGGCTGTCCCGGGCCGGTCAAGCACAATCGCCTGCTGCTCGACCCCTTCAATCTCGGTCCCGGCTGGCTGGACTTCGATTTCGACGCCGCCTTCGATTGCGAGGTCCGGCTGGTCAACGACGCCGTCATGCAGGCCATCGGGTCCTATGACGGCGGCAAGATGCTGTTCATCGGCCTCGGCACCGGCCTGGGCGCGGCTCTCGTGGTCGAGGACATGGCCCTGCCGCTCGAGGTGGCCCACCTGCCCTATGCCGGAGACTACACCTACGAGGACTGCATCGGCCGCCGGGGGCTGGACCGGCTGGGCCGCAAGGCATGGGAAGGAACCGTGCACGATGTCGTGGAACGCCTTCGCCTGGCACTGGTCGCCGAATATGTCGTGATCGGCGGCGGCAATGGCAAGCGATTGAAGACTCTCCCGAAAGAGTCGCGGCTTGGCGACAATCTCAATGCGTTCGAGGGCGGCTTCCGCATGTGGCGCGAGCATTTCCGCTCGCCATGACGACCTTGTCATGAGCAAGATCGCCGGAGCTTGCCAGATATACCGAAGTGCCTGACCTCCAGCAACGTGGAGGGGCGCGGCGCGATGACAGCCTCCACCCGGTCGACGGTCCCATCCTGGCACTGATCGTCCATCTTGCCGTACCCTCGGCGATCGGCATGATGTTCCAGACCCTGTTCAATGTGGTGGACAGCTTCTTTGCCGGGCTGATCTCGACGACCGCACTCGCCGCGCTCGGCGCCTCCTTTCCCGTCTTTTTCCTGGTCATTGCGCTCATGGTCGGGATCGGCCAGGCGACCACCTCGCAGATCGCCAACGCCGCCGGCTCCGGCCAGCCGGAGCGGGCCGGGCGATTCTTCGGGCAGGCGGTGATCCTCGCGATCGCCGGCGGAATGGCGGTCGGCGCCTACGGTCACTTCGGAACAGCGGCCCTCTATCGCCTCATGGGCGTGACCGGCGAGAGTCTCGGTTTCGGACTGGCCTACCTGCAACCGATCCTCTACGCCGCACCGCTGTTCCTCATGAACGCGGTCGCCAACGCCTTTCTCACGGCCCAGGGCGACGCCCGTTCCAACCGCAACGCGCTGATCGTCGGGTCGCTGCTGAATGTCGGCCTCAACCCGCTGTTCATGTTCGGCCTCGGTCCCCTGCCCGGCTTCGGCATCCTCGGTATCGCCCTGTCCACCATCCTCGTGCAGGCGCTGCAACTCGCCTACCTGATGCACAAGGTCCGGCACAGCCCGCTGGCGACGGCCTGCGGCCTGTGGCCCGAGGGTATCGACATGGAGACCATGCGACCGCTGGTGGCCCATGCGACCCCGACCACATTGCAGATGCTCACCACCGGCATCGGGCTTTTCGCGATCACCTATTTCATGGGCCGGCACGGGCAGCAGGCCGTCGCCGCCTACGGCGTGGCGCTGCGCATCGAACAACTGGCCATGCTGCCCATGGTGGGACTGACGACAGCCGCCATCACGCTGGTCGGGCACAACAATGGCGCCATGCGCTTTGACCGGGTGCGGCTGGTGGCGCGCTGGCTGCTCGGCACCGGCATCGCGCTGATGACGGCGGGAGGCGTCATCGTCTTCTTCAGCCGTAGCGCGCTGATGTCGATCTTCACCGATGATCCCGCCGTCATTTCAACCGGGTCGGCCTATCTCGGCGTCGCCGTGCTGAATTTCAACGCCTATTGCCTGCTCATTGTCGGCGCGTCGATCCTTCAGGGACTGAAACGGCCCGTATTCGCCATGGTGGTCGGCATTTTCCGCCATGTGCTCGGTCCCGCCTGTGTCCTGGCCGTGGTCGACCCGGTATTGGGATATGGCCTCACCGGCATCTATTGGGGAATTGCCGCCGTGGCGTGGCTTGGCGCGACGGCCATGCTCGTCTATGTCACCAGACGGCTTCGCGAACTCGGCACGTGACGGCATGGCCGCCCCGGCGGTGGAGGCGCTGCCGTTCAGGCAACACGCCCCGGTTCCGCGACCCGCTCTCCCTCCTTGCGCACACGGGCGGCATCGGCATGGGAAACATGGATAAAACGGCGATCACAGTAATTGCACACGGCCTGCCCGCCCTTTTCGAGCGTCAGGTATTCGATCGGATGGCCAAGCGTGCCGAGAGCGCCCGTGCAACTCACATGCATGGCATCCGTGAGCGCCACCTCCTCGCCATCGAGCATGAACACCTCGATACTGCCACCCGTGCGAACCTTCGCCATCAAGACCTCCATACAAGGGGCTGTGCCCGACCATGAACATCGAAACCGGAATACGCGCCGCCGGCTCTCCCGACCAGCAATTGCCAGCTTTGGCGATCGAGCTCAAGGGATTGCGCAAGGTCTATGGCGGCAAGGGCAGCGAGCGCAAGGAAGCTCTCGGGGGCATCGACCTCAAGATCCCCCGCGGGTCCATCTTCGGCCTTCTCGGCCCCAACGGTGCGGGAAAATCGACAACGATCAACATTCTCGCCGGACTGGTCAACAAGACCGAGGGCATGGTGAAGATCTTCGACGTCGATATCGAAAAACGACCCCGGCTCGCGCGGCGTGCCATCGGCATCGTGCCGCAGGAGCTCAACCTCGATGCCTTCTTCACGCCGCGCCAGGCGCTGGAACTGCAGGCCGGCCTCTACGGCGTTCCGGCCCGCAAACGGCGGACAATGGAAATCCTCCAGGCCGTCGGTCTCGAAGACAAGGCCGATGCCTATGCCCGGTCCCTGTCCGGCGGCATGCGCCGGAGACTGCTGGTCGCCAAGGCACTGGTGCACAATCCACCGGTGATCGTCCTCGACGAGCCCACCGCCGGAGTGGACGTCGAATTGCGCCGTTCGCTGTGGAAGCACATGCGCGCACTCAACGAGAGCGGGGTGACAGTGGTGCTCACCACGCACTATCTGGAGGAGGCCGAGGCGATGTGCGACACCATCGCCATCATCGACAAGGGCAGCGTGGTCGCCTGTGACGCCACCGCCACGCTGTTGCGCCGTCTCGACGAGAAAAGCATGACGCTCACCTTCCAGCAGCCCCTCGAAACGCTGCCGGCGCCGCTGGAGGCCATGGGGGCGCGGCTGGTGGAAGGTGGGCGCATGGCGGTATCCTACCACCCGAGCCGGGCCAAGGTCGGGGAATTTCTCGAAGCGGTGCGCAACGAGGGCCTCCAGATCATCGACCTGCAGACGGAAGAGGCCGATCTTGAGGAGCTGTTCGTCCGCCTGACCGGCAAGCACTGACCGTTGTCGCGCCCGCACGGCGTGCCTGCCTTCACCCCCCGGCCGGGGTGATGCGATAGGCCGCCCCCTCGACCACCGACAGGAACCAGATCGAACCGTCGGGCGCCTCGCGGACGTCACGGATCCGGCCAAAGGTGCCGTCGAACAGCCGTTCCGCCTCCCGGATGCGGTCGCCGTCGCGCTCAAGCCGCGAGATCATGTCGAACTTGAGGGAGCCGACAAAGACGTTGCCCTGCCATTGCGGGAACATTCGACACGAGCAGATCATCATCCCGGATGGAGCGATGGAGGGGTCCCAGTAGAACAGCGGCTGCTCCATGCCCGGCGCTTCGGTCCCGATGCCGATCTTCGCTCCCGAATAGTCCCGGCCATAGCTGATCACCGGCCAGCCATAGTTGCGGCCGGGCTCGGGCCGGTTGATCTCGTCGCCGCCCCGCGCGCCATGCTCCACGGTCCATAGCCTTCCCTCTTCGTCGAGGGCCGCCCCTTGTGGATTGCGATGGCCATAGGACCAGATCTCCGGACGTCCGCCACCGCCGGCAAAGGGATTGTCGGCGGGAATGGAGCCATCCGGGTTGATCCGCACGACCTTGCCATTGTCGACATCGAGATCCTGCGCCAGTGTCGCATGTCCCCGCTCGCCGATCGTCAGGAACAGCGTTCCATCCGGCGCCTCGACGATGCGGCTGCCGAAATGGTGTCCGCTGGCACTTGCCGCCGACATGCGGAAGATCACCTGAAGTTGATCGATTCGCGGCTCCTCCGGATCGAGGAATCCCGTGGCTAGGGCCGTGCGCGCGCCATCGGCGGCAGGCTCGGCATAGCTGAGGAAGATCCGGCGCGACTGGCCGAAATCGCGGGCGACGACAACATCGAGCAGGCCGCCCTGGCCGACGGCCACCACCTGCGGCACGCCCGCCACCTCCCTTGCCTGGCCTTCCCCGACCAGCAGCAACCGCCCGTCGCGTTCCGTCACCAGCCAGTCGCCATCCGGCAGGAATGCCAGCGACCATGGCTCCTCCAGTCCTTCGAGCATCGGCTCGACCCGGACGGGCCCGGCCGACGTGTCATAATCCTCCGCAACGGCAAGGCTGGCGAAGGAAGACATTGCCGCCAGAAAGGCAACGAGGCATTTCATTCCACATCCCCTCGATATCACCGAAGGGAGTTTAGCATCCGGGCCGCAACAACCAATCCCGAGCACGGACTCGTGAACGGGCCGTTCCCCGCCAGCGTCCCGGCACCGTCATGCGACATTCTCGAATTCGGCAAAGGCACCGATGACCGGCTTGACGATGAAGGCCATCGTGATCAGTTGGGCGACGATCCACGATGCGGTGATGCGCGCCGGTTCGAGCCTTATCCGGTCGCGGTAATAGAGCCACTGGTGGTGCGTGACGCTGAGCTGCCCGAGCTTGAAACCGCGCATCCTGTGGATTCGCTCGACCAGCGCCTTGCGCCGCGCCAGTCCCTCCGCGCTGTAGGGAAGCCGGATCAGGCGACAGCCGACCTCCATGGTGATGCTCTCGTCGCGGTTGCCGCTGAACCGTGCCGTGACCCGCCGCCCCATGTACGAAAAGGTGATGATGTAGTTCTGCCTGCGCGCGCGCGGCACGAGGTTGCCGGCCGTGTCGATCACCAGGCTGTTGACCTCCGGGATGAGTTCCTCCGCGCTGAGCCGCGGCAGGGCGGCAAGCAGGCTTTCGGGCGTCGGCAACGCCTTGCTGGCGGGTGAACTGCAGGCGGGCATCAGGGCGCGGTCCTCGATGAAGGTCAACGATCGCCCATTATGCAGGTCGTTTGTTAACCAGATGCTAACGGCCGTGCCTTCGGGGCATCCCCGGCGATCACTTTTTGCAACTGCCGACGGGCAGCATCCCCACAAGCCCTTGCGTTGCGCGCCGCGCTGGGCCAATTCGGGATCATGGCATCCCGATCCACGTCCCCATCCGCTACCGCATCCCCTTCCGCAGCATCCGCCCCCGGCCCGGCCGACGACAGCGGCCGCCGGCACGATCGGGGCTGGCTGCACCTGATCGCCTTCGCCCTTCCCTATGTCTGGCCGCGCGACGCGTTCGACCTGCGCATGCGCATGGCAGCGGCCCTGGCGCTCCTGGTCGTCGCCAAGCTCGTCAACATCGCCGTGCCGTTCTTCCTCAAGGATGCGGTCGACCAGCTGGGAATGGTCGGGCTGACAGCCATCCCGCTGGCCGCCCTGCTCGGCTATGGCGGCGCCCGGCTGGGTGCCATGCTGTTCCGCGAATTGCGCGATGCCCTGTTCGCCAAGGTCGGCCAGCGCGCCGGGCGGCAACTGGCCCTGTCGGTCTACGACCACCTCTTCAGCCTGTCGCTCGCCTATCACCTCGACCGGCGCACGGGCGAGCTCGCGCGGTCCATCGACCGTGGCGTCAAGGGTCTCTCCTATCTCCTGCGCTCGGTGGTCTTCAACATCGGCCCCACCATCCTCGAATTCGTCCTCGTCATCGGCATCCTGCTCTGGCGTTACCCGTGGACCTACGCGTTGACCACCTTCCTCACGATCGTCGCCTATGCGGCGTTCACGGTCGTCACGACCAACTGGCGGACGGTCATCCGCCGCGAGATGAACCTGCGCGACAACGAGTTCAACGCGGCGGCCGTCGACGGGCTGATCAATTACGAAGTCGTCAAGGCCTTCGCCAACGAGGGGTTCGAACGGCAGCGGCTGGACAGGTCGCTGGCCGCCTATGAAGCGGCAGCCGTCAAGGCGGAGACGAGCCTCGCCTTCCTCAACACCGGACAGGCCGCCATCATCTCCATCGGCGTGACGACCCTGATGATCCAGGCGTCATACGGTGTCGTCAACGGCACGCTCAGCGTCGGCGACGTGGTCCTGCTCAACACCTTCATGCTTCAGCTCTACCAGCCGCTCAACATGCTGGGTTTCGTCTATCGCGAAGTCCGCCAGGCGGTCACCGACCTGGAGCGGATCGACGATCTCCTGTCGCTCGCTCCCGAGGTCGCAGACCGGCCGGAGGCCCCGCCCTTGCGGCTGGACGGCGGCAGGGTGAGCATGGAGCATGTGAGCTTCGACTATGACGGCAAGCGGCCGATCCTGAAGGATGTCAGCCTCGACATTCCCAGTGGCCGCAAGCTCGCCGTGGTCGGGCCATCGGGCTCGGGCAAGTCGACGCTGGTGCGCCTGCTGTTCCGTTTCTACGATACGGGATCAGGTTCCATAACCATCGACGGGCAGGATATCCGCGACGTCGCCCAGGCAAGCCTGCGCCGGCATGTCGGGCTCGTCCCGCAGGATACCGTGCTGTTCAACGACACCATCGGGGCAAACATCGCCTATGGCCGGCCGGGGGCGAGTCCGGCAGACATCGAGGCCGCGGCACGGCAGGCGCAGATCCACGATTTCGTCGCCGGACTGCCCGAGGGATATTCGACACTGGTGGGAGAACGCGGTCTCAAGCTGTCCGGCGGCGAGAAGCAGCGGGTCGCAATCGCCCGCGTCCTGCTCAAGAACCCGGAGATCCTCGTGCTCGACGAGGCGACCTCCGCGCTCGACAGCCAGACCGAACAGGCCCTTCAGGGGGCGCTGGGAGCGGCAGCCCGGGGACGCACGACACTGGTCATAGCCCACCGCCTGTCGACCATCGCGGATGCGGATGAAATTGTCGTGCTCCGCGACGGCAGCGTCGTGGAGCGAGGCGGCCATGCCCGGCTGCTGGAGCTCGACGGGCTCTATGCCGAGATGTGGCGCCGCCAGCTCGCCGGCGAGGATGAGGACCTCCACCGGCAGCCGGTTGCTGGCGGGAACGGGTCAGATCAAAGTCCGCAGATCTGACGGGTCGTCAGATCAAAGTCCGTAGATCTTCTTCATGTTTTCCAGGCCGGCCTCGTAGATGCCCTGGATGGTCTTGACCGCATCGTTCTCGGGAACGCCGGCGGCATCGAAACTGCTCGACCACTGCACCGTGCTGGTGCCATCGCCATTGTCGGTGACGTGAACCTCGGATTCGTAGTTGGCCACCGGCAGCGGGCCGGAGACGATGCTGTAGCGATAGATGCGCTCGTTGGCATTCACCTCTTCGAGGCGCTCGGTCATGGTGCCGCCACCGACCATCTGCAGGGTGCGGACCGAACCCTTGCCTTCGCCCTCGACCTTCGACTTCGCCACAGCCGGATGCCAGTCGGCGATCTTGCCGAAACCGCCGATGGCTTGCCACAGCTGATCGGCGTTCGCCGCAATCTTGGTGGACATGGTCACTTTGGGCATGTTGGCCTCCCTGGTTGGCTTGGTGCATGGATTGTCGACGGCGGTGAAACTAGGCGTCCACGACGGGCACAGCAAGCGAAAGCGCCCGGGGCATGGCCGGCCGGGGGATGTGCCGGAGACCATGGGCGGCGAAGATCACCGGCGACGGCGACGCTTCTGGGTGGAGCCCCCGTGCGGGCTGTGGTAGGTGGACGCCGGATATCGCGGTTCCACCTACCGGTAAAGCCCCATGAACATCGTCACGGTCGCGCTGGCGGCAGACCATGCCGGCTACGAGCTCAAGAACCTCCTGGTTCATGCGGTTCGCGAGCGCGGCCTCGAAGCCCTCGATCTCGGCACCCATTCCGCCGATTCCGTCGACTATCCCGACATGGCCGACCGGGTGTCGAGGGCCATCGCCGATGCGCGCGCGCAACGCGGCGTGCTCGTCTGCGGCACGGGGATCGGCATCTCGATCGCGGCCAACCGGGCACCGCACATCCGCTGCGGCCTGTGCCACGACGTCACCACGGCCCGCCTGACCCGCCAGCACAACGATGCCAACGTCCTGGCGCTGGGGGGACGCATCGTCGGCATCGGCGTCGCCCTCGACTGCCTCGCGGCGTTCCTCGACACGCCCTATGAGGGTGGACGTCATGCAAGGCGGGTCGGGAAGCTGTCGTCCGTCCCGCAGAACCGGGATTAGGGACCATGCGCTGTCCGTTCTGTGGCTCGGAAGACACGCAGGTGAAGGACTCGCGGCCGGTGGAGGACGCGATCTCGATCCGCCGGCGCCGCCAGTGCACGGCCTGCGGCGCGCGTTTCACCACCTTCGAGCGCGTGCAGCTGCGCGACCTGACGGTCATCAAGGCGGACCAGCGGCGTGCGCCGTTCGACCGCGACAAGCTTTCCCGTTCGATCCGCATCGCCGCGCGCAAGCGAGGCATCGGCGAGGAGCAGATCGAGCGCATCGTCAACGGCATCGTGCGCCGGCTGGAGACCACGGGAGAGAACGATGTGACGAGCAAGCGCATCGGCGAGCTGACCATGGAGAGCCTCGCCAAGCTCGACGAGGTGGCCTATGTGCGCTTCGCCTCGGTCTACAGGGACTTCGCCACCGTCAAGGACTTCGAGGAGTTCATCCGCGACCTGCCCGAGGCTGACGAACAGGAATCATGAGCTTGCGCGACGAGGATATCGGCCACATGCGCGCGGCCCTGACACTGGGCGAGCGCGGCCTCGGCACCACGTGGCCGAACCCTTCGGTCGGCTGCGTGCTGGTCCGTGACGGCCGGGTGGTGGGGCGCGGATACACGGCCCGCGGCGGACGTCCCCATGCGGAGACCATCGCCATCGAGCGGGCGGGTGAAGCGGCCCGCGGCGCGACGGCCTATGTCACGCTCGAACCCTGCGCCCACTGGGGCCGCACTCCCCCCTGCGCCAGGGCCATGATCGATGCCGGCATCGCCCGTGTCGTGGTTGCCACGCTCGATCCCGACCCGAGAGTCGACGGCCGCGGCGTCGCCTGGCTGCGCGAGGCCGGCATCCCGGTCGAGGTGGGGCTGCTCGAAGAGGAGGCCATGGCCCAGCATCGGGGGCTCTATTGCCGCGTCCTCGAAAACCGGCCCATGGTCAGCCTCAAGCTGGCTCAGAGCATCGACGGACGCATCGCCACGGCGAGCGGCCACAGCCAGTGGATCACCGGCGCACCGGCGCGGGCCGAGGCACATCGCCTGCGGGCCAGCCACGACGCCATTCTGGTGGGCAGCGGCACGGCACTGATCGACGATCCCACCCTGACCTGCCGCCTGCCCGGGCGCGAGCAGGATTCGCCCGTCCGGGTGATCCTCGACCGCCGACTGCGGTTGCGGCCCGGCAACACCCTGTCCCGCACGCTCGGGGAAGGTCCGGTCTGGGTGATTACCGACAGCCGCCACATGACCCGGGCCACGGAACTCGAGTCGGCGGGCATCGAGGTGATCGGACTGGACGACCCGTGCGTCGATGCCGCCTTGACACTGCTGGCCGGCCGAAGCATCACCCGACTTCTGGTCGAGGGTGGATCCACCGTCGCCGGAGCCTTTCTTCGAGCCGGGAAAGTCGACCGGTTGCACGTTGCCACCGCCCCCATGGTGATCGGTGGCGACGGACTGCCGTCGGTGGCCGAACTCGGGCTCGACAGGGTCGACCGGGCCGGCCGGTGGAAACGCACACAATCGAGGGCCATCGGCGTCGACCGGCTGGATGTGCTCGAACGACAGAACTAGGAAATCATGTTCACGGGCATAGTTACCCATCAAGGCCGGGTGGAGGGCATCGACCGGCGCAATGACGGGCTTGAGCTCACCATTGCGTCCGACCTCGATCTCGATGCCATACCCATCGGCGCATCGGTCTGCCACAACGGCATATGCCTCACCGTGACCGGCAAGGGCGATGGCCGGCATACCGTGTTCGCCTCCATCGAGACGCTGGCCCGCACCACCATGGACACATGGCAGGCCGGTACCACGATCAACCTCGAAAGCTCGCTGCGCCTCGGCGACGAACTGGGCGGGCATCTGGTCTTCGGGCATGTCGACGGCCTCGGGCGGATCGCCGGGATCGACACCATTGGCGAAAGTCACCGCGTGGTCGTCGAGATCCCGACGGAACTTGCGGGACTCGTGGCCGTCAAGGGGTCCATCTCGGTCGATGGAATTTCCCTCACGGTCAACGAGGCGAGCCGCTCCTCGATAACGCTGATGATCATCCCGCATACCTGGGAAAACACCAACCTGCGCCACCGCGAGGTGGGCCATTCCGTCAATCTCGAAGCCGACATGCTCGCGCGCTACGTCGCACGCCAGCTCGACCTGCAAAAGGAAGGACCCGCCTGATGGCCGGCGTTGCCCATGGCCTGCCCGTTCCCGACCTCGACGGCACACGCTTTCTCATCATCGAGGCACGCTATCACGCCACCATCAACGACATGCTCATCGAGGGAGCCCGCGCCATGCTCGCGCGCGGAGGCTGCCGGCATGAGGTCCTGAGTGTCCCCGGCGCGCTGGAAATCCCGCCCGCAATCGCCCTGCACCGCGACCACGGCCGGTTTGCGGGTTTCATCGCCGTCGGCTGCGTGATCCGGGGGGAGACCACCCATTACGACCTCGTGGCCAATGAGAGCTGCCGTGGAATCATGGAACTCGGCCTGCGCGACGCCATGGCCATCGGCAACGGCATCCTCACCGTCGAGAACGAGGCGCAGGCGATTGAACGGGCCGACCCCGCACAAATGGACAAGGGGGGACATGCGGCCCTGGCCGCCATGTCGCTGGTCGACATCCGCCGTCACCTCCAGCAGCGCGTGAGGGGCTGAACGACCATGGCCCGCAAATCCAAACCCAGACCCGTGCTGAAAAAGCGTCGTGCGGCGCGTATGGCCGCCGTGCAGGCCCTCTACCAGATCGAGCAGAGCAACCAGCTGGCCGGCCACGTGGTCACCGAATTCAAGCAGCACCGGCTGCAGAGCCTCCTGCAGCCGTTCATGCCCGAAGCACCCGCCATCGACGTCGACATTCCGTGGTTCGAGCTGCTGGTTCCCGGAGCCTGGTCGCAGCGGGCGGTGCTGGACGAGAAGATCGGCCGCTGCCTGCAACCGGGCTGGACGCTCGAACGCTGCGGCTATCTCCTGCGCGCCTGCCTGCGTGCCGGCGCATTCGAACTCGCCTCGCGCAACGACGTGCCCACCGAGGTGATCATCGCCGAATATGTCGAGGTGGCGAAGCTGTTCCTGGGTGGCGACGAGCCCCGCTTCATTCATGCCGTGCTCGACCGCCTGGTGTCCGTGCTCCGGACGAGACCGCCGGCGACGGACGGCAGCGACGACGGCTCCGGCGACGGCGACTCCGGGCAGGACGGCGCCGGCGAGAACGGAGTTGGGTCCGGACCTTGAGCAGGAGCGAGTTCGACTTCATCGAGACCTGCCTCGCGCCGCTGAGCCGCGGCTTCGACGGGGCGCTGGAT
This sequence comes from Geminicoccaceae bacterium, assembly GCA_020638465.1. Classification (NCBI taxonomy): domain Bacteria; kingdom Pseudomonadati; phylum Pseudomonadota; class Alphaproteobacteria; order Geminicoccales; family Geminicoccaceae; species Geminicoccaceae bacterium. The sequence continues at coordinate 1,789,960 of JACKIM010000002.1, forward strand.
CTCGGCGACGACGCCGCCCTGGTCGAGATGGGCGACGGCCGCACGCTCGTGATCGCCAAGGACGCGATGGTCGAGGACGTCCATTTTCGCGCTGCCGATCCACCCGACACCGTCGCCCGCAAGGTGCTGCGCACCAATCTCTCCGATCTGGCCGCCATGGGAGCCGAACCGCTCGCCTATCTCACCGCCATCGCCCGGCCGGGATCGCGCGGCGATGACTGGCTCGAAGCCATCGCTGCCGGTTTCGCCGCCGACCAGTCGATCTGGCCCATCCACCTCATCGGCGGAGATACCGTCTCGACGGCCGGCCCGGCCATGCTGAGCTGCACCATTCTCGGCACCCTTCCCACCGGCACCGCGCTGTTGCGTTCGGGCGCCCGACCGGGCGATCTGGTGCTCGTGAGCGGTACCCTGGGCGATTCGGCCCTCGGCCTGCGTGTCCTGCAGGGGCTCGCCGCGGACGACGAGGCCCGCCTGTTCCTGGCGGACCGATACCGCCTGCCCCGCCCCCGCACCACCCTCGGCACCCTCCTGCGCGGCCGCGCCAGCTCGGCCATCGACATCTCCGATGGCCTCGTTGCCGACCTCGGCCACATCCTGTCACGCTCGCAGGCAGGTGCGACCATCGCGACGCAACGCCTGCCCCTGTCCCGCCATGCCGCAGGCATGCCGGGCGCCCTCGAAGCCGCCCTCTTCGGCGGTGACGACTACGAACTCCTGTTCACCCTGCCCCCCGACCGGTTCGACGAGGTCACCGCCCTCGCCGACATCCCCGTGACCGTCATCGGCCGCATCGACGCCGAACCCGGCCTGCGGGTGCTGGACGAAAGCGGCCGTCCGGTCGATACACCCCGCCGGGGCTGGCAGCATTTCTGATGCCATGGCCCCGCACGCCCATTCCGCCGAAACCGCCACGATGAACCGCGCGGCACGGGTCGACCGACTGGCCCCCGTCCTCTTCCTCATCTTCTGGTCGAGCGGTTTCGTCGCCGCCAAGATCGGGCTGGACGGAGCGCCGCCGCTCACCCTCCTCGCCCTGCGCTTCACCCTTGTCGCCGCCATCCTCATCCCCGCATCGCTGCTCCTGCGCTCGCAATATCCGCGCGATCCGCAACACTTCATGCACATTGCCGTCACCGGGCTGATCATGCAGGCGATCTATTTCGGCACCTCCTATGTCGGCTTCGCCGCCGGTGGCAGTGCTGGCGGCGTCGCCCTGATCCTGGGCATGCAGCCCATCGTCACCGCCTGCATCGTCGGCCCCCTCCTCGGCGAGCGCGTCAGCCCGCGCCACTGGCTCGGCCTCGCCCTGGGCTTCGCCGGCGTCGTGCTCGTCCTCACCGAAAAGCTCCAGACCGGGATGGGATCGCCGGCCGGCATCGCCTGGACCCTCGTCGCGCTCGCGGCGATCACCGGCGGCACCCTCTACCAGAAGCGCTACTGCCCGAGCTTCGACCTCGTCGCCGGCGGCGCCATCCAGTTCACCATCGCCGCCATCGCCATCGCGCTTGCGGCCTTCCTCACCGAGGACATGACCATCGACTGGTCGCCACGTTTCGTCTGGGCGCTCGCCTACCTCGTCCTCATCAACTCGATCATCGCCATCAGCCTGCTTTCCTGGATGATCCGGCGCGGCGAGGCCTCGAAGGTCACCGCCCTCTTCTTCCTCGTCCCTCCGGGCGCCGCCCTCGTCGCCTTCCTCGTCCTGGATGAACGCCTGCAAACGCTGGCGATGCTCGGCATGGCCACGGCCGCCTTCGGCGTCGCCCTCGTCATGCACAGGCCCGAACGGCACTGACAGCGGCCGGAGGGCGCGCGGAAATGATCCCGACGGTCGTGGCCCCGGTCAGTCAGGCAGCTTCCTCGGCCTCCATCGCGCGGCCGAACGCCGGACGGGCGCGGCAGCGGTCGAGATAGGCGGCAAGGACCGGGCTGTTGGGCAGCGCGCCGAAAAGCTGCATGAAATGCACACCCGACCCCACCAGCGTGTCGGCGACGGTGAACCGTTCTCCCAGCAGCCATGGCCCCTGCCCCAGCGCGGTTTCGAGCAGGCCGATCATCAGGTCGAAGCTGCCATGGCCACTCTGCGAGGAATTGGGCTCGACCTTGGCGAACTTCTCCCCGAGCGCGGGTTCCAGCACGGCATTGTTGAACATCACCCACTGGAGAAAGGCGCCACGCTGCCGATGGCCCACCGGGACACCGAGCCCGGCATCGGGATGCTTGTCGGCCAGATAGAGCGCGATGGCACCGGAATCCCACAGGCGCGTGTCACCATCGACCAGTGCCGGCACCTTGCCCAGGGGTGAGGCCCGACGGAACTCCGGATCGCTGCGGGCCTGTTCGTCGCGAATGTCGACGAGCACCCGCTCGCAAGGCAGCCCCATCTCCTCGACCAGCCAGAGGATGCGGAAGGCGCGCGTGCGCGGACAGAAGTAGAATTTCACGGTGTGGTTCCTTCTTGCGGTTCCCGGGTTTCGCCGCTTTCCGTGCAGGAAGGCAGGCCATCCACCCATTGTTGCCAGTTGTGCAGGAAATCCCGGAGCTGGCGACCGGTTTCACTGGGAAAGCGTTCGTCACCCACCTTCATCGAGCAGATCCGGTCCAGCCTGAACGAGCGGAAGTCCTCGCGCAATTCGCACCATGTGAACAGCAGCCACACCGGGCCGTAGAACGCCAGCCCGAGTGGCCGGATCCGCCGGCAGGTGCGGTTGCCGTCGATGTCGCTGTAGTCGATGTCGACATAACGTTGCTCGCGGATGGCCCGGCGCAGTTCGGCCCCGTCGATGCTGAGCTGTACCCCGCTCCGGTCCGCAGGCGCGAGCAGCGGCGTGGTATGCACCACCGCCCGCAGTTCGGCAGGCAGTACCGCTGCGACCTTGGCCAGCAGGCTGCCGGCAGCCGCGCACATCTCGGCATCGCTCCAGCTCTCGATGATCCGCACGCCGAGGACAAGGGCCTCGATCTCGCTTCGGGTCAGCATCATCGGCGGCAGGTCATAGCCATCCTCCAGCATGTAGCCGACGCCGGCCTCGCCGGTGATCGGCACGCGCTGGGCGATGAGGTCAGCGATATCGCGGTAGACGGTACGCAACGAGACCTCAAGCTCCCCGGCCAGGTCGCTTGCCCGCGTGAGCTTGCGGCGGCGCATGATCTGGATGATCTCGAACAATCGGTCAGCACGACGCAATGATCCTCTCCCCTTGCAGACAATCGCATCATGTCACAGGTCTGCTGACACCATGGTGGCAGCAGGTGTCGCTTATCAAGACTCCGGTAACGTGCATCGGGAGACTGGACATGGGGCCCTGGTACAATCATTTATCGGACCACCTGCACCGCAACATCGAGCGTCGTGCGCCGGAGAAGGCCGGCAGCGGCCCGAAGGACATGCGGCTTGCGGGCGCCATCACGGCGAGCATGCGGGCGCTGACCGCCGTTTGCCGACTGTTTTCACGAACGGAAGATCCAGAACAGGCCCATGGACGATCACATTCGCATTCGCGGCGCGCGTGAGCACAACCTGAAGTCGGTCGATGTCGACATTCCCCGCTTCAAGCTGGTGGTGATCACGGGTCTTTCAGGGTCGGGCAAATCGTCGCTGGCCTTCGATACCATCTATGCCGAAGGGCAGCGGCGCTACGTGGAGAGCCTTTCGGCCTATGCCCGGCAGTTTCTCGAACTGATGCAGAAACCCGATGTCGACCTGATCGAGGGACTCTCGCCGGCCATCTCCATCGAGCAGAAGACCACCTCGCGCAACCCGCGCTCGACAGTGGCCACGGTCACCGAGATCTACGATTACATGCGTCTCCTGTGGGCACGCGTCGGCATCCCCTATTCGCCGGCCACCGGCCTGCCGATCGAGGCGCAGACCGTCTCGCAGATGGTCGACCGGGTGATGGCCATGCCCGATGGCACGCGGCTCTACCTGCTCGCGCCCATCGTGCGCGGCCGCAAGGGCGAGTACCGCAAGGAGATGGCCGAGCTGATGCGGCGCGGCTTCCAGCGGGTCAAGATCGACGGCGAGATGTACGAGCTCGACGAGGTGCCCGCCCTCGACAAGAAGAGGAAGCACGAGATCGAGGTGGTGGTGGACCGCTTCGTCACGGCTCCCGACATGGCGCAGCGGCTGGCGGAATCGATCGAGACAGCACTGGAGCTGGCCGACGGGCTGGCCATCACCGAGGATGCCGACAGCGGCGAACGCGTGACCATGTCGGCGAAGTTCGCCTGCCCGGTATCGGGCTTCACCCTGCCGGAGATCGAACCGCGGCTGTTCTCGTTCAACAATCCCTATGGCGCCTGTCCGTCCTGCGACGGCCTCGGCAAGCGGATGCTGATGGACCCGGAGCTGGTCGTGCCGAACACGACGAAGACGATCCGGCAGGGTGCCGTGGAGCCCTGGGCGTCGCAGACGATGCACTATTACCCGCAGGCGCTGGCGGCGATCCTCCAGCACTTCGACGAAAGCGTGGACACGCCCTGGGAAGACCTGCCGCAGAAGGTCCGGGACGTCATCCTCTACGGTTCCGGCGACGATCCCGTACCGATGGAGTTCGAGGACGGGCTGCGGACGCTCAAGACCAACAAGCCGTTCGAGGGTGTGATCAACAATCTCCAGCGGCGCTGGCGCGAGACCGAGAGCAACTGGATGCGCGAGGAGCTGGGCCGCTACATGTCGGCGGCCCCCTGCGAGAGCTGCCACGGCATGCGCCTCAAGCCCGAGGCGCTGTGCGTGAAAGTCGGCGAGCGGCACATTTCCGAAATCACCGAGCTTTCCATCCGCGATGCCGGCGACTGGTTCGACGCCCTGTCCTCGCGGCTGACGGACAAGCAGAACGAGATCGCCACCCGGATCCTCAAGGAAATCAACGAGCGGCTCGGCTTTCTCAACAATGTCGGCCTGTCCTATCTGACACTGGCACGCGATTCCGGCACGCTCTCCGGCGGCGAGAGCCAGCGCATCCGCCTCGCCTCGCAGATCGGCTCCGGCCTGACCGGCGTGCTCTACGTCCTCGACGAGCCCTCCATCGGTCTGCACCAGCGCGACAATGACCGGTTGCTGGCAACGCTGGTACGGCTGCGCGACCTCGGCAACACGGTGATTGTCGTCGAGCATGACGAGGATGCCATCAGGAGTGCGGACTATCTCATCGACATGGGTCCGGGTGCCGGCGTGCATGGCGGCCTCGTGGTGGCCAAAGGCACGCCCGCCGAGGTGATGACGGCACCGGAGAGCCTCACCGGGCAATACCTCTCCGGCCGCCGCCATATCGCCACGCCGGACAGGCGCCGCAAGGCAAGAAAGCGCCGCTGGCTGTCGCTGGAGGGTGCCCGGGCCAACAACCTGCGGGGAGTTGTCGCCCGCTTCCCGCTGGGCTGCCTCGTCTGCGTCACCGGCGTTTCCGGCTCCGGCAAGTCGTCGCTGGTGGTGGACACGCTCTATCCCGCGCTGTCGCGCAAGCTCATGGGCTCGCGGCAGGTTCCGGGCGACCATGACGCCCTCACCGGACTGGAGCATGTCGACAAGGTGGTCGATATCGACCAGTCGCCCATCGGCCGCACGCCGCGCTCCAACCCGGCCACCTATACCGGCGCCTTCAGCCCCATCCGCGACTGGTTCGCCGGGTTGCCCGAGGCGAAGGCGCGCGGCTACAAGCCCGGACGCTTTTCCTTCAACGTCAAGGGCGGGCGCTGCGAGGCCTGCCAGGGCGACGGTGTCATCAAGATCGAGATGCATTTCCTGCCCGACGTCTATGTCGAGTGCGAGCAGTGCCACGGCCGCCGGTTCAACCGCGAGACGCTGGAAGTCGAGTACAGGGGGCACAGCATCGCCGACGTCCTCGACATGACCGTCGAGACCGCGACCGACCTTTTCTCCGCCGTGCCCGCCGTGCACAACAAGCTGCGCACCCTCAAGGAGGTCGGGCTCGGCTACATCAAGCTGGGCCAGCAGGCGACCACGCTTTCGGGCGGCGAGGCGCAGCGGGTGAAGCTCGCCAAGGAGCTGTCCAAACGCGCCACCGGCCAGACCGTCTACATCCTCGACGAGCCCACGACCGGCCTGCATTTCGAGGATGTGCGCAAGCTGCTCGAAGTCCTGCAACGACTGGTCGAGCAAGGCAACACGGTGATCGTCATCGAGCACAATCTCGAAGTCATCAAGACGGCGGACTGGATCATCGACATGGGCCCCGACGGCGGCACCGGCGGCGGCACCATCGTTGCCGAAGGCACCCCCGAACAGGTCGCCGCCACCAGCGGCAGCCATACCGGCAGCTACCTGGCACGGATGCTCGGTGCAGCATCGTCGGCCGAATCCGGAGGGACGGTGCTGCGCTCGGCCTGAACGGGACGGCCGGATCTGGCCGGCACAACGTTCAATTCGGCTAAAATTTTAGGAATCGGGCGCATGCCGACCGTTCAGGCGACGGCATCCCCGAAATTGAACACGCCATCAACCGTGGAAATTCCGTCCGTCAATGACGGGGCGGATCCTTCCCTGTCCGCCGTCTCCAGCTCCGTCCGGCGGGCCTCCACCCATGCCGTTGCGGCGGCTGCCAACCGGGCATGGAGAAGGCTCGTGAGCTGGCGCAGGAGGCGGCGGCGACCGCGGGCACGTTGCAGGGCCTGCTGATGATGTGGGTCCTGCAACAGCTCGCGGACGCGTTCGGGCGACAACGGCGGACGGGGAGCCATCCGTGGCCGCCTCGCCCGCATGGGCCGATCCATCTGCCGCAGCACGCCTTGCAGCAGGATTACCAGCGGGCGGCGGCCGCGCCTCTGCGTCGCCCAGCGGAGCCACTCCAGTTCGTCGCGGTTTTCCTGCCCGGCGGCGTGAAAGAGCCGCTGGCTCACCTCGGCAAACCATGATCGCGCCCACGGCATGAGCATGGAACGCAGCCCGTCACGGCCCTCGCCGGCAACGGAATGAAGGATGGCAATCAGGGCCGCGATCGGGTCCGGCAGTCCGGCATCGCCGACGATGTCCGCGGCTTCGGCATCCGTTGCCCGCCCGGTGGCGCGAAGCCAGGCGAATCGCAGCAGCCGCGCACAACCCCAGCGCGCCATGCGCCCGATCCGGGGAGTCGCGCGCGTCCCCGGCCCCGAAGACGGGCGCGCGATGGAAGCGGCAGGGGTGGGGTTCGGCGACATGGGCGCGAACCTGCCTGTATCCGGTACCCATGTCAAGGAAAAAATTCCTTTTATGGGCAGGCAAACGTCTCCCTCTGCCTCACACGCAGGTCAGCAACCGGCCCTCGCCGTCGAACTGCATGGGTTGCAGATCTCCCTCCTGCTCCAGTTCATCGAGCAGCGGCCGGCTGACGAGGATCTCATCGAGCGCAAGGGTGTTGCGGATCTGGCAGTAGCGCCTCGTGGCCGGGTCGGTGTTCCAGCATGTGGCAAGGGCCGCCTGCAGGGCCTCCCGTTCGGTCGCCATGACCATGGGAATGCGGCATTTCTCGCTGATGGCCGAAGTGATGGCGTTTTCGTACATGCTCTTGAGGTCGAGGCCGTCGGCCATGGATTTCGGGATGTAGTCCGCGACACCGACACCCACGCCATTGCCATGGGTCGCGGCGGTAAGGCGCAGGGCGACAAGCTTGGCCATGAAGATATGGTCGGGATTGGCCATGCCGCGGATGTCGGTGCGGCCGATGACGGCATAATCCATCCCGGCACCGCTGATCTCCTTGCCCAGTTCCTCGCAGGCCAGCACGTCGAGCTGACGGAACGGCAGGCGGGCAAGCAGGGATTTCGCCCGTTTCAGCAGGCGCCGGTCGACATCGGCGAAATCCTGCGGCTCCACGCCCTCGATGGTGACGATCTCGTGGGCCGCGTTCTCGACGATGGCAAGGCCATGGGCGAGCGGACTGTTGGCGATGGCGATGGCCGCCATCTCGGGCAGGACCTCCGACAGCCCCATGGGTCCCATGCCGTGGATGTTGCGCGCGCCTTCCTGCTTGCCCAGACCGATGCCGACCATCTTGGTGAGACCGCTCTCGACGGGCCGGTCGAAGCTGGTATGCGACTTGATCCGGGCAATGATGACGACGGCATCGGCGGCATGGGCAAGGGCGTCGAAATTGCAGGGCACGCCCCTGGCGGTGCGGCCGCACTCGACCACTTCCATGCCGGCCCGCACGGGCGCTCCGGTGCGCGCCTCGTCCACTCCCAGCCGGGCCAGCACGCCCGCCTGCCCCTCGGCGGTGCCGCCACCGTGGCTGCCCATGGCCGGGACGATGAAGGGGTCGAGCCCCCGCTCGCGCAACCATGCGACGACGGTCCGCGCCAGCAGGCCGATATGGGCGATGCCGCGGCTGCCGACGGCGATGGCGACGCTCGATCCGCGCGGAAGGGAGACGAGCCGGGCTGACCGGTCGAGGGCGGCGCGCACGCCACCCTCGATGTCGCCGATGGCCGGAGCCGTCGGCTGCCGCAACTTCACGCGCGCCACCTCCGGCAGCGGCACGGATCCGAGCGAGGGGATCGGCACGGCCGGAAAGGTCGGGTTCAGCATGGTCCGAGACTCCGGTGTCAGGATTGCGGGTTGCAGATGTCCTGCACGGATTTCTTCACGGCGGCCGGATCGAAGACGGCTTCGAGCCAGTTGTCCTTGAAGATGACCGGCCTCGCTTGGTCGATGGCATGCAGCGCGCCATCGGAGAACTTGCCTTCCTTGAAGATCTCGAAGGCGATGGCGAGCTCGATGGTCAGGTGTCCGAGAATGAAGTCGAAGGCGGCCTGCCGCGGCACACCCCGGCGGATCGCCTCGTCGGCGGCCTCGCGCAGGGCCAGCGCCATGGTCGCACCGACCGTCTCGCTCAGGGCAGGTTCGAGGATGGCGACCCCTTCGACGGTGCAACGGTGCGAGCGCATCACCGGCCCGTAGATCACCCGTGCGATGTCCTCGCAGAGCTTGTAGTGCTCCTCCGGCCCCTGCATCAGCGCACAGACGATATGCTGCTTGGCATGCACACCGCCGAAGAAATCGCCCTTGCCCTCGGGCGTCGTCTCGTCATTGAAGATCGGCGGATGGCAGGGATGGGTGATGAAGTAGGTTATGTCGCTGCGTTGGGGCAGTTCGCCCGCATGCGGCGCGGCGGCATCCAGCATGATGACCGCCGTTCCCGGCTTCAGGCTGTCGACGAAGGTCGAAAGGATCTTGCCGATGAGGCGGTCCGGCACAGCCATGATGATCACGTCCGCACGGGCCAGCGCCGCATCCTGGTCCACGCAGTCCACCGCCAGCGCCTTCTTCAGCCGCTCGCGGCCTCCGGCCGATACCTCGACATGGTCGACCTCGTAATCAGAGCTGGCAAGATTGGTGGCCAGCCTTACGCCCATCTTGCCACCGGCACCCAGCAACGCGATCCGTGTCATTCCAGCATTCCTCCCCGTTCGGCCCGCTCCATGCGCACCGTTGCAGCACAATCAGCCGTCCGGCCGCCCTCCGGCGCGAACCGCTCCAAAATAGTCAACCGCTCCCATTTGCCCACCCTTGAGCGCGAGTTCCAGCCCGTCGAGGGCGGGATCGGCGGCAAAAGCCCGGCACAATGCCGCTCCCGGAGCGATCGCGGCACGGGCTTCGAGCGCGTGAACGCCCATGGCCATGGCGGCATGGCCCGAAGTATCGCCGCCGGCGATCAGCGCGCGGCCGGTGCCCGTCGCGCGGATCATGGCGGCAAGGGCACGGCCGAGCCCGTCGCCGATGCGGTCCATGACAAGCTGGGAAGTCACATTGCCGTTCCTGACGGCGTCGCGCAGGCGCCCGGTGGCCGGATCATCCGGGCCACGGGCGGTGACGATGAGCGGGCTGACGGCATCATCGAGACCGGCAAGCGCCGCGTCCACCGCGCGGCCGACAGCGGCCTGCCATTCGGTCCCGTCCACGGCTGCTGCCGCGTCCAGCTGCACGACGCGAAACCCGTTCGCCTCGGCCCAGTCGATCTGGCTTGCGGTCACCGGCGAAACCGATCCCGACACGGCGGCGATCCTGCCGAGCGCGGCAGCTCGTGGCGGTGCCGGGGGGTGCGGCAGCAGGCCCGCATCCTGCCACCACGCGCACAGGGCATATTCGATCCCCTGGGAACCGATGCAGAACACGTCGCCCTGCTCTTCCGCAGCCTTCCAGATCAGCCTGCCGGCCTCGCGCAGCGTCTCGTCGTCGACGGTGTCGAGGGCCACGATCCCGGCACCGGCCGCACGTTCGGCGGCGAGCCTGATGTCGGCACGGCCTTCCTTCATCGACACCAGATCGACGAGCCCCAGCGGCATGCGGGTCTGGCGGGCCAGATGCAGGCGGACATCCCCTTCGTCCATCGGCGTCACCGGATGGCGTTGCATGACCGGATGACGGTCGATGCGCCATGTGTCGCCGGCATAGTCCGCAAACAGGTTGCCGAACGCCTGATAGCGCCGGATCGCCGGTGCCGCGACCAGAAAGGGTATCCATGCCCCGTCGAAATGCTCGCGGCCGATCTCGGCGGCCGTGCCGATCGACCCCACATGCGGCGCAGAATCCAGCGTCGAACAGGTCTTGTAGTGGCGGACCTTCGCATCCAGCGATGCGAGAAAGGCATAGGCTCCGGGCAGATTCTCGCGCATCCATTGCGGCGATTGCGAGCGGGCGACACCGGCAATGCCGATGCCGCGATATCCCTCGTGCCGGGATTGCTGCTCAGGTGTCGGAACACCCAGATAGAGGATGGTCGGCAGGCCGTTGAAGGTCAGCACCTCCATCACCGCCGTCGAGCCGGTAAAGTCGTCACCGTAGAAGGCCACCAGCGGTCCTGCTGGCAGGCTCATGCCTGCACTCCCGATTGCACCGCATCGTCCCAGGCTTCACGCAGGGCCCGCACTCCCGCCGCGGGACCGCCCGGATGGGCCATGATGCCGCCGCCCGCGGCAAAGATCAGGTCAACCGAGCCCAGGGCCTTCCAGGTCGGCAGCGCCTGCTTCGGCGTCTGCCCGGAGGAGAACACCGGCATGGCCAGCGCCGGACGGTCCTCGAACATCGGCGTCAGGCAGGTGCGCGCCGAGGCGATGACACTGCCGTCATCCTCGCAGAACTTGTTGGCGATCCCGTTGACATGCAGGTGATCGGCTCCCGCCAGCCGCCAGATCTTCTGCCAGGCGACATAGGACCAGCCGAGCAGCGGATGGCGGGACAGGTAGCCCCAGCCGTTGCGGTGGGCATGGATCGGCAGTTCGCTCATGCGTCCCAGCTCGATCATGCCGGCAAGGCCGACGGAGTTGAGGCTGGCCATGACGCAGGTGCCGCCCAGGTCGCGCACCAGATCGTGCCGCCGACGCATCTCGTCGAGATCGCCGGTGATGTTGAAGGCGAACATCACCTTCTTTCCGGTACGTTCGGCGTGATCGTTGACGACCCGCATCACCGCCCGGGCACGCTCTTCGAACGGACAGGCCGGGCCATCGGCCTGAAGTTCGTCATCCTTGATGAAGTCGATGCCGGCATGCGCAAGCATGTCCACGAGCCCGGCGGTCTGCCGCGCATCGAAGCCCACCGAGGGCTTGACGATGGTGCCGACCAGCGGCCGATCGTCGACGCCGGAAAGCCGCCTGGTACCCTCGATACCGAAGCGCGGTCCGGCATAACGGTCGGCGAAGGCCCCCGGCAGGCGGATATCGAGCAGGCGCAGACCCGAGACCTGCTTCAGTTCGAACAGGTTGCCGGCGACGGTGGCAACGAGATTGGGCAGGCTCGCGCCGAGATTGGCGAGCGGCCATGACAGCGTCATCCTCGCCCGGCGATACGGCGTGCTGCCGTCACGGCCGGCTCCCGGCAGCGACGGTTCCCCGACCTCGCCGATCACCTCCAGACGCTCGACCCGTGCCGCCGAACGCTCCTTCAGCTCCGGCGTCTCCCCCGGGACGGGCACGAAGGTGCCACTCGACTGTTCCCCGGCCACGACGGCAGCCGCGACCGCCGGGTCGTATCCGGTCTCGATCAGATAGTCCGCCTCGATCCGCTCGTCCGCCACCCCAGTCAAGCCGCCCTCCCCCAGCTGCAACCGACGGCATTGGTATAGCAGGGCTGCGGGACGTTGACGACAGCAACGGTACGCGGCGATGAACGGTCATCCGGGATTTTCCCCGGGATCGGCACTGTAGATCCGGCCGGTGAGCCAGTCGGGCCAGTCGCGTTCGAAGAAGGAGCGCGCATCCTCGTCGAAGGGTCGGTTGGCACGGGTGGCGATGTCGAAATCATCGTCGTTCCGACGGACAACAATCTGTTCGTCCCTGTGCGCATCCCGCTCCCTGCGAAAGCGGTAGTCCTCCAGCGGACCGCCAGCGGCAAGCGGCACCGATTCGCCCGACGGATCGCAAATCGCGCGAGCGCCACGGCTACCGCCGCCCTGGCGGATGAAATAGTCGAGGGCGGCAAGCACGGCCTGCGATGCCACGGCCATCTGCTGCCGCTGGATGGCCTGTGCCGCAAGGGCCGGCCGCTCGCAGGCAATACCATGAGCGCGGATTTCGGCGTTGAGCGCACGCGCCTCCGCCAGCGCGTCTGCAACATCGCCGGGCGTGCAGATCATGCCGGCACTGTCGCTCATGCGCGCCTGAACGCTGGCGCGCACCGATCCGGGGGTCAGCGGGCTGTCCGACCGCAGCAGGCCGGTCACATGCGCCACGGCCCGCTCGACGATCCCGGCGATATCCTCCTTCGCCGCATCCCCGGCACAACCGCTGGCGGCTATGTGCTCGGCTGCGCGGGTACCGAACACCTGTCCCGAGATCAGCGCAGCGCCGCCGGGCCTGGTGACACCGTGGGTCCCGGCCGCCTCTCCGATGGCATAACAACCGGCAAGACTGCTCCGCCCCCAGACATCCACGGCGATTCCACCGTTCATATGCTGGTTGTTGACGGCAAATTCCAGCGGTTCGGCCGCAATGTCGACCTTGTAACGGCGGTAGAGTTCGATCGAGAGCGGATTCATGTGGCGCAGGCGGCCGATCGGCATCGCCTGCCTTGCACCCGCATGTGCGAGATAGCGGGTGACGTCCTCGTCGAGCCGGTCGAGGTCGAAGGGTTCGTCGCCCGGCACCGGCAGCGGATTACGATTGAAATCCATGAAGACCCGCCGGCCGGAAGCCGTTTCGCGATGGATCGCCAGGTCGACGAGACTGGAGCCGAAATCGAGCATGCGCGTGGAATGGAACGGCCACTGATAGCCCTTGCGGAAGAGATTGGAGGCAAGCTCGCGCGTCGTACGGTAGTACCCGCCCAGGAAATGATGTTCCCGGCCCTCGTCATCGAGCGAATAGACATGCGGCATGGCCTGGACATAGGTGCCCGACAGATTCCACGGGAAACCCTCGCGCCGGGTTCCGATGCCGAACTGGCTTTCGGTCAGGTTGACCACCTCGATCCCGGCTTCCAGTGCCAGCCCGAGCGAACCGAAGCAGTTGTTGGGATAGACGCTGTCGCGATAGAGTTCGCCCGGACCGCCGGCTGCCAGTACGAGAACGGAGCACTGGAATACGACCAGCCCGAGCGGGTTGACCTCGCTGCGATCCTTCGCGCGGATCACCAGAACACCGCAGACGCGCGGCCCGCCGCCATCGTCGCGCGTCAGGATGCGCACCGCCGTGGTATGATTGTGGAACGCGATACCGAGCAGGATTGCCTCCTCGGCCAGCACCTTGACCATCAACCTCGACGTGCGCGGGCCGCAACTGGTGGCACGCCCGACCTCGTCGTGGTCCGTCTGGTATCGCAGCGTGCCGCCCAGCGGCTCCTGCGGCAGCGGCAGCCCCAGATATTGCAGGGAGGCCACGGCGCGCGACGAGCCGACCGCCTCGACATAGGCGGTGTCCCGGTCCATCGCGCCTCCGGCACGAATGGCGCGGGCCATGGCCCGGTAGTCATCGCCCCGGTCGGCGGTGTTGGCGGTATGCAGTGTCTGCTTGTCGGACCCGGAGCAGGCCGAGGTGCCGCCAAAGGCGCTCTGGGTGATCATCGTCACATCGCAGCCGCGGCGGTGGAGTTCGACGGCAGCACGGCATCCGGCAGCACCGCTCCCGACGACCACGCAGCCGCTGCGATGCACGGGCAGCCGGTAGCCGGAAATCTCGACCATTCCGGTCGCCGGCCGTTCCGGCGGCAGACGCGGCATGTCGACATCCGTCAGGGCATCGAGAATTTCCTGGGGTACGCTGTCCTTCACCGGGCCGTTCCATCGCTTGATCAATGACCGACGGGCAGTCGCCGGCACAGGCATTCTGGCAGGACGCGCGTTGCGTGGCGACCATGCAGATCACCCGGGGCTGGTGGAGGACCGAAATGCTGCTATCCCTCATGACAGCGTGACGATGGAAGGGCGACAGCCGAGTTGCCGTTGAGGTTCGGGGAGCTGCTCATGACAAAGACAGGTGAAGAGGGTCACCGGCGCTGGACCATCCTCCAGGGTATAGGACCGGTCAGTGCATCGCAGATTCCCGCCGAGATCATCGCCGGCATGACGCTGGCTGCCCTGGCGATCCCCGAAGTGATGGGTTACACGAGAATCTCCGGCACGCCCGTGATCACGGGTCTCTATACCATCCTCATTCCCATGGCCCTGTTCGCCATCTTCGGCTCCTCGCGCCACCTGGTGGTGGGGGCGGATTCGGCGACGGCAGCCATCCTTGCCGCAGGGCTGGTGGGCATCGCCGCGACCGGTTCCGACGAGTATGTGGCACTCGCCGGAATTCTGGCCCTCATGGCCGCCGGCTTCCTCTTCCTTGCCCGGATCATCGGCCTGGGGTTCATGGCCGACTTCCTCTCGCGCACGGTGCTCATCGGCTTTCTCACCGGCGTCGGACTGCAGGTGGCCACGGGCGGGCTTGCCGGCATGCTCGGCCTGAAGGTCGGTGGCCACGATTCCACGAGCAGGATCCGTGACGGGATCGAGCAATACGGCCAGATCAACATCCACGCCCTCGCCATGTCGCTGGCGACACTGGCGATCATCATCGGCGCGAGGAGAATCTCGCACAAGATCCCCGGCGCACTCATCGCGGTGGGAGGAGCCATCGCCCTGAGCTGGGCGCTGGACCTCGGGCGCTACATGCATGTTCTCGGCCATGTGCCGGGCGGGCTGCCGCAGATCGGATTGCCGGACATCCCCTGGAGCCTGCCACTGGTCATCAAGCTGGTTCCGATCGCCTTTGCGATGTCGGTGGTCATACTGGCCCAGAGCGCCGCCACCTCAAGGGCATATGCCGCCCGCTACAACGAGCGCTTCAGCGAGGATACCGATCTGGTCGGGCTGGGCATGGCCAATGTCGGGGCGGCACTGTCAGGCACCTTCGTCGTGAACGGCAGCCCTACAAAGACGCAGATGGTCGACAGCGCCGGCGGGCGTACCCAGCTTTCGCTGCTGGTCACATCGGGCATCGTGCTGCTGGTCCTGCTCTACCTTACCGACCTGCTGGCATTCATGCCCGAAGCGGTATTGTCGGCGGTGGTGTTCCTCATCGGTGTCGATCTGATCGACATCAAGGGAATGCGCAGGATCTACGGCGAACGACGCGCGGAATTCTGGATCGCCCTCATCACGGTCCTGACGGTGGTGCTGGTCGGTGTCGAGCAGGGCATCATCCTGGCCATCGTCATGTCACTGATCAGCCATACCCGGCACGGCTACCGGCCCAAGAACGTCCTGCTCCAGCCGACCATGGCCGGTGGCTGGCGGGCACAACCGGTCACGAGCGGGACCGAACCGCTGCCGGGACTGATGATCTACCGCTTCAGCCACAGCATGTACTACGCCAATACCAGCATCATGAGTGAGGAAATCCACGAACTGACCGGCAATGCCAACCCGCCGTTGCGCTGGTTCTGCATCGACATTTCCGCCGTCGATGACATCGACTTCTCGGCAGCCGAGACCTTGCGCTCGATCCACCGGACGCTGAGGGAGAGGAACATCCGCCTGGTCGCCACCCAGGTACTGGAAGACATCAACCAGGGAAGCCTTCATCAACTCGTGCAGATTCTCGGCCGGGATGCATTCTACGAAACGCTCACAGATGTCATGACCGCATACGAGAAAGCCATGCGGCTGCCCCGCTGACGGTCGCCGCAGACCGGACCCGCGGCCGGCAAGTTACAGGGTGCTGTCGTCGATGAGGGGGGTCGGTTTGGCGAGTTTCTTCAGATCGGCGGTTTCCCTGATGGAAATCATCGCGCCGTCACTGGTGACGCCATAGGCTTCAAGGCTGCGCAGGGCACGGCTGAGATTTTCAGGCGTCATGCCGAGGTAGAGGGCGATCTTGCGTTTTTCCATGGCCAGTTCGAAGACCGGCGCCCCACCAGCTCCCTCCTGTTGCCGAAGCAGGAAATTGGCCAGCCGTTCCAGGCCGTTGCGCAGCTTGAGATCCTTGGTGTGCCTGATCACGTCGCGATAGCAGGAGGCGAGTTCGCGAACGATCGCCCGGGCGAAGGCCGAGTCGATGTCGAAGACCTCGCGCACATCCTGAGAGGGAATCAGCACGATCCGCGACCGCCCGATGGTCCGGGCCGACATCAGGCTGGGGGCATCCCGGATCGTGGCGGCGAGGATGAAGGTGCTGAGGGGCTCCACGGTCTGCATCACGGTCTCGCGACCATTCCAGCGGGCGAACATCTCCACCTGTCCATCGACCACGACATGCAGGAAATCGCATGGATCGCCTTCGCGCAGCAGTTCGATCTGCGGCGGAAAGGTCTGCACATAAGCGCCCCGCATCAGCGTTTCGAAGTTCGCCGTCTCGACCTTGCCGAACAACGGAAGCGAACGTACTTCCGGAAAATCCCGCTCCAGCACGGATACCTCCCGATCAATGATTGATAAATATCAAGTCAAAGGCAGGGCGGGTCAACCCTCTGCATCTCGTATATGGTTCATGCGATTTGCAGGTTTCATCCAGACTCATGATATTATTCCTCAATTCACTTATTTCGCCTGTTCCCCCGTGGAACCTTGACCTGAATCAAGTCAACTTGCCCGGGTAGCTCAGACATGTGCCCAAGCTTTTTCCGGCCCCGGCCCGAAGCACCCCTGACGGAGGAGTAGGCATGCAAAACGGAGGAGCAGTCCCCAGTGCGGAACAGAACCGTGCCTTGGGATTGAGCACCCTTGCGTTCACCATCTGCTTTGCAGTGTGGACGATTTTTTCCATCATCGGCATCGAAATCAAAAAGGAGCTCTCGCTCAACGACCTTGAGTTCGGGATCCTCGTGGCCACCCCCGTCCTGACCGGTTCGGTGAGCCGGATCTTCCTGGGAGTGCTGACCGAACGCCTCGGCGGGCGACTGGTCTTTTCGCTGCAGATGTTGCTGACGGCGGCCGCCACATGGACGCTGACCTACGTTTCCAGTTATCCGATGTTCCTTCTGGCAGCGCTCGGCGTCGGTCTGGCAGGTGGCTCCTTCATCGTCGGCGTGGCCTATGTCAGCCGCTGGTTCCCCGCCGGCAGGCAGGGTACGGCCCTCGGTATCTTCGGCGTGGGCAATGTCGGCTCCGCCGTGACCACCTTCGCCGCCCCCTTCGTGATGGTGGCCATGGGCTGGCATGGTGTTGCCCATATCTGGGCCGGTGTGCTGGCGGCGATGGCGGTGGTCTTTTTCGTCCTTGCCAAGGACGATCCGCAGCTCGTGGCCCGGCGCGGTTCCGGCCAGCAGGGGCCAAGCCTCGCCGAACAGTTCGCACCGCTCAAGAAATTGCAGGTCTGGCGCTTTTCGCTCTACTATTTCTTCGTGTTCGGTGGCTTCGTCGCACTGGCCCTATGGACACCGCACTATCTCGTCGACGTCTACGACGTCGATATCCGCACCGCCGGGCTCGGTGCCGCACTTTTCGGGCTCTCGGCGTCGATCTTCCGCGCTTATGGCGGCCATCTGAGCGATCGTTTCGGCGCCCGGGCGGTGATGTACTGGAGCCTGGGTTTCGGCGCACTCTTCCTGTTCATGTTGTCCTATCCGTCGACCGACTATGTGATCCATGGCCGTGGCGGCCCGATCGCCTTCTCCACGCAGATTGATCTCGTACCGTTCGTGCTCATCCTTTTCGGCCTCGGCTTCTTCATGAGCCTGGGCAAGGCGGCCGTCTACAAGCACATTCCGGTCTATTATCCCGATCATGTGGGTTCGGTCGGCGGGCTTGTCGGCATGATCGGCGGTCTCGGCGGCTTCGTCCTGCCGATCCTGTTCGGCGCGGCACTGGATCTGACGGGCATCTACACGTCGTGCTTCGCGATCATGTTCATTATCGTCGGTGCGTCACTGGTCTGGATGCACATGTCGATCCGGGTCATGGAGCGCGAAGCCCGCATCTCGACGGGCATGTCCTTGCCCGAACTGCCCGAGATGCAGTCGATCCACACACCGGAGATTGCCGAGGCCCTCGACCGCAGCGTGCTGCAGGAGTGGAATCCGGAAAATGCCCAATTCTGGCAGAATACCGGCCGGAGCATTGCCCAGCGCAATCTGTGGATTTCAATTCCCGCCCTGCTCCTGGCTTTCAGCGTCTGGATGGTGTGGTCGGTCGTGGTGGCGAGACTGCCGGCCATCGGCTTCAGCTTCACCCCCGGCGAACTCTTCTGGCTGGCTGCCCTGCCCGGCCTGTCGGGTGCGACCCTGCGCATCTTCTACAGCTTCATGGTGCCGATCTTCGGCGGCCGGCTGTGGACGACGCTTTCGACCGCCTCGCTGCTGCTGCCGGCCATCGGCATCGGCTATGCGGTACAGGACCCGCAGACCCCCTACTTCATCTTTCTGGTCCTTGCCCTGCTGTGCGGTTTCGGCGGAGGAAATTTCGCCTCGTCCATGGCCAACATCGCCTTCTTCTTCCCCAAGGTGGAAAAGGGCAACGCGCTGGCACTGAATGCGGGACTGGGCAATCTCGGCGTATCGGTCATGCAGTTCCTCGTACCGCTGGTCATCACCGCCGGTGTCTTCGGCGCCATGGGCGGAGAACCTCAGGCCCTGAGCGATGGCGGACGGCTCTGGATGCAGAACGCCGGCTTCATCTGGGTTCCCTTCATCCTGCTCTCGACGGCCGCGGCCTGGATCGGGATGAACGACATCGCGGATGCGCGGGCGAGCTTTGCCGAACAGGCGATCATCTTCACGCGTCGCGACAACTGGATCATGTCGATCCTCTATACCGGGACCTTCGGCAGTTTCATCGGCTATTCGGCAGGCTTCCCGCTGCTGACCAAGCTGATGTTCCCCGAGGTGAACGCGTTGCAGTTCGTCTTCCTCGGGCCACTGGTGGGAGCCCTCTCCCGCGCGGGCACGGGCTGGATCTCGGACAGGTTCGGCGGAGGCCGCGTCACCTTCTGGACGTTCGTCAGCATGATCGCCGCGACCTTCTCGGTGATCTTCTTCCTTGGCATCAAGGAGCAGCCGGGAGCGTTCTGGGGCTTCTTCGCATCGTTCATGGCGCTCTTCTTCCTGACCGGAATCGGCAACGCCTCCACGTTCCAGATGATCCCGATCATCATGGGTCGCCAGATCCCGAAGCTGATGCCCGGGCTTCAGGGTCCGGCACGCCAGCGGCAGGTCGAGCGCGAAAGCGCGGCCATCATCGCCTTCACCTCGGCCATCGCAGCCTATGGCGCGTTCTTCATCCCTAAAGCCTACGGAACGTCGATCGCCCTGACCGGCGGGCCCGTGGCCGCCCTGTGGGGCTTCCTGGTCTTCTACGTGCTCTGCCTCCTGCTGACGTGGGTCTTCTACACCCGGCACGGCGGACTTCTTTTCGATATCGAACGCGGTCAGCTGGTGGCCGCTCCGGCGGCATAAGAAGGAAAATCCCAATGAGTCAGCTTCTCGATCGGTTGAACTTCTTCCAGAAGAAAGAGCTCGAACAGTTTTCCGACGGCCATGGCCAGGTGACATCCGAGAATCGTGACTGGGAGGAGACGTATCGGAACCGTTGGCGACATGACAAGATCGTGCGCTCGACACACGGAGTGAATTGTACAGGCTCCTGTTCGTGGAAGATCTACGTCAAGTCGGGGATCGTCACCTGGGAGACCCAGCAGACCGACTATCCCCGGACACGCGCCGGCCTGCCCAATCACGAGCCGCGCGGCTGTGCACGCGGTGCGAGCTACAGCTGGTATCTCTACTCGGCCAACAGGGTGAAGACGCCGCTGGTTCGCGGTCGCCTGCTCAGGCTCTGGCGGGAGATGCGCAAGACGAAATCGCCGGTGGCCGCCTGGGCAGCCATTCAGGCGGACGAAAAACTGCGCAACGACTACGTGAAGATCCGCGGCAAGGGCGGCTTCGTGCGGGCATCCTGGGACGAGGCTGCGGAGATCGTTGCGGCCGCCAATGCCCATACGATCAAGACGTGGGGACCGGACCGTGTCTTCGGCTTCTCGCCGATCCCGGCGATGTCCATGGTCAGCTATGCCGCCGGCGCGCGCTATCTGAGCCTGCTCGGCGGAACCTGCATGTCGTTCTACGACTGGTACTGTGACCTGCCGCCGGCCTCGCCCCAGACGTGGGGCGAACAGACCGACGTACCCGAGAGCGCGGACTGGTACAATGCGGGTTACCTGATCCTCTGGGGTTCGAACGTGCCCCAGACCCGCACGCCGGATGCACATTTCTACACCGAGGCACGCTATCGTGGCGCGAAATCCGCCGTCATCAGCCCCGACTACTCGGAGGCCGCCAAGTTCGGCGATGTCTGGCTGAATCCCAAGGCGGGCACGGACGCAGCCCTCGGGATCGCGTTCGGGCACGTCATCCTGCGCGAGTTCCACCTCGACCGGCAGGCCGAATATTTCGAGGACTATTGCCTGAAGTATTCGGATATGCCGATGCTGGTACGGCTCGACATGCAGGACGGCAGGCTGGTGCCGGGGCGTTTCCTGCGCGCTGCCGACATCGATGGCGAACTCGGTGAAAGCAACAATCCCGACTGGAAGACCCTTGCCTTCGAGGAAACGAAGGGCGGACTCGTCACTCCGAACGGCTCGATCGGCTTTCGCTGGAACGAAAAAGGCAAGTGGAACCTCGAAACCAAGGCATCGGGCCATGACACCCAGTTGAGGATGACACTGGTCGGCGACGCCGATCACGACGAAATTGCGGGTGTCGATTTTCCCTATTTCGGCGGCAAGGCCAGCGCGGCCTTCACCACCGGCGATACCCGGCCGGATGTTCTCACCAGAATGGTCCCGACCCGTCGAATTTCGACGAAGGACGGCGAAATCCTTGTGGCCACGGTCTTCGACCTGCTCTGCGCCAATTACGGGCTCGACCGGGGCCTGGGCGGCGACTGGGTGGCCAACGACTTCATGGCCGATGTGCCCGGCACACCGGCCTGGGCCGAGAAGATCACGGGCGTGCCGGCCAGCCGGATCATCCATGTCGCGCGTGAATTCGCGACCAACGCCGAAAAGACCGGCGGCAAGTCGATGGTCATCATCGGCGCCGGGATGAACCACTGGTATCACATGGACATGAACTACCGCGCCGTCATCAACATGCTGGTGATGTGCGGCTGCGTGGGCCAGTCCGGCGGTGGCTGGAGCCACTATGTGGGCCAGGAGAAGCTGCGGCCCCAGACCGGCTGGCTGCCGCTTGCCTTCGCGCTCGACTGGGGCAGGCCGCCCCGGCAGATGAACAGCACCTCCGCCTTCTACGCCCACACCGACCAGTGGCGCTACGAGACGATCACGGCCGAGGAAATCCTGTCTCCCACAGCACCCAGGGGCGACTGGAACATCAGCCTGATCGACTACAATATCCGCGCGGAACGGATGGGATGGCTCCCTTCCGCACCACAACTGAAGACCAACCCGCTGGAGGTGGCAAAGGCCGCCAAGGCTGCCGGAATGGAGCCGAAGGACTACGTTGCCACGAAGCTCAAGTCCGGCGAACTCCAGATGTCCTGCGAGGATCCGGACGCACCGGAGAACTGGCCGCGCAACCTGTTTGTCTGGCGCTCGAACCTGCTGGGGTCGTCCGGCAAGGGACATGAATACTTCCTGCGGCACCTGCTCGGCACCGACAACGGCGTGCTGGGCCGCGATCTCGGCGAGGAAGGCCGGCAGAAGCCCAGGGAGGCAGCCTGGCATGACGAGGCTCCGAAGGGCAAGCTGGACCTGCTGGTGACCCTCGACTTCCGGATGAGCACGACAGCGGTCTATTCCGACATCGTGCTGCCGACGGCCAGCTGGTACGAGAAGAACGATCTCAACACCTCCGACATGCACCCGTTCATCCATCCGCTTCAGGCAGCTGTGGATCCGGCCTATGAGAGCCGGTCGGACTGGGAGATCTTCAAGACCATCGCGAAAACCTTCCAGGATGTTGCATCGGAAGTGCTGGGCCGGGAAACCGACGTGGTGGCCCTGCCGATCCAGCACGACTCTCCCGCCGAAATCGCCCAGAACGAGGTTCTGGACTGGAAACGCGGCGAGTGCGACCTCGTTCCGGGCATGACGGCCCCGGCCTACATCGCCGTCGAGCGCGACTATGGCGCGATCCATGACCGCTTCGTGGCGCTCGGCCCACTGATGGACAAGCTGGGTAACGGTGGCAAGGGCATCAGCTGGAAGACCGGTCACGAGGTCGAGGCACTTCGCAAGCTCAATGGCGAATGGCTCGACGGTCCGGCCTGCGGAGCGCCCAGGATCGTTACCGACATCGATGCGACCGAAGTGGTCCTGATGCTTGCTCCCGAAACCAATGGCGAGGTTGCGGTCAAGGCCTGGAGCGCCCTTGGCGAGATCACCGGACGGGATCACACCCACCTGGCGCTTCCCAAGGAAGACGAGAAGATTCGCTTTCGCGACATCGCGGCACAACCGCGCAAGATCATTTCCTCGCCAACATGGTCGGGGCTGGAGAGCGAGCACGTCTGCTACAATGCCGGTTATACCAATGTCCACGAGCTCATTCCCTGGCGCACGCTGACCGGCCGGCAGCAGCTCTACCAGGATCATCTCTGGATGCGGGCATTCGGAGAGGGCTTCGTCGCCTGGCGGCCGCCGGTGGACCTCAAGTCGATCACCACCGAGGTGAACCGTGATGCCCGCGAGGGGACACCGCATGTGGTGCTCAACTTCATCACGCCGCACCAGAAGTGGGGCATCCACTCCACCTACACGGACAATCTGCTGATGCTCACCCTGAACCGAGGCGGGCCGGTGATCTGGATTTCCGAGCATGATGCGAAGAAGGCCGGCGTTGCCGACAATGACTGGGTCGAACTGTACAACACCAACGGCGCGCTGACCGCCCGGGCCGTCGTTTCCCAGCGCATCAAGGATGGCACCACGTTCATGTATCATGCCCAGGAGAAGATCGTGAACGTGCCGGGCTCGGAACTGACGGGCAATCGCGGCGGTATCCACAACTCGGTCACACGTGCCGTCCTGAAACCCACGCACATGATCGGCGGCTACGCGCAACTGGCCTACGGCTTCAATTACTACGGCACCGTGGGGTCCAACCGCGACGAGTTCGTCATCTTGCGGAAAATGCAGAACATCGACTGGCTCGACCGGCCGGCGGCGCAGAAGGAGGCGTGAAACATGAAGGTGCGCGCACAGATCGGCATGGTGCTGAATCTCGACAAATGCATCGGCTGCCACACATGTTCGGTCACCTGCAAGAACGTGTGGACCAGCCGTGACGGTGTCGAATACGCCTGGTTCAACAACGTCGAGACCAAACCCGGCATGGGATATCCCACTGATTGGGAAAATCAGAAAAAGTGGAAAGGTGGCTGGGTGCGAACCCGATCGGGCCGGCTGCAACCGCGCCAGGGAGCCAAATGGCGGATTCTTGCCAACATCTTCGCCAACCCGTCGCTCCCCGAGATCGACGACTACTACGAGCCGTACGATTTCGATTACGATCACCTGACGTCCGCTCCCGAAATGGAGACATTCCCGACTGCAAGACCCCGTTCGAAAATCACAGGTGAACGGATCGAGAAGATCGAGAAGGGGCCGAACTGGGACGAGATCCTCGGTGGTGAATTCGACAAGCGGTCGAAGGACTACAATTTCGACGGGATCCAGAAGGAGATCTACGGGGAATACGAAAATACATTCATGATGTACCTTCCCCGACTTTGCGAACATTGCCTCAACCCGGCATGTGCCGCTTCGTGCCCTTCTGGCGCGATCTACAAGCGCGAGGAAGACGGCATCGTCCTGATCGATCAGGAGAAATGCCGCGGGTGGCGGATGTGCGTCTCGGGTTGCCCCTACAAGAAGGTCTATTACAACTGGTCTACCGGCAAATCCGAGAAATGCACCTTGTGCTATCCGCGTATCGAGAGCGGCAATCCCACGGTCTGCTCGGAGACCTGCGTCGGTCGCATCCGCTATATCGGCGTGATGCTCTATGATGCCGACAAGATCGCGCAGGCAGCGAACGTTCCATCCGAGCAACAGCTCTACGATGCCCAGCTCGGAGTCTTTCTCGACCCGCACGATCCCAAGGTGATCGCCGCGGCACGCGCCGAGGGAATCCCGGAAGACTGGATCGAATCGGCCCGCAACAGCCCTATCTGGAAGATGGCGATGGAGTGGAAGGTGGCCTTTCCTCTCCATCCCGAATACCGGACCCTGCCCATGGTCTGGTACATCCCACCCCTCTCGCCGATCCAGAATGCTGCCGAATCCGGGAAGATCGGAACCGATGGCCTGATACCTGACGTGAAGAAATTACGCATTCCAGTACGCTATCTTGCCAACATGCTGACAGCGGGTGACGTGGCACCCGTCATCTCGGCACTGGAGCGGATGATGGCCATGCGCGCCTACATGCGCTCCATGACCGTCGATGGCGTGGTCGACGAGAGCATTGCCGCACGCGTGGGCCTGAGCGGACGCGTGATTGAAGACATGTACAGGATCATGGCGCTGGCCGACTACGAGGACCGCTTCGTGATCCCCACCACCCACCGCGAACAGGTCGAGAACGCCTACGACCTTCGTGGCGGCTCGGGCTTCACCAATTGCAACGGCTGTTCTTCAGGAACGTCGAAGGGCTCGCTTTTCGGCGGTGCGAAGCGGCCGTTGAACATGTCGGAGGCGATGAAATGACGGTCCATATCCATGATCGCTCGCTGAAGGCGTTTTCACTGCTGCTCAGCTACCCCACCGTGGAACTTCAGGAGGCGATGCCCGACATCGGCGGGGTACTGGCAGCGGAGTCCCGGCTGACCGGCCAGATGCGGCGTGACCTGCGCCCGTTGATCGAAAGACTGGGACGGGACGACATCTACGAGCTGCAGGAGACCTATGTGGCACTCTTCGACCGCTCGCGCACGCTTTCGCTCAATCTGTTCGAGCATGTCCATGGCGAAAGCCGTGATCGCGGCGGTGCCATGGTTTCGCTGATGGAGACCTACAGGGCCGGCGGCTTCGAACCGACGGGATGGAACCTGCCGGACCATCTTCCGCTCCTGCTCGAATTCCTCGCCACACAGCCCGCATCTGTGGCCAGGGAGACCCTGGCGGATGCAGCCCACATTCTCGAAGCCCTCGCAATTCGGCTGGCACGACGGGAAAGTCCCTACTCGACAATCTTCTCCGCTCTTGTCCGCCTGGCGGGGAACGTCGCCGACCGCGAAGCCGTTGCGGAGTTGCTCCGCGCGCCGGAAGCCGATCCCGACGACCTCGACGCCCTCGATGCGATCTGGGAGGAGACCGAGGTCACCTTCGGCCCTGATCCGAACGCCGGCTGTCCCGCAGGCCGGGAAATGCTCGCACGGATGAACTTCCCCGCAACTCCCGCACACGGCGTGGCTGCGGACTGACGGAACGGAGGCGCACAATGCATCACTTCATTTTCGGCATCTATCCCTATATCGCCCTTGCCGTCCTCTTGGTCGGCTCGATCGCCCGCTACGAGCGGGACCCCTTCACCTGGAAGAGTTCGTCATCCCAGCTCCTGCGACGCAGGCAGCTGGTCGTTGGATCCATCCTCTTCCACGTCGGCGTCCTGATCATCTTCGTCGGCCATTTCTTCGGGCTGCTGACGCCCATCTGGCTGCTGGATGCGCTTCATATCCCGCACGAGACCAAGCAGGTCCTCGCCATGGCCGTGGGCGGCGTGGCCGGTGTCATGGCACTGGCAGGCGGTCTCATGCTGATCCACAGGCGCCTGTCCGATCCGCGGATCCGCGCAACCTCCAACCCCATGGACATCCCGATCCTCGCCCTCATCCTGTTGCAACTCGTTCTCGGGCTCTCCACGATCATCGTGTCCGCCG
The DNA here is from genome assembly GCA_020638465.1 of Geminicoccaceae bacterium. Lineage (NCBI taxonomy): Bacteria > Pseudomonadati > Pseudomonadota > Alphaproteobacteria > Geminicoccales > Geminicoccaceae > Geminicoccaceae bacterium. The sequence continues at coordinate 1,816,212 of JACKIM010000002.1, forward strand.
GGCATCTCGACGGCGAAGAGATGGTGAAGTTCATGCGCTGGGCGCAAGGCATCTTCACCTTCGATCCCGCAGCCGCCAGCTACACCCGCGGCACTTCGGTGATCTTCGAAATGCACATCTTCCTCGGCCTGACGATCTTCGTCCTGTTCCCGTTCTCGCGGCTCGTGCACATGCTCTCCGTACCCGTGCGCTTTCTCTGGCGGCCCGGCTACCAGGTCGTACGCTCGCGCCGTGCGGCACCGTCCCAGGCCCGCATGTCCGAGGTGCACCGATGAATACGGCATTGTTTCCGGACGTCGTTGTCAACGGCGAGACCATATCGCGGGCCAGCATCGCGGCCGAAGCCCAGTTCCACCCGGCCCCGAAGGGCAAACCCGGCTTCGCGTGGCATGCGGCGGCCCGGGCCCTCGCGGTCAGGGCCCTCCTCATTCAGGAGGCGCGACGGCAGGATCTCGTGGCGGTTCCGGATGACCTCGGCGAAGGCCGACGCGAAACCGACGAGGATGCGCTCATCCGCGCATTGATCGAGGCGGAACTCGCCGGCACTCCGCTGGACGAGGCCCGGCTTCACGAAGCCTGGGTCAAAAACCCCGCCCACTTCCGCTCACCCCCGCTATGGGAGGTATCGCATATCCTGTGCGCCTGCGATCCCGCGAATCCGGTCGCGAAGGCCGACGCCCTGGCTCGTGCCGGATCACTGGCAACCCGATTGCGTGCAGACCCCGGAGCCTTCGCCCGCCTGGCCAGCGAGGAAAGCGATTGCGGATCAGGTAGCCGGGGTGGATCGCTGGGCCAGATCGGACCGGGCGACACGCTGCCCGAATTCGAGGCGGCACTGCGCGGCCTCGAAGAGGGACAGGTGACGGCCGACCCTGTCCTCACCCGTCATGGCTGGCATCTCATCCGGCTCGATGCGGTTGCCGAAGGGCGTGAGCTTCCCTATGCGGCAGCACGCCCGCGCCTCGCCGAGGCCATGGAGAAGGTCAACTGGACCCGTGTGTCGCACGAGTTGGTCACCCGCCTCATCGCCGCGGCCGAAATCCGGGGCGTGAGGCTCGATTTCCAGCCCGAAGGCCGGTGACGATCACAGCCTGAGACCACCGTCCTCACCCGGTTGCGGTGGATCGATGCGCAGGCGGGTCAGCCTGTGCCCGCGGCGTTCGAGCACCGTCACGGTATGGCGACCGAGTTCGGTACGATGGCCGGTCCCGGGAATGCGACCAATACGGTCCGTGAGCAGGGCTGCCATCGTCGGCTCGTCCTCCGGCAGGTCCCAGTCCATGTGGCGGTTGATATCGCGCGGTGCCACCCGCCCCTCGACCGTCAGGGCACCGCCGGCGTCCGGCTCCGGCAGCGGCGTCGGCATGTCCCGCTCATCGAGGATTTCGCCGACGATTTCCTCCATGACATCCTCCAGCGTGACCAGCCCCTTGAGCGTTCCATGCTCGTCGACCACCATGGCAAGATGGCTGTGGCTGGCCTGGAAGGCCGCGAGTTGGCTTTCGAGCCGGGCCGTTTCGGGCACGAAGGTTACCTCGCGCATGTGGTCCGCCAGCCGGGACGCCGGATCGGCTGCCAGCAGATCACGGACATGCAGGAGACCGGTGATGCGGTCGCGGTCTCCCTGCCAAAGGGGAAAGCGGCTGAAGCGGGAATCATTGATCTCCGACTTCGCCTCGCCGACCAAGCGGTCACCATCGAAGGTTGTCATCATCGAACGATGGGTCATGATCTCGCCAATGGTCATTCGTTCGAGATCCATCACCCCGCGCAGCATCTGCGAGCGCTGCCGGAATCTGGACGAATAGCCGCGCAACTCGGCAATCCGGGCACGCAGTTCGTCCATGGCCTGATGACCGCCGAACGACGATTCGCGATCGCCGAACAGCCTGAGGATGGCCCGGACGATCCGCTTGAGAACCGCACTCGGCGGCTCCAGCAGGATGACGAGCGCGCGAAGGGACGGTGCCATCGTCAACGCGAACTTCTCGCTGTCGCGAATGGCATATGTCTTGGGCAATACCTCGGCGAAGACCACCACCAACACGGTCATGATGACGGTGGCGATCGCCACTCCCACCTCGCCGGTCAAGTGCAGGAAGACATTGGTGGCCAGCGATGCACTCAGGATGTTGAAGATGTTGTTGGCGATCAGCAGCACCCCGATCAGCCGCTCCTTGTCGTCGAGCAGGGACGCGAGGATAACTGCCCGACGGTTGCCCTCGCGAGCCATCTGCCGGATTCGCGCTTCCGACAGGGCCGTCACCGCCGTTTCACTGGCGGAAGTCATGGCGGAACACAGGATCAGGATCGGAATGGCCGCTGCGGTCACGAGCAGCATGCAGCTCTCCGGGCCGATCGCGGATCAACCGTGACGCTCGCCCGTCGCCGGTGACGGCAATCGGGGAACGAACCGGCATTCTGACAATCGAGGGATTCGACCAGCGCTTTCATCTCGCCCTTATGACCGGGCGATACCGGCACGGTCAAGGCAACACCCCAAGCTCCGGTAGCCCCGTGGCGACAGGCCGCGCGGCGCAAAAATGCGTTTTCCGATCATTCATGATTTCCCAAAACGAGAATAATCTTGTTTTATATCGCGTATTAGTTGATTTAAAATCAGGTTGAGTTGCCCGATGGAAAACATCGCAGGATTGTATCGATCGCCGGAGAGAACCCATGCTCGAAATCCAGCACCGCGGCCGCCTCGCCGCCACCAATCAGGCGGAAGATACCGTTCGCCGCTTCTATGACGAGTATGGCTGGCGGGAACAGGACGGCGTAAAGGGCGAGGATCGCCTCTTCCGCAACTTCTCCGGGGCCTACCGGGCCTATCATGAAGAGAGCACCCGCCGTACGCTGGCCCGGATCGGTCATGGCCAGCGTCTGCTCATCGTCGGCTGCGGCGACATGCCGGAAAGCCATGTGCGCGCGGCAGCGCAGTTCAGCGAGGTCACCTGCCTCGACATCTCCGGCCGGGCCCTCGATATCGCCCAGGCGAAGCTTGGTCCCGAGCATCACTACCTGTTGGGTTCGATCATCGACACCAGGCTGCCGTCAGCCTGTTACGACACCGTCCTGTGTTCGCATGTGCTTTATCATCTCGACAGGAACCTGCAGGCACGTGCGGTATGCAACATGCTGGACACGATGAAGCCCGACGGGCGCACGCTCATCATCTATGCCAACCCGAGGTCGCTGTTGAAGAACATCGCGGCCGTCGTGCGCCGCCTGACCGGTTCCGTACAACCGCAACGACGTGCGACGGATGCACCCGAACTCTATTACCACGCCCATCCGCGCTCGTTCTGGCGGCGATTCCGCACGATCTGCCAGACCCGGACAATCCCGTGGGAAGCCATCGGCAGCTGCGAGGACCGGACCCTGTTGCGCCATGATGCGATCGCGGCACCTTTCTATCGCTGCGCAAGCTGGATCGAGACGCACGCGCCGTGGATAACCGGCATGATGTGGAAATACTACATTGCGGAACTGCGATCGAAACCCATTGTTCCCCGGGACAAGTAATTCGCGATCATCGGCCGGCGGGATGAAAGGCCAGGCCGGTTCCGGCCGCCCGCAACCGGCTCAGCACCGGCTGGGCGGCCTCGAATGGCTGCGATTTTTTGCCGCCAGTGCGGTTCTCGTCTGGCACTATCAGCATTTCGCATGGGCCGGAGGGATCGGTTTCGAAGTCGAAGCCCAACCCTTCTATGCACTGTTGGCACCGTTCTACCTCTGGGGAGAACGAGCCGTCGAAGTTTTCTGGTGCCTCAGCGGTTATATCTTCTTCCAGAGCTACCACGAGCGGATCGCTTCACGACAAGTCGACTTCACCACGTTTGCGGTCTATCGCTTCTCGCGCCTTTACCCGCTGCACATCCTTACCCTCATCGCAGTCGCCCTGATGCAGGGAATTTACCATCGGCAATTCGGTGAGTATTTCGTCAATATCTACCAGAACGCCTACCATTTCATGCTTCACCTGATGTTTGCCGCCCAATGGGGACTGCAGCACGGGCTGGCGTTCAATGCCCCGATCTGGTCGGTATCCCTCGAAATTCCGGTCTACGCGCTGTTCTTTGTACTGGCCCGCCAGACCGCGGGAGCCCGCACCGTCATCGCCGTCCTCGCATGCCTCGAGCTGTCCGTCCTCCTGGGCTGGGACCTGCTGGCCCGATGCGCGCTTTACTTTTTCGCCGGCGGCAGTGTGCGCGTCCTATGCCGGGATCTGGCGACGCGCCATGCCCTGAGGATCGCGGCATTCATGGCCATCGTTCTGCTGGCCTTCACTGTCGTGCGCGAATTCACGGCCATCACGCCACCACGGCTGGTGTTCGATCTGCCATGGACGATGCTGCTGGTCGGCGTCGCCGCCCTGCCGCTGCCATTTTTCGCCCGTTCCGAAGGACTGGCGGCAAGTCTGGGCAACCTGACCTATGCCATCTACCTGCTGCATTTCCCGATGCAACTGGCGATTGTTCTCATCATGACAAGATTCGACCTTCCGATTGACTACCGCAGCCCCCTTCTGTTCACCGTCTATTTTTCGACCGTCCTCGCCCTGGCGTTCGCGGTATTCCACATGATCGAACGACCGGCGCAACAGTCGATTCGAAAGTTGTACATGAATCGTCGGCGCAAGAGAGAGGCGCCCGCCATCCAGACATGACGGGCGCCCGCAGGTTCAATGTCGATCACGGCATTCGCCGCAGTCGTCAGCCTTCGAGACGGTCGTAGATCGCCTTGATCTTCGCGTGCGCTTCGGCCACCGCATCAGCCGCTGGCACCTCGTTCACGATGACCTGCTGGACGGCTTCGGGAATGATGTGAGTCGCCAGGACCTCGCCCGACCCGGCCGTGGGCGCACTCTTGAACGATACCGGGACCCCGGTCTCGGCAATCTTGCGGAATTCGTTGAACTGGGGCCGCGAAGTCCACCATGGATCGTCGAACTGCTTGGGATAGACGGGCACGAAACGGCCATTGGTGTTGAGGATCATCCGGGCGTAATTGTCGGGCTGCATGTAGTAGGCTACCCATCCCTTGGTCAGTTCGGGTTCGGCAGTGCTGTTGAAGATGCCCGTCGACCAGGTATCGATCTGATTGATCGCCCCGGCCGGTCCCGCCGGCACGCCGAACAGGCCGGTATTCGCGGCCATCTCGGGGTCCTTGTCGAGCAAATAGGCATAGACGGAGGTGGGGTTGTTGATGAAGGCCACCTGGCCCGACTGGAAGGCCTTGTTGTTCCAGGCGGTGTCGGCGTTGCCGACGACGCCCTTGGGGATGATCTTGTGCTCGTTGTACATCCTGTCGATGACCTTGAAGCCCTCGACATTGCCCGGGTTGTCGAAGGCGACGTTGCCGTCGTCGTCCGTCGTGTAGCCGCCGTAGCACCAGAGGAGCTGCATGATGTTGTCGGTGGCGTCGGCGGTCAGGCCCAGATCCATGCCGAAGCCGTAGAAGGGCGGCTGCTGGATGGTCTTGCAGGTCTCGATGAACTCGTCCCAGGTGGCGGGATAGGCGAGACCAGCCTGTTGCAGGATATCGTTGCGGGCATGCATCGGCCAGGGATTGATGGCGAAGGGCACGCCCCAATAGCTGCCGTCCTTGGCGACGGCCCGCAGCGAGCTCTCGAACAGGCCGCCCTCCTCGGCCTTCATGTCCTCGACCATGTCGGTCACGTCCATCATGTGCCCCTGGGCACGGTAGAGCTGGACGTAGCTCTCGTAGAGACGCGCGGCGTCGGGCGGGCTGCCGGTCTCGAGGCCGGCGTTGATCTTCGGAATGAAGTCGGCATTGGAGACCGTGATGAACGACCCCTCCTCCGGCTTGACCCCGGCGACCTTGAGATATTCGTTGAACAGGGCCTCCGCTTCCTGGTCGGCAATCGGCGTGAACATCGGCTGATGCCAGTAGACCAGTCGATGTTCACGCGCCGCATAGGCCGAGTAGGGACGGATGATCATCGGCGCGGCAATCACCGTCGATGCCGCGAGGCCGCGCTTCAGCGTGCTGCGTCTCGAAAGTCCAGTCATGTTCAATCCACCTCCCGTGTGGTTCAGCTCAGCCCTTGACGGCACCCATCGTGAGACCCGTCACGAGCCATCTTTGAAAGATGAAATAGACGATCAGCGGCGGAATCACGGTAAGTACCGTGGAACCCATGATCGGCCCCCAGAAGAACACGTCCTCGACGATGAAATCGTTGAGGCCCGTGGGGATCGTGCGCACGGCCGGATCGGAATTGAACACCACCGCATAGAGATACTCGTTCCATGACAGGGTGAACGAGAAGAACGCGATGACCGCCAGTGCCGGCAGCGAGATCGGCAGGATGATCCGCACCAGCACACCCAGCCGCGAGCACCCATCGACGAGTGCTGCGTCTTCCAGCTCCTGCGGGATCGACATGAAGAAGCCCATCAGCAGCCAGGTGCAGAACGGCACGGTAAAGCCGAGATAGGCGATCGAAAGGCCGGTAAGCGAATTGTCGAGCCCGACTGCCACCATGATCGTGAACAAGGGAATGAACAGCAGCGATTGCGGCACGAGATAGGTGTAGACCATCGCGCGGGCGATCATCGCGCGCCCGGGAAAATCGAGCCTTGCAATGGAGTAGGCTGCCAGGGAGGCGACGACAACGGTTATCGCCGTTGTCGAGATGGCCGTGAGCATGCTGTTCTTGAAGAACAGCATGTATTCCGTCTCGAAGAACAGGACCCTGTAGCTTTCGAGAGTCGGCTCCCGCGGCCACAGTGTCGCCGTCGTGCCATAGATTTCCTTGTGCTGTTTCAGCGAGGTGACGATCATCCAGTAGAAGGGCGCGAGTGTCCAGACGATGAAGACCAGCAACAGGAGATGGCCTGTCCAACGCCACAGGCGTGACTGCCCCTCGATGGTACTGGGCATGAAGCTGGTCGTGCTCATTTGAAACGGTCCTGCAGCATGCGCCTGGAAAGGAAGATGATCAATATGGCGAGGATCGGGAAGAACACCATGTTCACCGCCGAACCGATGCCGAGCCTGCTCGCCAGCAGCGCATATTTGTAGGCGAGATTGGGCAGGATCTGCGTGGCGTTCGCCGGACCGCCATTGGTCAGCAGGAGAACGAAAACCACATTTGTCGATGTCCAGATCGTCGAGAGCATCACCACGACGGTAAAGACCGGGCGCATCGACGGCACGGTGATGTTCCAGAACTCCTGCATCCGGTTGGCGCCATCGATGCGGGCCGCCTCGTAGAGTTCCTTGGGAATGGCCTTCAGGCCGGCCAGGAAGCTCATCGTGTAGAAGGGTGTCCCCGACCAGACGACAACGGCCACGATTGAGCCCATCGCATAGTGGCGGTCACCGGTCCAGGAAATGACATCCGAGATGAGGCCAAGCGAGAACAGGATATGGTTCAGCATTCCGCTGAAATCGTCATAGATCCAGCGCCAGTTGAGCGATGCCACCACCGATGGCACGGCCCAGGGAATGAACAGGATCGTCTTGTAGATGAAGTTCAGCGGCCGATCATATGCGAGCACCATGGCCATGGCGAGACCGATGACGAATTTGATGGCCACCGCGAAGATCGTGTAGACGAACGTATTGTAGATGACTTGCGAGAACTTCGCATCGCCGAACAGTTCACGATAATTGGCCAATCCGACAAAAGTGGCCGGAGCGCCTGCCATCTTGTCATTGAAACTCAGCCATATCGCCGACAGGAACGGATAAACGACCGTGAAACTCAGGATGATCAGCGCGGGCGCGAGGAAGAGATAGGCCAGAACCCGGCGATCATTGAGCAGCAATGTCAAACGCGAGACATCGGCATGCTCGACGGTGCCATTCGTTGACGGGCCTGCCGCTTTGACATCAGCCAAGAACATCCTCCCCGATCTTCTTGTTCCGTTGTTGTAAGGGCTAACGGACCCGAGGCCATCTGCCAAGCCATTTGGTGACTTTGTTCGACACCGTGCGGCTTCAGGCGTCTTCGTCATTGCGGAACGGCAGGCTGCGACGCAATTCCCCGATCTGCAGATCCATCTCGGCCCACTCGCTCTCGACAAAGCGGCGTACCGGATGACGCAACCCCGGGTCGCGGATCCAGTGCGCACTGTGCGTGAATACCGGCTCATAGCCGCGTTGCAGCTTGTGCGGCCCCTGTGCACCGGCCTCGACCCGCTCGATGCCGTGAGCGATGGCAAACTCGATGGCCCGATAGTAGCAGGTCTCGAAATGGAGGAAGCGGTAGTCGTCGAGGCACCCCCAGACCCGGCCATAGAGTGTGGTTCCGTCACGCAGGTTCAAGGCGGCGGCCACCATCTGTTCACCGCTGTATACAGCGACCAGGACGATGGTCTGCGGCATCTGCGCACCGAGCATGGTGAAGAATTCGGGCGTCAGGTAGGCCTGTCCCCAGCGCTTGTCGACGGTAGCGAGATAGAACGGATAGAACTCGCGCATCACCCCCGGTGTGATACGATCACCGGCAAGGCATTCGAAGCGCAGGCCGGTTTCGGCAACCTCCCGGCGTTCGCGGCGAATCATCTTGCGTTTGGCACTCTTCAAGGAATCGAGAAAGTCGTCGAAGTCGCCGTAGCCGCGGTTGTGCCAGTGAAACTGGATGCCCCGGCGATGGATGAACCCCGCTTCGGCAAGGGCCACGGCCTCGTTCTCGCCGCAGAACGTCACGTGCAGCGAGGAGACCGGCATCTGCTCGGCCGCCTGACGCAACCCTGCGGCCAGTTCGGCCCGGTGACGACTCGTCAGCAGCCGCGGCCCCGGTACCGGCGAAAACGGCACGGCTGACTGCAACTTCGGATAGTAGCGCCCGCCGGCCCTTTCGTAGGCGTCCGCCCATCCCCAGTCGAACACATACTCGCCATAGGAATGCGATTTGACATAAAGCGGCGCCGCGCCCACCGTGCCTTCGTCGTCCTGCAGCAACAGATGGACCGGCTGCCAGCCCGTTCGCAACGAGGCGGATCCGCTTTCCTCCATGATCCGCAGGAACCGGTGCGACACGAACGGGTTGGCCGTAGGACACAGGCCGTCCCAGTGGCTTTCGCCGACCTTGTCGATCCCCTCCGCGAGCTCGATGCGCAAGGCCTTCCCTTCGCCCAAGCTCAGAGATCGACCTCGAAGGTCGCGTCGATTTCCACGGCCGCGTTCATCGGCAGGGAGGCGACGCCCACCGCAAATCGTGCATGCCGCCCGTTTTCACCCAGGGCCAGCACCATGAGGTCGGATGCGCCATTGACCACCTTGGGATGATCGTGGAAACCGCTGGTCGATGCCACGAATCCGCCGAGTTTGAGGCATTGCCGGACCCGGCCGAGATCGCCATCGAGCGCTGCCTGCAACTGAGCAAGGATGTTCAGGGCACAGGCCCTTGCCGCCGCCTGTCCCTCTTCGAGGCTGACGCCATCACCGAGCCGGCCCGTATGCAGGAGCTTGCCATCCTGGAGCGGCAGCTGTCCCGAAATGTAGACGGTCCCGCCGGCACGGGTCCATGGAACGTAATTGCCGGCTGCCGCCGCCGCCGGCGGCAGACTCAATCCCGCCTTGCGCAGACGTGCTACGATATCGTGGGTCACGGGCAGATCCTCCTTGGCCTTGCATTGCAAGACCAAGTCATAGCGGGCCGCAGGATCGAGGTGAACCCGTCGCATGTCCTGTATGCAGGCCCTGCCACTCCGCATATCGGCCCCGTGCTCGCTTCTTTGTTGTGTGTCGGACAAAAATCGCGCAACCTATGCGAGCTGGGGAACAGCCGTACGTCCCACCGGCGCTGCTCAACCGCCGGCCCTGCTCTGTTCATGACCAACCAGCGGCTATTCGACGCCTGCAATCGCACGAGAGTCCCGAATGACCAGTCATCGATACCGTATGCCCGCCGAATGGGAACCGCACAGCCGCTGCTGGATGGCCTGGCCGTGCCGGGAAAGTCTGTGGGGAGACGGACTGGACGATGCCCGGCGGGCCTATGCGGAGGTCGCAACGACCATTGCCGCCTTCGAGCCGGTCACCATGATCACACGACCCGATCTCACTGCCAATGCCTCTCTGGCACTGGGCAAGGGAGTACGCATACTGCCGCTCGATCATGACGACAGCTGGACACGCGATACCTGCCCGACCTTCGTCCATGATACGCAGACCGGTGTCGTGGCCGGCGTCGACTGGCGATTCAACGGCTGGGGCAATGTGTACGAACAGATCACCAACGACAAGGCCATGGCGGGTCGCATCACCGGCCATCTGGGAATGGAGAGGATTGCCTCGTCGCTGACCACCGAAGGCGGCGCGATCCACTGCGATGGCGAGGGCACGGCCCTGCTGTGCACAGGCTCGGTGCTCGATCCCAACCGCAATCCGCAATGGACGCGCGACCGGGTGGAAGCCGAGCTTGCCCGCACATTGGGTATCGACAGGACCATCTGGCTGGAACACGGACTGACCGACGACGAGACGGCGGGCCACGTCGATAATATCGCCTGCTTTGCCGCTCCGGGCAAGGTCATCACGCTGGACCCCGGAACCGCGGGAAATGCCGATCGGCCCGGACTCGAAGCCAACCTGCGGGCGCTGGCCGACAGCATCGATGCGGCGGGCCGCAACATCGAGGTCATCACCTTGCCCGTTCCGACGGCACGCAAGCGTTCCAACGGCGCCAAGCTGACCCGCAGCTATATCAATTTCTACATTGCCAACGGTGCCATCGTCATGCCGGCCTTCGACGACTATGCCGACAGCACTGCCCGCAAGCGGCTGCAATCGTGTTTCCCCGAACATGAAATCATCCAGATAGAAGCCGACTGCATCCTTGAGGGCGGCGGCGGGATCCACTGCATCACCCAGCAACAACCCTCGCCTGTCGAAGGATGACGGTCGACCACTGTATGCAGGTCAGTCCCTGGCAAGCTGGACCAGCAGTTCGACAACGGCGGAAGCGGCCGGGGCCAGGCTGCGGTCGTCCGGGTGGATGATGCTCACCTCGCGTTGCATGGGCGGGTCGACAAGCGGACGGGCCGTGATATCGGATAATGACGTGCCGTCCGTGGCATGCGCCGGAAGTACGGCCACTCCCTGGCCGGCCGCAACGAGCGCCAGCGCGGTGTGGATCTGGCGGACGGTGATGTGGGGACGGAAGGCAACGCCGGCGCGCTCGAAGCCGACTTCGGTCAGCAGCCGCAGGCTGCTTTCACGGGAAAGGGAAATGACCGGGTGGTCTCCCAGCATCGACCAGGGAACCTCCCGAAGGCTGGAAAGGGAACACCCGGCTATCATCACCGCCATCAAGCGGTCGCGAAAAAGCGGAAGCTGTCTCAGGCCATCGAGATCCGTATTGAACGTACCGACCCCGATATCCGCTGCACCAATGCGGACCTTCTCGACAATGAGATCGGTGGTGACATCGTCGAGGTTCAGGGCGAGCCCCGGGTGGATCTCCGCAGCCCGCGCCATGAGCCGCGGCATCAAGGTCGCAGCCAGCAACGGCGGCGCCGCAATGGTCACGCTGCCGCGCCGCAGGCGGGCAAGATCGCGCATCCTGTCCATGGCCCCTTCGACAAGCGTCAATGCCTGGCGGGTCGATTGAGCGAAATCACGGCCGGCTGCAGTGAGTTCGACCCGCCTCGTCGTGCGATCGAACAGCCTTACGCCCAGTTCCCCTTCAAGATCGCGCACGCTTTGCGACAGGGCGGGCTGGCTGGTCGCCAGCGCTGCGGCCGCTTTGGAAAAGTGCCCGAGGTCGGCAACTGTGACAAAGGCCAGAAGCTGCCGCAACGTGATGCGCATGGTTATTCATCCATTTTTCCTATAAATTGATATAAACAATCCTACTTGTCTTATAAACGAAAATCCGGCCTGCTGAAACCATCGACACGAGGGGGCAATCCACTTCGAGGCCGGCCGGTCCGGGCTCGGCTCCCGGCACCGGATCGAGGGAGACCAGCACTGCACGGTACGATCGATCGTCATCGCGAACGGGTCCTGTATACAGGGCGGTCAATGCGTCGCCGGGAGGATGAGCGCCTGCTCCGGGGTCGGGGACAGTTCGTCAACGATTGCGGACATGGCGGCGACCTGGTTGCGGAGTTCGTGCGCAGCCCGGTCGCGTGCGGACACATTACCTCGCTCGGTCTCGATGAAGCTCGCAGAGCCCCTGGCGTGGTTGCCGTTTACGACGCCGGAGCCCTGGCATTCATCGGCCCGTCATCCGTCAACCCCTTGCTCGACGGGCTTGAGGCACTTCCCATGAACGGTCTCGCCCGGGAACGCGTTGACGCGGTGGGACAACCCGTTGCCGTCGTCGTTGCCCGCGATCGCGGCATGGCACGCGATGCGGCGGAAATGGTCGTGGTCGAGACGGATGGTGCCGGCGCTGCGGGAACGAGACGCCTCGCCGGCGACTGGCGCGGCGGCTCGCGCAGGGATGAGACCGTCGCCGCCCTCTTCGCAAGGGCCGCCCATGTCGTCGAGGTTGCAATCGATCATGCGAGAGTGGCCCCCTGCCCCATGGAACCGCGCTCGGCACGGGCGGCATTCGACGGCCGGACGCTATCGGTCTGGCTGTCGACGCAAACCCCCTTTCGCTGTCGTGATGACCTCGCGCGGATGCTCGACCTCGAACGCAACGACGTGCGGGTCATCCCTGTCGACGTCGGCGGTGCCTTCGGCGGCAAGGCCTCGATCATGCCCGAAGACGTGGTCGTTGCCGCCTGCGCCCTGAAGCTCGGCACCGCGGTCCACTGGCACGGAAGCCGTGGCGAGGACTTCCAGAGCGCGACACAGGGGCGTGGCGCCTCGATGCGGGCGCGCATGGCCATCGATGACAATGGACACATTCTCGCTCTCGAAGCCGACCTCGACTTCGATCTCGGCCACTGGACTCCCTACTCCGCAGGGGCGGCACCACGCAATGCCGGCCGCATCTTGCCGGGCCCGTACACTGCCGGGCACTACGCCACGCGCCTCCATACCCACAGCAGCGATCGCCCGGCGATGAACATCTACCGGGGCGCGGGCAGACCCGAAGCGGCATTGCTGATGGAACAACTGCTGGAACGCGCGGCACGGGCGACCGGTCTCGATCCCCTCACGATCCGCTTGCGCAACCTCCCGCCCGCGGGCAGCCCGCCGCTCGACCGCGGCAATGGTGTCATCCTCGACCGAGGGGATTACCAGGGTCTGCTGCGCCGGCTGGTGCAGGTGTCCAACCTGGACAGGCTGCATGCAGAGCTGGGCGAACGGCGGGCGGCAGGCGAAATCGTCGGTCTCGGCCTCGCACTCTATGTCGAACCCTGTGGACAGGGCTACGAGACGGCTTCGGTCACCCTGACCGATGACGGGAAGATCCGTGTCGCAACAGGTTCGAGTGCCCAGGGCCAGGGGCGCGAGACAGCCACCGCGCAGATCGCCGCCGACGAACTCGGCATCCCCGCCGAAGCCATCGAAGTCAGCACCGCCCATACGGCCGACCTGGAAGACGGGATCGGTGCACTGGCCAGCCGCAGTACCGCCATAGGCGGCAGTGCCGTCCTGCGGGCTGCCCGGATGTTCAGGGCGACGCTGTTCAATTTCGCAGCGGAAGCGCTCGGCTGCCGGCCCCACGACCTGGAACTCGACGACGACGGCTTCAGCGATAGCCAGCAGTTCATCAGCCTCGCTGAACTGGCCCGTCGACGAAGGGAAAACGACGGAACGCCACTTGTCGTGCAGTTGCGCTTCGAGACCGCCGCGGAAGCGTGGGCGAGCGGAGCCGTACTGGCCGTTGTGGCCATCGATGCGGAGACCGGCCGACCTTTCATCGAACAAATCGTCTGGATCGACGATGCGGGGCGAATCATCAATCCGATGCTGGTCGAAGGCCAGCTGTGGGGAGGGCTGGCGCAGGGGATCGGCGCGACACTGATGGAGGAGATGGTCTATGACGAGCGTGGGCAGCTGCTCAGCGGATCGTTCATGGACTACGCCGTGCCTCGGGCTACCGATATGCCGCGATCCGTCGGAATCGAAGGCCGGCCGGTTCCCTCCTCGGCCAATCCGCTCGGAGTCAAGGGGGTCGGTGAAGCGGGATGCATCGGGGTGCCTGCTGCCCTGCTCAACGCGGTTCACGATGCGCTGGATCTCCATTCGTCGCCGGTCACGGTCAATCTGCCATTGACGCCCGAGAGGATCTGGCGTGCCCTGCGCTCTCAAGGAAGCAACCCATGAATTACAGTCGCAAAGACGCAAAATCCCATGCATTTGCGCAAATGAAAGGAATCTGGGCAGCGGCACTGATGCCCTTCAGGGCCGATGGCGCGATCGACGAGGACGGTTTTCGCCGCAATATCGAGCACTGGATCACGGATCTTGGAATCGATGGCTTCTTCATCGCCGGCAAGCAGGGCGAATTTTTCTCGATGTCGATCGACGAGCGCAAGCGGGCGTTCGACATTGCGGTGGATGCCTGCGCCGGACGGGTCCAGACGATCATGTCCTGCGCGGACCAGAACATGGACACGGTCATCGACCTCGCGCGTCATGCCCAGCATTGCGGCGCCGACTGGATTGTCGTTCACGCCCCGATCCTGCACTTCCAGAAGGCGCAGGACCAGACGCTTGCCGGATATTTCAAGACCATCGCCGACAAGGTCGACATCGGCATGGCCCTGTGGTCGCACCCCGACAGCGGTTACCTGATGAGCCCGGAATTGTGCAACCGGCTGGCGGATATCGAAACGGTCGTGGCCATCAAGTATTCCGTACCCCGCGAGATGTATGCGAGGCTGACCGAACTGGCCGGTGACAGGTTGCTCGTTTCGACGGCATCGGAAGACGAATGGCTCGACAACATCATCGAACTCGGCTGGCAGCTCTACCTGTGCAGCTCACCGCCCTACCTGCTGCAAAGTGCTGTGGACAAGCGGATGCGGCTGTATACGGACTTGGCCCTTGCGGGAAAGCATGACGAGGCCCGCGCCGTTTCGCGCAGCCTCGATCCGGTCCGCGACGCGCTCAAGACCACGCGACCCGCGGAAAAGCCGCACAGCCACCAGAAATACTGGCAGGAACTGCTGGGCCAGTGCGGCGGTCACGTCCGCCGGCCGCTGCTCGAACTGACCGAGGATGAGAAGCGGCTCACACGTGAGGCATTCGAACACAGTGGTCTGAAGACGGTTTGAGAAAATTGCACGGAGAGGAAGATCATGGGCAGGCTTTCGGCTTTCAACTTCCAGAAATGGATCGATGAACACAGGCATCTCCTCAAACCTCCGGTGGGCAACCAGACGGTGTGGAAGGAAAGCGACATGACCATCATGGTGGTCGGTGGTCCGAACAGGCGCACCGACTATCACGACGATCCAGTCGAGGAATTCTTCTACCAGCTCAAGGGCGACATGCTGCTCAAGCTGTATGACGGCAAGGAGTTCTACGACGTGCCCATCCGCGAGGGAGAGGTCTTCCTGCTGCCGCCCCATGTCCGGCATTCGCCACAACGGCCGCAGGAAGGCTCGATCGGTCTCGTCATCGAATCGCCGCGCCCCGAAGGTGCGCTCGATGCCATCGAATGGTACTGCTTCGAGTGCGGGCATCGCGTCCACCGCGCCGAAATCGACCTTGAATCGATCGTCGATGACCTGCCGCCGATCTACGAGGCATTCTACGCCGACCAAAAGGCACGGACCTGTCCGAACTGCACCAGCATCCATCCGGGCAAGGAGCCACCCGAAGGCTGGGTAAAACTCTGAACGGTCCATGCCGGACCTTCCCCGGATACCGGCTACCCCCTTGTAAGAAACGGTAAAACACGGTTCAACAGGCGCGAGCGACAAGCGTGCACAAAGGGAGATCCTCATGAAATTCAGGCATCTGCTGCTTTCAGCCGGCCTGGCTGGCCTCTTGGCCGCTCCGGCATGGGCACAGGATCCGGTCAAGATCGGGATGGTCACCACGCTTTCGGGCAAGGCCGGTTATCTGGGCCAGGATATCCGCGACGGGATCCTCCTTGCCATCCAGATGGAAGGCGGCAAACTCGGCGGCGTGCCCGTCGAACTGCTTGTCGAGGATGATGGGCTGAAACCCGGCAACGGCCGCCAGATTGCCGAAAAATACATGGGTGACGAGGGCATAAGGCTGCTCACCGGCATCGTGTTTTCGAACGTCGCGGGTGCCACGGTCCCCGACATCGTCAACAACGGTGCCATCTACATCAGCCCGAACGCGGCACCCTCCAACCTTGCCGGCGCCGGCTGCAACGAGAACTATTTTGTCGTCTCGTGGCAGAACGATGCCCTGCACGAGGCCGCCGGTGCGGCTGCGACCAAGCTGGGGTTCAAATCCGCCTTTGCACTTGCCCCAAACTATCAGGCCGGCAAGGACGCCATCAACGGGTTCAAGCGGACTTTTGACGGAGAGATCGTCGGCGAGGTGTATACACAACTCGATCAGACCGATTTTGCCGCCGAAATGGCGCAGATCCGCGCCGCGAATCCCGAAGTGGTCTTCCAGTTCGAGCCGGGCGGTCTGGGCATTGCCTTTTTGCGTCAGTATCAGCAGGCGGGCCTGCTCGGGCAGATCCCGATGGTGCTTTCCGAACCGTCGACAGATGCCGTCGTCCTCAACGCCGTCGGCGATGCGGCTGTCGGCATTCATGCCACCGCCCACTGGAACATCGACTTCGACAACGAGGCGAACAAGGAGTTCGTGGCGGCATGGAAGGAGGCCTATGACCGCCCGATCACCTATTACGCCACGCAAGGCTACGACACGGCCCGGCTGATTGCCTCGGCCTTCGCCCAGACCGGCGGGGTCGACGATCTCGATGCGTTGCGCGAAGCCCTGCGCAAGGCCGATTTCCAGTCGGTACGAGGCAAGTTCGAATTCGGCCGCAACCAGCACCCCATACAGGACTGGTATCTCCTTGACATCGTCAAGGGTGAAGATGGCACGATCGAGGCCGTGACCAGGTCGAAGCTGCTGGAAGATTACGGCGACAGCTACGCCGACCAGTGCGAGATGTAATGGACGGGGACGGTCGACCAGCAGCGGGAACGACCACCCGCCTGCCACGGCATGCGGATGGTCGTCGATGATCCTCATCCTCGAACAGGTCCTCAATGGCCTGCAATATGGCGTGATGCTGTTTCTGCTGGCTGCGGGCCTGACGCTCATCTTCGGAATCATGGGCGTGATCAATCTGGCCCATGGTTCGCTCTACATGATCGGGGCCTTCGCCGGCACCTGGGTGGCGACACGGACCGGCCAGTTCTGGCTGGGCCTGCCGGCGGCTCTGGTGGCTGCGGGACTCGTCGGACTTCTCGTCGAAACGCTGGTCATACGCAGGCTCTATGACCGCGATCACCTGGACCAGGTACTCGCAACCTTCGCGCTGATCCTCGTGTTCAATGAGATCATCGTCCTGGTCTTTGGCCGCCAGCCGATCTTCACCCCCTTGCCTGCGCTGTTTTCGGGGTCGGTCGAGCTCCTGCCAGGTTTCTATTATCCGTCCTACAGGCTGCTGATCATCGCTGCCGGACTGCTTGTTGCCACGGGGCTGTGGCTTCTGATCAACCGCACGCGGATCGGGATGCTCGTTCGCGCGGGGTCGACCAATCGCGAGATGGTCCGCGCGCTCGGTGTCGATATCCGCATGCTGTATACTGTTGTCTTCGGACTGGGGGCATTACTGGCAGGGCTTGCCGGCTATATGGCCGGCCCTATTCTTGCCGTACAGGTGGGAATGGGTGAGCAGATCCTGCTTTCCACTTTCGTTGTCGTCGTCATAGGCGGGATAGGCTCCATTCGCGGCGCATTCGTTGCCGGATTGACGCTGGGCGTGTTCGATACCGCCATGCGCGCCTTCCTTCCGGGCATGTTCCGCACCTTCCTCGATCCGGCCTCGGCCGATTCGCTCGGAGCGGGTATCGCTTCGATGGGCATCTACCTGCTGATGGCCATCGTCCTTCTCATCCGGCCCAAGGGCCTGTTTGCCCAGGGGGCATGAAAGACGTGAGCCGCCTCGTTACGGCCCTGTGCATCATCGCCCTGTTCGCTGCCATGCCGACACTGGCGGCCCTCGCGGGACAGTCTTCTCTCGTCACCCTTTCTGCCAGGGTGATGATCTACGCAATGGCCGCAGCCAGCCTCAACTTCATCCTCGGCTATGGCGGCATGATCTCGTTCGGCCATGCCGCCTTCTTCGGTATCGGCACCTACACTGTCGGCATTCTGGCACATCATCTCGCCTCGGGAGAAGCCCTGTTCGGTATCATTCCCGGCAGCGGATCGATGCTCGTGACCCTGCCCTCGGCCATCCTCGTCTCCGGCCTTGCCGCGGCTGCAATCGGTGCACTCTCCCTGCGCACCGGCGGCGTCCAGTTCATCATGATCACGCTGGCATTTGCACAGATGCTGTTCTTCTTCTTCGTCTCGCTCTCGACCTATGGCGGCGAGGACGGCATCATCATCGACCAGACCAACAGCGTGCCCGGCCTCGACATGCGCAAGAAGGCCGTGGCCTATTACTTCATCCTCGGCGTGGCAGTAGTCTACTTCCTGGCGCTGTGGCGGCTGATCCATTCGTCATTCGGCGAGATCATCAGCGGCATTCGCCAGAACGAGCGCCGGATGACCGCCCTGGGTATCGCAACCTATCGCTACAAACTCGCGGCCTTCATCCTCGCCGGCATGGGGGCGGGACTGGCCGGCGCGTTGCTGGCCAATTACCTGCGCTTCGCGAGCCCCGACGCGATGTACTGGACCAAATCCGGCGAACTGATGATCATGGTCATCCTGGGCGGTGTCGGCAGTTTCTTCGGGCCGATCCTTGGCGCGGCTGCATTGCTTGTCCTTGAATACTATCTCGCTTCGTGGACTGAACACTGGTCGTTGCTGCTCGGGATTGTCCTTTTGCTCGTGGTGTTGGGGACACGGGGCGGTCTCTCGGGGCTCATCCTTCGGTTGCGCGGAGAGCGATCGTGACCCTCCTGCTGGAAACCCGGGCTCTGGTGAAGCGCTTTGGCGGTCTGGTGGCCACCGACCATGTCGAACTTGCCATCGAAAAAGGGGAAATCCACGCGTTGATCGGCCCCAACGGTGCGGGAAAATCCACGCTCATCAACCAGCTTTGCGGCGAACTGTTCCCCGACAATGGACAAATCCTGCTCGAAGGCCGCGACATCACCGACCTGCCTGCGGCGGAAAGGGTTCGCAGGGGCCTCGGCCGTACGTTCCAGATCACCTCGCTGCTCGATCAATCGAGCGTACGCGACAATGTCGGCATGGCCGTACAGGCCCGGCTCGGCCACAATGGCCGCATCTGGGATCGTCGAGCGGGGCGCCGGGACCTCTGGCAGGAGACGGACACGCTACTCGCTGAAAGCGGCCTTGCGGAGCGTGCCGGCACCCCTTGCGCCGACCTTTCGCATGGCGAAAAGAAACAGCTCGAACTGCTGATGGCCATGACCGGGCGCCCACGCCTGATGCTCCTCGACGAACCCATGGCGGGACTGGGGCATGCCGAAAGCCGGGAGATGGTCGCCCGGCTGCAGGAACTCCGCCGGTCAGCCACGGTACTGCTGGTCGAGCATGACATGGAAGCGGTCTTCGCTCTCGCCGATCGGATATCGGTGCTCGTCTACGGCCGGATCATCGCCACGGGCACTGTCGACGAAATCCGCAACGATCCGCAGGTGCACGAGGCCTATCTCGGCGGAGAGGACGGGGCATGCTGAAAATCGAGCATCTTCAAGCCGCCTACGGACAGAGCCGGGTGCTGTTCGATGTGTCGCTGGAGATCCGTGAAGGCGAGATCGTCACGCTCATGGGCCGCAACGGCATGGGCAAGACCACGACCGTCCGCTCCGTCATGGGCCTGCTGCGCCCCGGTGACGGCAGCATCACCTTTGACGGCAAGCCGATTGCCGGTCTCGTCCCCGAACGGATTGCCCGTCTCGGCCTGGGTCTTGTTCCCGAAGGAAGACAGGTCTTTCCCACACTCACCGTACGTGAAAATCTCGTTGCCACGGCGGCGAACCGGAGAAACCACCCGCACCCATGGGTGTTGGACCGGGTCTTCGAGCTGTTCCCGCGCATGCGAGAGCGGGCAGGCCAGTCGGCCGGAACACTGTCGGGTGGCGAACAGCAGATGCTGGCGATCGGCCGGGCACTCATGACCAATCCGCGCCTTCTCATCCTGGATGAGGCGACGGAAGGGCTCGCCCCCGTGATCCGTGGCGAGATCTGGCACTGCATCCGCCACCTGAAGGCTGAAGGCCAGTCGATCCTCCTGATCGACAAGAATCTCGCAGTGCTCGAACATCTTGCCGACCGTCACTATATCCTGGAAAAGGGGTACACGGTGTGGAACGGCAGCAGCAACGATCTCCATCAACAGCGCGACAGCGTTCAGGCCCATGTCGGCATATGATCCTCTCCACGGTTTCGATGGCGAACTGAATACAGATCAGCTCGATATCGAATACAATGCCCGGGCCACAGTTTCGCCCGAGCGCTTTGCCACAACCATGCAGGACTATCTCGATGCGACCGCTTCGGCCCGCATCCACTGTCTCGCGCGGGCCGATCTGCCGTATTCAGAAGACAGCGGCGGCCCGAGGCTCGATCTTTACGGCACGAACCCCGGAGAACGGCGCCCCGCCGTCATGTTCATCCACGGTGGCTACTGGCGTGCGCTGACGAAGGAACATTCGGGCTTCATGGCCTCCATGCTCGCAGATCGTGGTATCGCCACCATCGTTCCGGACTATCGCCTCGCTCCCGATGCCTCCCTGGCGGAGATCGTTCACGATGTCCGATCCGCCCTCGCCTTCACCTGGCATCGCGGTGCCGGACTGGGCATCGACCGTGAACGCATCACCCTTTGCGGCAGTTCGGCTGGCGGACACCTTGCGGCAAGTTGCATACAGCCGGGCTGGCAGGTTGCATACGGTCTGCCGGATATCGCCGTTCGCACGGCCCTGCCGGTGAGCGGTCTCTTCCATCTGGGTCCCATCGCCCGTTGCCACCCGCAGGCATGGCTGTCGCTGAGCGGCGAGGACGTGCTCCACCTGAGCCCTCTGCTCAAGCCCCCAGTCCGGCCCGCGGCATCGCATATGCGGATCACCGTCGCGCTGGCTGCCAGCGAGGCCGAGGGCTTCAAACGGCAGTCGATGGCCTATCATGAGGCCCTGCTTGCCGCCGGTGTCAGCTCTTCCCTCCTGGAAATTGCCGGTCGCAACCATTTCGATGTCGTTCTCGATCTTGCCGACCCGCAATCGCAGCTCGCACGGGCCCTTCTCGATCTCGTGACTTCCGGCCACCAGGCGGCCTGACATTCCACCCGTGCACAGTTCTTGGGCCATCCCGTTCGACTGTGCTATCGCACATCGCAAACGGCGCACGACCCACCCGCCGGCCGGCATGTCACGCCTTGAGGGAATCTTGCATGACCATCGACGAACTCGTCATCCGCCGTCCCGACGACATGCACCTGCACCTGCGCGACGGTGACATGATGCGGCTGGTGACCCCGGAGTCGGCGCGTCTTTTCGGCCGGGCCATCATCATGCCCAACCTCGTTCCACCCATCGCTACCGTCGACATGGCCCGGGCCTATCGCGAGCGGATTCTTGCCTCGACGGGCGGCAGCGGGCCGTTCGAGCCCCTCATGACACTCTACCTCACTGAAGACATGTCTCCGCAGGAGATCATTCTCGGCCATGAGAGCGGCCTCATTCGTGCCGTGAAGCTCTACCCCGCCGGCGCTACCACCAATTCGGCCAGCGGGGTACGGGACATCGGCCGGGTGATGGACGTTCTCCAGGCCATGGAATGCTGTGGCATGCCGCTCCTGGTGCATGGCGAGGTCACGGATCCCGACATCGATATCTTCGACCGCGAGAAAGTTTTCATCGACCGCGTCCTCGATCCGCTACGGCGATCGCTGCCCGGCCTGCGCGTGGTCATGGAGCATGTCACCACCCGCGACGGCGTGGATTACGTCCGCAGTGCCGATGATGGGCTGTATGCAACGCTGACCGTCCACCACCTGATCCTCAACCGCAATGCCATGCTGGTCGGTGGCATTCGCCCGCACTTCTACTGCCTGCCGATCCTCAAGCGCGAGGAACACCGCAAGGCCCTGCGCGATGCCGCCACCTCGGGCGACCGCCGCTTCTTCCTCGGCACCGATTCGGCGCCGCACGCCGTCCACACGAAGGAAAATGCCTGCGGTTGCGCCGGCGTCTACACCGCCACCAACGCTCTGGCCCACCTCGCCCATGTTTTCGAGGACGAGCACGCCCTCAGCCGCCTCGAAGCCTTTACCTCACTCAACGGACCCGTCTTCTATGGACTCCAGCCCCACACCGGGCGGATCCGCCTCAACCGCCACCCGAGACCCGTGAACATCCCCGCCGAACTCGGTTCCGGCGATGTCCGGGTCCATGTTTTCGACCCCGGCATGCCTGTATACTGGCACGCCGAACCCCTGGCCTGAGCCTCCATGCGCCCCTTTCTCATCCTGCAGTTGCGCCCTGAAGACATCACCAGCGACGACGAATACCGTGCGATCCTCGAACATGGCGGGCTCGATGCCGGCGAGACGGTACGGATCCGCATCGAGTACACCGGCATCCCCGAAGACCTCGACCCGCTTGCATACAGTGCCATCATTGTCGGCGGCAGCCCGTTCGATGTGAGCACACCGGCCCGCGAGAAAAGTGCCGTCCAGAAACGCATCGAAGCGGATTTCAGCCACCTCCTCGACCGCATCGTCGAACACGACCACCCCTTTCTCGGCGCCTGTTCCGGCAATGGCCTGCTCGGCAGTTGGTGTGGTGCGACGATCTCGCGACGCTTTGGCGAACCTGTCGGCGGGGTCGACCTCAGGCTGAGCGATGAGGCCCGCGACGATCCCCTGCTCGCAGGCTTCCCGCCGACCTTCCGCGCCCTGCTCGGGCACAAGGAAGCCTGTGACGTGACACCGCCCGGAGCCGTTCTGCTCGCCTCCAGTGCCACCTGCCCGGTCCAGATGTTCCGGGTGAAGAACAATGTCTACGCCACCCAGTTCCATCCCGAGGGTGACCCCGAAGGCTTCATCCTGCGCATCGAAACCTATCGTCACCACGGCTATTTCGCGCCCGCGGATGCCGACCGCCTCATTGCCTCCGTCCGCGAGGAACATACCCCCTGGGCCCATTTGCTTCTGCGCCGCTTCGTCCAGCGCTTCCGTCAACGGCAGGATATCTGTCGCCGATGGCGATGAATGCCCGCCCATGTGTCGAAACATGACCATGGACGAAAATTCCCCGGCCCGATCGGAGTTGCTCGCATCATCTCTGAATCCTCACCCCCGTTTTTCCGGTCATTTCGATGTGAATTGCCGAAGGGCCTCGCCTGCGACCATGGCCGCGGCGATCACCACGTTCAGGGAACGCTCGCCCGGCGCCATGGGAATTCGCAACCGGGCATTCGCGGCACCGTGAACCTCTGGAGGCACACCGGCGCTTTCGCGACCGAGCAACAGCAGGTCCCCCGGCTCGAAACGGAAACCCGTGTAGATTTCGGACGCGGTCGTCGACAGCAGCACCAGCCGCCCCTGCCTGTCGTTGCGAAAGGCTTCAAAGCTCGCGTGGCGGCACAGTCGGGCACGGCCCGCATAATCCATTGCCGCCCTTTTGAGCCTCGCATCCCTGAGCGGAAAACCGGCCGGTTCGATAACATGCAAACCGAGGTCAAGGCAGGCACAAAGCCGCATGCATGCCCCCAGATTTCCCGGAATGTCGGGCTGGTACATGACAATCTCGATCATGAGCGCTCCGAGCGGGGCCGGATCCCCGAAAAGGCTGTTGTACATTGCCGGAGAGCACTTTTATGCGACCTTAGGTCGCTTGTTCCAGCCCGTTCGCGCCCCTACTTTCCGCCCCATATGACGTCATCGCTACGAGGGGTAGGTTCTTATGGCCGCTTCGGCTACTCAGTCGGATCATGCTGGTGGCGGTACACGCCGCGATTTTCTTGAGGTGTTGGCTTGGTCGTCGGCTGCGGTAGGTGCCGGCTGCCTGGCATTGCCTTTGATCGACAGCATGAATCCATCGGCGGACGTGCTTGCATTGTCCTCCACGGAGGTGAACATCTCCGGCATCGACGAGGGCATGGCCATCACGGTTACCTGGCGTGGCTCGCCGGTTTTCGTTCGGCATCGGACACCTGAGGAAATCGAGGAAGCCGAAACCGTCAACGTGGCGGATCTTCGTGATCCCCAGACCGACGAGTCGCGGGTCGAAAAGCCCGCATGGCTTGTCGTGATGGGCGTTTGCACCCATCTTGGCTGCGTTCCCGTGGGTAACCTGCCCACGGACAACCGTGGTGAATTCGGCGGCTGGTTCTGCCCTTGCCACGGTTCCCAGTTCGATACCTCTGGTCGAATTCGCAAGGGTCCAGCGCCTTTGAATCTTCCGGTGCCCCCTTACACCTTCCTGTCCGACGACGTGATCAAGATCGGTTAAAGGCAGGAACAAGAACTTTGAGGCGGGCGATCAACCGTCCGGCCGATCGAGGAACATCGATGAGTGCAAGCCACGAAAAACCTGTATTCAAGAACGGCATGCTGCGGTGGGTGGATGATCGCCTGCCCGTCGTCACCGTCATGTACAATGCCATCGGTCCGGGACATCCCACACCGAAAAACCTGAGTTACTGGTGGAATTTCGGGTCGCTTGCCGGCCTTATGCTCGGCCTGCAGATCATCACCGGCATCGTGCTGGCGATGCACTACGATCCGAACGCCGCCCAGGCGTTCGATTCGGTCGAGCACATCATGCGGGACGTGAATTTCGGATGGCTGCTGCGCTACGCACATGCCAACGGTGCATCGATGTTCTTCATCGTGGTCTATATCCACATCTTCCGGGGCCTCTATTACGGCTCATACAAGGCTCCTCGTGAGCTGTTGTGGATGATCGGCGTCGTCATCCTGCTGTTGATGATGGCCACCGCGTTCATGGGTTATGTGCTTCCCTGGGGCCAGATGAGCTTCTGGGGTGCCAAGGTGATCACCAATCTGTTCTCGGCCATCCCCTTCTTCGGCGAGAGCATCGTCACCTGGCTGTGGGGCGGCTTCAATGTGGGTGCGCCGACACTGAACCGGTTCTTCGCCCTGCATTACCTGCTGCCCTTCATCATCGCAGGTGTCGTGATCCTGCATGTGTGGGCATTGCATCAGTTCGGCTCGAACAACCCGGTAGGGATCGATGTCACCGACAAGGACATGATCCCCTTCCACCCGTATTACACGGTGAAGGACCTGTTCGGCATCGGTGTCTTCCTCATCTTCTTCGCTGCCTTCGTGTTCTTCGCCCCGAACATGCTCGGTCATCCGGATAACTATATCCCGGCCAATCCTCTCTCCACTCCGCCACACATCGTGCCTGAATGGTATTTCCTGCCATTCTACGCGATCCTGCGTTCCACGGTGTACGAGCAGTTGTTCACGCCTCTGGCTGTCTTCGGCTGGTTCGGCATCACCGCGAAACTGATGGGCGTCCTGTTCATGTTCGCCTCGATCGCGGTGCTCCTGTTCTTGCCGTGGCTCGACACCTCCCGGGTCCGCAGCGCCCGGTTCCGCCCGATCTACAAGTGGGTCTACTGGCTGCTGTTCGTGGACGTGGTGGTTCTGACCTGGGTTGGCGGACAGGTTCCCGACACAACGATCGTCTATATCGGCCAGGTCGGTACCGCCTACTACTTCTTCCACTTCCTCATTCTCATGCCGATCCTGGGCAAGATCGAGCGGCCGCTTGCCCTGCCCGACAGTATCAACAAGCCCGTCCTCGGACAGGCGCAGACCCAGCCGGCGGAGTGAGCGGACCATGACTGCCCATGAGATAAAGACCTTCCTCGGTGCCGCCCTCGTCGCATTCGGCCTGACATCGACCGCGGCACTGGCAGCGGGCGAGGAAGTCGAGCTCCTCGATGGAAATTTCCAGCATCAGGGCCCGTTCGGTACCTTTGACAAGGCCGCGGTACAGCGCGGGTTTCAGGTCTTCAAGACCGTCTGCGCGACCTGTCACTCGGCCAAGTATCTGGCGTTCCGCGACCTGGAGGATCTCGGTTACACGGAAGACCAGGTGAAGGCGATCGCGGCCGAATACACGGTTACCGATGGTCCGAATGATGACGGAGAGATGTTCGAGCGGCCTGCGGCCCCCTTCGACTATTTCCCGCACCCCTTCCCCAATGACAATGCCGCCCGCGCCGCCAATGGAGGGGGTCTACCGCCGGATCTTTCCCTGATCACGAAGGCTCGCGAAGGCGGCGAGGACTACACATACAGCCTGCTACTGGGCTATGAAGAGGCTCCCGCCGACGTCGAAGTCGGCGAGGGCATGTCCTACAATGCCTACTTCCCGGGTCATCAGATCAAGATGCCGCAGCCGCTGTACGGCGATGACGTCACCTATCAGGACAACACGAGTTCCGACATCCATCAGGAAGCTCATGATGTCGTGTCCTTCCTGCACTGGCTTGCCGAGCCCAAGATGGAGGAGCGCAAGCGTACCGGCATCAAGGCGATGATCTTCCTGGTGATATTCAGTGGCATTTTCTATGCCTACAAGCGTCGGATCTGGGCGGACCTGCACTAGAACCCTTCCCGTTCATGTGGAATGCATGAACGACAAGGACATATGGTCAAGCAACGAGATGGAGCATCAGGCCGGTCATGTCTGATCGGGATGTACTCCAGTGGCTTCACACCCATCCGAGATCGAATTTGAAAGGGAAAAGCGGCATCACGACAATGGTGAGGCCGCTTTTTTCATGGAGTGCCATCGCCTGACCGGGCAGGCAGGCACAATACCGCCTGACTCGACAATCCTGTTGCCGTTCCCGATCAGATGGAAATGTCGAGGCGCGATCCTCGAAGCTGGCCTTCGCCGCCACTTTCAGCGATGACATCCGTGGCAGGTTCGGGCGTATTGGCGCGATTGGTAGCTTCAACCGCTCTGACCATCTGTGCCTGGGCAACTCGGACCTCATCCGCGCGAACCTTGTCGGCCTGACCACGCCTGTCGGCTGCCTGATCGGCACCGGACCGCGTCTGGGCTGCACTGTCGCCAAGGTCGAATTCCGCACGACGGTTGTTCTCGGCCGCGGGCGAACGATAGGTAACCGGCGCATTGCCGGTCGCGGAAATCTGCATGGGCGTTGCTCCAATCCGACTGGACTCCAGTCTAGCCAAACCCGGTTAATGAAACCCTAATTCCCGTGCTCATGCTGGAAAAATACCGGTATCAGGGAAGCCCAGCGCCGAATCTTCCTTCCCGCATGCCTGGTCACCGACTGATATCGGCAAGTAACCGGTCAAGGATGAGAATTCCGCTATCCGTTGCCCGTAACCGGTCGTCCCCCTTCCCGTCCCGGCACAGGGTGACCCAGCCCGAACGAAAGGCGCGGTCCAGCGCGCTGCGATCAAAGAGTTCGTCCCGTGGGCGCCCGGCCAGTCGCTCCAGCCGTTCCAGCGGTATACCTTCATCCAGCCGCAGCCCCATCATCAATGCTTCCATCGCCATGACATCCCTGTCGAGCCGGTCGCGCGGTTCTTCACCATGCCCGGATGCCTCCACAGCAGATAGCCATGCATCGGGCTGGCGAATGGTCCGGGTCGCGAGACGGGTATTTCCCAGGCTCAGACGACCATGGGCACCGGGACCGATGCCGAGATAATCCCCGTAACGCCAATACACCAGATTGTGCCGCGACTCTTCGCCAGCCTGCGCGAAGTTCGAAACCTCATACGCGCTAAAGCCCCGGTCACGCATATGGTGTCGGGTAGCCTCGAACAGGGCCGCCTGCTCCTCGTCGCCCATGACCGGCAGGACCCCCCGCCCATGCAGCGCATGAAACCGCGTGCCGGGTTCGATGGTGAGCTGATACAGCGAGAGATGACGGGTCCCCAGGGCTGTCGCGGCATCCAGCTCCGCGAGCCACTCGGATCGTGACTGTCCCGCTCTGGCGTAGATCAGGTCAATGCTCACCCTGTCGAAGGTGGCCAGGGCGAGCTCGACTGCGCGAATGGCTTCCCGCGCATCATGCTCGCGGCCGAGAAAGCGCAAGGCCGCGTCGTTCAGCGACTGGACGCCAAGGGATACCCTGTTCACACCGGCATCGCGAAAGCCCCGAAACTTGCCGGCCTCCACGGAGGTCGGATTGGCCTCCAATGTGATCTCGACATTCGATGCGACCGTCCACAATTTCCCAATGCGGGCAACAATGGCCGCCACCGTTTCAGGCTGCATCAGGGACGGCGTTCCCCCGCCGAAGAAGACGGACTGAACCGGCCCGGCAAAACCGCTCGCATGGCCATGTTCCAGCTCGCGGACGAGCGCGCGGCGCCAGCGGTCATGATCGACGCCCCCACGGACATGACTGTTGAAATCACAATAGGGACACTTGGCCTTGCAGAATGGCCAGTGGATATAGATTCCGCGTCCGGGCAATTCATCGCCGGAAGCCCCGGCATCATCACCCGCCCGATTCACATCATGCCGCTTTCCACAACTCTCGGCACTCCATCCCTGCCCGGACCCCATCACCATGGCCCGATGTCCGTTGCTTCAATCATTCCCATCCTTGCCACCATGAGACACAGGGTCCATTTGCAACGGCACGATGACAGCGGCTCGGTCGTCGCAACGGTCGTCAATTCGCAAGCACGCTGGTATACCGTCCGCACCCTGGTGAAATCGCATTCATGCCCTGTCGCAAAAGAGAGCTTCCTTGCCCAAGATCACGATCGGTACTGTCGTCAAGCTGTTGCTGGCTTCGTTCATCGTCGGCATGGCACTGGCCTATTTCGAGGTTTCGCCCGCCGACTTGATCGTATGGGCCCAGCAATCCTTCACCGAATTCGCCGGAAATGCCAGCAAGCACGTCCAGTGGGCCCTCACCTATATCCTGCTCGGAGCCGTGATCGTCGTGCCGGTCTGGCTGTTGTTCTTCGTCATGCGGGCGATCGGCGGCAGGAACAAGGACAGGAACTGAACCAGGGCGAGGACGAAGCCGGCCATGCCCCGGAAACCTAACGAAATACGCCCGTTTCGACAAACGCTCCATTCTCGATGACGAACCGGCCTGTCAAGCCGGGAACGTTGCCTGCCTCATCGAAATCGACCGGGCCACCCGCCCCTTCGTAGTCGATGTCCTCTCCCGCGGCGATGAGCTTTTTCGCCTTCTCCCATTCGCCGGGCAGCACCTTGGAGCCGGGTGGATTGGCAACCTCCCGCAACGCATCGCGTATCGCCGTACGGTCGCCAGATCCGGCTCGTTCAATGGCAAGACCAATGAGGAAGGCCGCATCATAGGCATGTTCGATGAAGAACTTGTCCTCGGTGCTGCCGTAGGTCTTTTCATAGGCCTGATCGAACAGGGCCGCCGACTTGCCCCCTGCCGCACGCACCGGCGCGGCAACGAACGACGCCCCGATGTCGGCAGGATCGATCTGTTCCGGCAAACGATCGTCCAGCAATCCGTCCGTACCGATAAAGCGCTTGAAGGTGCCATTTTCGAGAGCGCTGCGAATAATCGCGATACCCGAACTCCCGGCCCGGGCGATGACCACCAGGCTATCGCTTCCCTTGCCGCCAAGCGCCGCCAGTGGCGCGCGATAGCTGTCCCGTCGCTCCTCGTGCGCCAGAATTCCCGTGATCTCGCCGCCAAGCGCTTCAAATCCCTGTCTGAACCCGTCGGCAATACCGACGCCGTAGTCATTGTTGACGTAGGTGACAGCCACGCTGGCGATATCCTGCGAGTAGACGATCCTCGCCAGGGTCTTCCCTTGACTGTCAATTCCCGGGAGCACCCTGAAGACATAATCATCGTCGACGAGACTGGTCAGCTCCGGTGCAGTTGCTGTTGGTGAGATCATGACCACCCTGTTCGGTATGGTCACGGCGGTCGCGGATGCCATGGTCGCGGCCGAGGATAGCGCGCCAAGCACGGCGACGACCTTCTCTTCCTCCACCAGTCTGTTGGCAGCGGCGACCGCACCTCCGCTCGTGGCCATCGAGTCGGCAATGACGAGTTCAAGGGTTCGCCCGTCGAGCACTCCGCCCTGTTCGTTGATCTGCCTGATCGCGAGCCTCATCGAATCGAGCATGGGCGGAACGAAATCGGCCAGCAGTCCCGTAACCCCCAGAAGCGCGCCGACCTTGACCGGTGCAGCTGCGCGGGAAGGAGCAACCGCGATCAGGCTGACAACGATGGTGACAAGGATCGTTCGACAAATGTACCTCATCCGTCCTCCTTTCGATCAGACAAGGCCCTGCATAGACATGCTGCGCGATCATCGCAGCCGGAAAACGCCCCGATACCGATATTGGATGCCCCGACAACAGACCGTGCAGGGCTTCGCAAGGCTGTGGGCATACGGTGATGAATGTCAAATGACGTCCGTGCGTTCGGGCACACCCATTCTCGCCTTTTCATCGGTGTTGCCGTAGGATGACGGCTTTCACCCGGGGTCACGCGATGGATAATCGGTCGGCGATGAGGTTTCTCAATCTCGCGCATTTCATAGATCACTACTTCATGCTCATATTCCCCACTGCGGTACTGGCGCTGAGCGAACGATGGGGCATGAGCTATGCCGAAGCGTTGAAGTTGGGAACGCCGGCCTTTGTGCTGTTTGCCGCCGCAACGCTGCCCTTCGGCTGGCTCGGGGACCGTTTCGGTGGTGTGCCGATGATGCGGCTGTTCTTTTTCGGCATGGGATCGTCGGCCATCGCCGTCGGTTTCGCAGGCGGGCCCGTCATGTTCATGGCCGGCATGGCCGGAATCGGGTTGTTCGCAGCAATCTATCATCCGGTGGCGACAGCCATGATCGTGGCCCTTACCCCGGAGCGCGGCCGGGCTCTCGGCATCAATGGTGTCTATGGCAACCTCGGTGTGGCCCTCGCGGCAGCGATCACGGGAGGTCTTGTCGCCTTCGCCAGCTGGCGGGCGGCGTTCATCGTGCCGGGTATCGTGGCCTTGGTGACGGGAGCATTCTACCTGCGGCAATCCCGACCGACCACCCGTCAGGGTGCGGGTGAAAAGGCTCCACACCCGGAACCCCGGCCGGACAGCCGCGAGCAGCTCCGGGTCTTTATCGTCGTTGGAGTGACAGCGCTCTTCAGCGGACTCGTCTTCGCGGGAGTGACGGTTTCAATGCCCAAGCTGTTCGAGGAACGCCTGCATGACACCGGCCTCGGGATCGGCGGCATCGGTGCCATCACCACGACCGTGTTCTTTTCCGCGTCATTTACACAATTGTTCACCGGCCGCCTCATCGATCGTATCGGAGCCAGGCCCATCCTCCTGTTTGCCAGTGGAAGCACGGGACCGTTGCTGGTGGCGCTGGCGCTCCTGCCGGGCTACGGCGTCTTGCCGCTGGCGGTACCGCTCATGCTGGTCATCTTCGGTGCCGTCCCGGTGACGAGCTGGCTGCTAAGCCACTACGTGTCCCGGGCATGGCGGAGCCGTGCCTATTCGATGCAGTTTCTCCTGGCGCTGGGTGTAAACGCCGGGATCATACCGCTGATCTCCGGTGTTTACGAGCAGACCGGATCGACGGCGATGCTGTTCCTGATCCTTGCGGGTGCGTCCCTGGTGGTTTTCCTGGCCTCGCTCAGTCTGCCCGGGTTCGTTTCCCATATCGCGGGCAGCCGGCCTCTGGCATCGGGTCCCGGTACCGCGTAGAAATACCACAGCAACAATTGAACTCGCGTTGAACGAAACTGACAGGGGACGAGGATGCGCTATCTGCACACGATGGTTCGCGTAAAGAATCTGGACGACTCACTCGACTTCTATTGCAACAAGATGGGCATGAAGGAAGTTCGCCGCATCGAGAATGAAGGCGGTCGCTTCACGCTCGTATTCCTCAGTGCGACGGATGATGAAGCCGCCGCCGGGGAACACCGGGCGCCGTTGCTGGAGTTGACCTACAACTGGGATCCCGAGGAGTACACCGGCGGCCGCAATTTCGGCCATCTGGCCTATGAGGTCGACAATGTCTACGAATTCTGCCGGCGGATGATGGACATGGGCGTCACGATCAATCGTCCGCCCCGCGAAGGCCGGATGGCGTTCATCAAGTCACCCGATGGCATCTCCTTCGAGATCCTGCAAAAGGACGGCAACCTTCCCGTGGAAGAGCCCTGGGCTTCAATGCCCAATACCGGAACCTGGTAGGATCGAAGCGGAATTGACGAGGCCCGGCAGTTCGGTACTGCCGGGCCTTTGTCATGTCGAGTACGGACGCTGAAACCGGGCGGCCGGAGGCAGAGTGCCCTCAGGTGCTCAAATCGGTCCCCGCACCATCGTCATCGTCTTCCTCCATTTCAGCGGCCTCGCGCTTGCGTTCGGCCATGCGGACCATGATGATCGAGATTTCATAGAGCATCAGGATCGGTATGCCGAGCCCGATCTGGCTGATGATATCGGGCGGGGTCAGGATGGCCGCCACGACGAAGGTGATGACAATGGCATATTTGCGATTGCGCGAAAGTCCCTCCGACGTCACCAGCCCGACCCTGCCCATCAAGGTGAGGGCAACCGGCAACTGGAAGCACAGACCGAACGCGAAGATCAGCTTCATGACCAGATCGAGATATTCCCCGACACGGGCCTCAAGCTGGATCGGCAGCACGCCTTCTCCGCCGGGCGTGGCAAAACTGAGGAAGAACCGCCAGGCGAGAGGAAAGATCACATAGTAGACCATCGCCCCGCCGGCAAAGAACAGCACGGGTGTCGCCACCAGGAACGGCAGGAAGGCCCGCTTCTCGTTTCGATAGAGCCCCGGTGCGATGAACAACCAGAGTTGCATGGCGATGAAGGGAAAGGTGATGAACAGGGCGGCAAAGAACGCGATCTTCAGGTAGGTGAAGAAAACCTCGGTCAGAGCCGTGTAGATCATCCGGGAACAGGCCGCCCCCTCCTGCCCCGAAGTCGCGCTCTGAAGGCATATGTCCGCCAGAGGCTGCGTGAGGAATACGTAGATGTCCTGAGCGAAGAAATAACAGACAACAAACGCAATGAGAATGGCTGCCGACGAGTACATCAGCCGGTTGCGCAACTCGATCAGATGATCGAGCAGCGGCATCTCGCGATCGTCGATGTCCTTGAGCACCTAGGGCTTTCCGTCCGTTGTCGCCGCATTGCCGGACGACTTGTCTTCGCGCGGCCCGTCCTTGTCCGTCACGTCACCTGCACCAGCCGCCGCCACGGCCATCGGGGATCCGGCGGCCGGCTTGTCACCCGCACCCTCGTTCACATCGCCGGCACGCCCGGGCGATGAAACCCGCGGCGATTGCTTGCCGGCGGAGTTCCTGTCGTCGAGATCGATGGCGCTTTCGAGCGCATTCGTGATCGTACCCTTGAGCTTGTTGGGCCCCGCCTTTTCGACAGCCTTCTTGATCTCGTCCAGTTCAGCCTCGCGGGCCATGTCGTCCAGCGAACGCTGGAAATCGCGAGCCATCGCCCGCGCCTTGCCCGTCCACTTGCCGACGGTACGTGCAACGCGGGGCAAATCCTTAGGACCGATGACAATTATGGCCACCAGCATGATGACGGCCATCTCGGACCAACCGAGATCGAACATGAAGGGGGCTCCTCAAGCCAGCTGTCGTCCGAACAGGACAATCAGCCCTTGGCAACCTCGTCCTTGACACCTGTCTTCGGCGCTTCGGCCGAACGCTCGACGGTGATCGATGCCTTGTCATCGTCGTCGTCATCGTCCTTGAGACCGGACTTGAAACTCTTCACACCCTTGGCGACATCGCCCATCACCTTCGGCAACTTGCCAGCGCCGAAAAGAATCAGGACAATCATCAGGATCAGCACGACCTGCCAGATACCGATGCTCATGGAAAGATCCTCATTGCTTGAATGCCGCCAACCCGGAAGCCAAACAACCGGGCCAGACAACACATGGGACGTTGCGGCGGAATTTGGCAAAAAACAAAACCCGGCGCAACGACGCAAACGGTTCAGGCGCTATCCTCACGTAGGGGTTTGAACAGGCCCGCCCCTTCAAGTTCGTCGAGCCTTGGCAGATCTTCAAGAGCGCTCAGGGCAAAATAGTCCAGAAAATCCGGTGTCGTCCCCCACATCACCGGGCGCCCGGGCGCTTCCTTGCGGCCCTTGGGCGTCACCCAGCCCGCATCGACCAGCAGATCGAGTGTACCGCTCGAAACCGGGACTCCACGCACGGCCTCGACCTCGGCTCGCGTCACCGGTTGCTGGTAGGCGATGATGGCCAGCGTCTCAAGCGCCGCCCGTGACAGCCGCTTGGGCCGTTCCTCACTACGGGTCATGAAAGGTGCCACCTCGGCACAGGTGCGGAATGCCCATCGGCGCTCGCTGCGTTCGAGCCGGATACCCCGCCCCTCATACTCCTTGCGCAGCTGTTCCAGCAGCGGCAGGATCGCCACGGAAGGCCCGAGATGGGCCTGGATCACTTTTTCCTCAAGCGGTTCATCAGACTGGAACAACAGCGCTTCGAGGATGAATCTGGGCTCGATATCCGCTTTCCCGTCTTCGGTTTGTTCCTTTGCCTCGGACAAAAGCTCCGGCCCCCCTTCTCCGTTCGCCACGGGTCGGGAGGACTCCTCGACAGTCCCCCGCCCACCCGCATCATCGTTCCCCGGAGATCCTGCCGTCTCGCCGTCCGGCTCCCTGCTTCGGTCAGGTCGCCCAACTTCCGCTGCGGGAGCCTGGGTGCAGCCATCCTCCCGCGGCGGCTCCGGCTGACCTGTCGACCGCTCGGCCGGGAACTTGTCTTCAGACATCGCTCGTCCTTCTGTGGGCGCGTGACGATGCATCGCCGTCGGTGGCGGTGGCGGTGCGGGAAAATGCCGTTGATGCTCGCGCAGCCCGAACAATCGCCGGAACCATCGCTGTTGTCCCGTCCACCACAGCCAATCCACGAGGATCTGCAGTAGAACGAGGAGACTTTTGCCGAGGATTCGCATCGTTCATGATCGCCTCTTGATCAGGATCGGCCCGAATGGCCTTTCCTGCTGGATCTCCACCTCACCGCGCTTGGCCAGTTCGAGACCGGCTATCAGCGAGGAGGCAATGGCCGATCGGGTATGTGTCCCCGGATCGAGCCGCTCGGGCAGGAACGAACGGATATCGGCCCACTCCTGGCCGGTAAGCATGCGACTGAGCCGGGTGAGCTGATCCTCCACACTGACCAGCTTGCGCTTTTGAACGACAAACCTGCCGGTTCGCTGCCGCGTCATCACCCGACTGTAGGCAGCAAGCAGATCGGCCAGCCTGGCGATGTAACGCGGGTCGACATCGACGGTAACGGGCTCGGGCATCCCACGCGGCAGACGATCGACACCCAGGCTCGGACGGCTCACAAGCTCCTCGCCGGCCTGACGCAGGGCATCCAGCAACTTCAGCCTCTCGGCAAGCTGCACCGCCATTTCCTCAGCATCAGGCTCCTCGCGTTCCTCCTTCGGCAGCAGCAGCTGCGACTTGAGGAACGTGAGCCAAGCAGCCATCACGAGGTATTCGGCAGCGATATCGAGCTGTAGTTCGTGCGCCCGTTTCAGATAGTCCAGATATTGTTCGGCCAGCGCCAGGACCGAGATCTTCGCCAGATCGACCTTTTGGGAGCGTGCCAGGTCGATCAGCAGGTCGAGCGGTCCCTCGAAACCGTCGAGATCGACGACAAAGGTATCCGCGCTCCGCCCGGCCTCCACGGCCTACCAGCCCGTCACGAACAGAATCGATGCGTGCACCACGTCGATCATCGGCAGCAGGACCAGCGCCAGCGGATTGATCGCGATCCCCACCTGTTCCGCCAGGAGCGGTACAGCGAAGATGATTCCCAGGAGGATGACGAGCCCCCAGCGTTCCATGCGTGCAAATCGCCGGGCCAGGGCATCGGGCAGCAGCCCGGTCACGACCCGCCCTCCGTCGAGGGGCGGGATGGGCAGCATGTTGAAACACGCAAGGACGACGTTGACCAGCAGGGCATTGTCGAAATTGGCCCAGATCCACAATGCCGGATTGCCCCCGGGCATGAGATGGACCAGGTGCATGGCAAGCGAGATCCCGGTTGCGAGCGCGATATTGATCCCCGGACCCGCAAGTGCGACCCAGATCATGTCGCGCTTGGGGTTGTTCAGCCGATGAAAGGCGACCGGTACCGGCTTTGCCCAGCCGAAGATCAGCTTCGGCCCGCCCATGATCGAACCCAGCAAGAGCAGGCCGGGCAGGACGAGTGTGCCGAACGGGTCGATGTGGCGCAGGGGATTGAAGCTGACCCGCCCCAGTCGCCGGGCGGTGTCATCCCCAAGCTTTTCGGCCGCCCACCCATGGGCCGCCTCATGAAGCGTGATGGCCGTGATGACGGGCAGGAGCCAGACCGACAGAAGCTGGCCGATTTCCGCAAGTTGCTCCATTTCACGCGTATCGGGATATGAGCTGATCCAGCCTTGCGGCCAGTGCCGCAGGCTTGACGGGAGTCTTGAGCGCAACCGGACGCGCTTCCTGTAGCAGCGCAAAACGGTCTTCGGGCATGGGCGGAAGACAACGCAACAGGGTCTCGGTCTCGTCGAAATGCCCGTCGCAGAGCAGCGGAAGGTCGCAGCCCGCGGCCAGAGCCCGGCGGGCCCGGTCCTCAAGCGGTCCCTCAAGCGCCTTCATGCTCAGATCATCGCTGATCAGAATGCCCTCGAAGCCGATGTAACCGCGGATGATCTCCTGGATGACCTTGGGCGATTCGGTCGCCGGGCGATCCGGGTCCACGGCTTCGAAAACGATATGGGCAGTGATGGCAAACGGAACCTTGGACGCACAGATGTTGAACGGCAGGAAATCGAAGGCCGCAAGCTGGCCGTAACTTGCCTTGAGCCTCGGCATGGCGAGATGGCTGTCGACCGTGGCCCTGCCGTGGCCCGGCAGGTGTTTCATGACCGTCGCCACCCCCAATTCGGTGAATGTGTCGATGGTCAGCTTTCCCAACGTCGCGACAGTTCCGGGGTCTGCCGAGAATGACCTGTTGCCGATGGCACCGGTCGTCTCCGGACGCAGGACATCGAGCACGGGCAGGCAGTCGACATCGATGCCGACATCGACAAGATCGCCGGCCAGCAATGCCGCCCACAACCGGACGGCCTCCTCGCGCGCCTCGAGCGGCATGTCGCCGATGGCCTGGGCCGGAAGGCGCGGTTCCCATGCCGGCGCCTTCATGCGCTGGACCCGGCCGCCTTCATGATCGATCAGGACCGGCACCCACCTGTCCGGGAACAACCCCTTGAGCTCGGCGGTCAGCGCCTGCAATTGCCCGCGCGAACAGCAATTGCGCTGGAACAGGATGAAGCCCGCCGGCGCATGTGTCAGGAACAACCTTCGTTCCTGGTCGGTCAGTGCCTCGCCGGAGATACCGACAATGGCCGATCTCGCCCGGCTCACCGTTCCATCGCCTTCATGACCTACCGCTCCCCTGACATCATGAAGCAATCACCGCCCGCCGACTTGAACGCCTGGCAGAGCCGATCGGCTCCGGCCCGGCCAACCGCATCGGCCGTCTGGATCCTGTAGAATATCCCCTTGTCGGTTTCGGCACGGACAATGCGCAGCGGCAATCCCGGCATGACGGCCTCCATGCGCCGCTGTAGTGCTTCACCGGCCTGCCTCGCCTGCTCCTCGGTATGGAATGCCGCCAGTTGCAGGCGATAGGGACCAGGCTCGGCCAGCAGCGCCACGAGATCGGGATCGCTGGGAGCGGCCGAGGGTGCGAGGTCACGTCCGGTGGTCGGGTCGATGATGATCGGGCCTCCCTGGGCATCCTCGTCGCCAAACCTGCGCCCGCCGTCCACGGCGGGCGGGAGGTCGGCATCGCGCACCGGGGCATCGACCACCGGCAGTTCGTCATTGCCCAGGGTAACGGTCCGGACCGTTGCGGGCGGCGACACCGCCACGTCGCCTGTCGATGTCGGCGCAGGCGATGACTGCACCGACGGAACGACATTGCCCGCATCGGCACGCCCGACATCGGACGTGGCCATGTCGGCAGGCACCGGCAGAGTCTCCTGAGACACGATATCGGGGCTGGCCAGCGCCTCGGGCAGTGTGGCCGAATCGTCACCGCCACCTGCTGCCCCCGTCGCAGGCCCGTCGGTCACCTCGCGCGCGACCACCGTCGGCCGGGCGACATCGCCGTCATTGGCCCTCACCGGATCGGGCTTGACGTCGGGTGTGATGGCGAACTGATGCCGGGATATGTCGGCCGGCGATTTCGGCGCGGGTCGGGGCGGCGGCAGGATTCGCTCGACGATGGCCGGCTCGGGTCCGCGATCCAGCGCCTGGACGATGGAGGACCCCTCGTTCAGTACGGCAAGGCCGCCACGCTTGTCGGGAGCCTGCCGATAGGGTTCCGCATCGGCCCGGACCAATGGCGCTTCACCCACGCTACTGCGGTCCTCGTGATAGGCGAGCCATACGATGCCGGTGAAGGCGCTGAATACCAGCAGCAACAATCCACCGATGATCCAGCGCACGATCCGCATCAAACCGACAACCTTTCGAACTGAGCCCGCCGCCTCGACATCACCTCAATGCATCTCTTCCACGGGGGTGACGCCCATGAGCCCCATACCCACTCGCAAGACCAGTTGCGTCGCCTTCAGCAGGGCCAGGCGGGCGACCGTCAGGGACCTGTCATCCGGACGAAGGAAACGCAGCTCCGGCTGCTCCTTGCCTCTCGTCCATAGTGTATGAAAGTCACTTGCCACATCATGCAAGTAAAAGGCGACCCGGTGCGGCTCAAGATGCGCCGCCGCACTTTCCACCGTCCGCGGGAAAAGGGCCAGACGGCGCAACAGCGCCATCTCGGCATCGTCCGCGAGCCCCGCCAGCGCCGAATCGTCCAGCGGCGCATCGAGCCATTCGCCCAACCCGTCACCTTCGGCATTGCGGAAGACGGAGCAGATGCGTGCATGGGCATACTGCACGTAGAAAACCGGATTATCCCTGGATTGTTCGATCACCTTCTGCAGGTCGAAATCGAGCGGCGCATCGCTCTTGCGCGTGAGCATCATGAAGCGGAAGGCGTCCTTGCCGACCTCGTCGACCACGTCCCGCATCCAGACGATGCGTCCCGCACGTTTCGACATCCTCAACGGCTCACCGCCGTCGAACAGGTTCACCAGCCGGCAGAGCAGCACTTCCAGCGATGCCTTGCCCTCGCTCAGGGCACGGACAGCCGCCTGCATGCGCTTCACGTAGCCCCCGTGATCGGCACCCCAGACATCGATCTGACGGGCAAAGCCCCGATTGTACTTGTCGAGATGATAGGCGAAATCGGCGGCGAAATAGGTCCAGGCGCCGGTCGACCGCTTGAGCGGCCGGTCGATGTCATCCCCGAACTCGGTCGAACGGAACAGCAATTGCGGGACCGGCTCCCAGTCATCGTCGGGCTTGCCCTTGGGCGGCGGCAGGGTTCCCTCATAGATCAGGCCCAGCCTGTCGAGATGTGCCAGCGCCGCATCGACCTTGCCTTGCGAAATCAGCTCGCGTTCGGACGAGAACCGGTCGTGATGCACTCCGGCAGCGGCCAGATCGTCCCTGATCCGCTCCAGCATGGCATCGGCACCGGCGAGCCCGAACAGTTCCAGCCATTCGCTCTCCGGAGCACTCAGATAGCGGTCGCCATATTCACCGGCCAGCTTTCTCGCCACATCGACCAGTTCCACCAGTGGATAGAACCCGTCCGGCAACGGTCCCGGATCGTCTCCCAACACCTCCCGGTAGCGGTGGTGGATCGAGCGGCCGAGAGCCTCGATCTGGGCACCCCCGTCATTGACGTAGTATTCGCGCGTGACGGCGAAGCCGGCATGGCTCAACAGGCTGGCCAGGGCATCGCCGATCACTGTCCCGCGCGCATGCCCGACATGCAGCGGCCCGGTCGGATTGGCCGAGCAGAACTCGACATTGACCTTTTCGCCCTGCCCCATGTCCGAACGGCCATAGTCCTCCCCGGCCGCGAGAATGCTGGCGATCTGGCGGTGCCAGAAGGATGGCGCCAGCCTCAGGTTGACGAAGCCCGGCGGTGCCACTTCCGCCACTTCGACATCCTCGTCCGCCAGAAGCGCTTCAGCCAGCGGGATCGCGATATCCATGGGCTTCATTCGTACCGGCCTCGCCAGGACCATGGCGGCATTGGTGGCAGCGTCGCCATGGGTGGGGTCGCGCGGCGGATCGATACCGACACGCGCAAGGTCGAGTCCGGTCGGCAGGACGCCGCGCTGCTGCAGGCCCGCGATGGCCGTGATCACCTTGTCGTGAAGCGTCGTGAACGAATTCATGGATGCCAACTCGTCATGTCGAAAAGCCGCTCATGCTCCTCGATCGCATAGCGATCGGTCATGCCGGCGATGTAGTCGCGAACGGCCGCCTGAGCGGCTTCGCTGCGGGGCGCACCAGCCGCATCCCGCCAGCGGTCAGGCAGGCAGCGCGGATCGTCGACCAGAACCTCGTACAGGCCCCGCACGAGGCGGGTTGCCTTGAGGGCCATGCGGCACACCTTGTAGTGGCGATACATGCGTCCATGCAAGAATGATCGCAGGACATCGACCGCGTCCCGGTACTCGTCGCAAAAGGCGATGAGCGGCCGGCCCGCGGTACGGATATCCATGGGCGACTGAGGATCATGTCCGGCAATCCGCCCTCGTGCCGTGACGATCAGGTCGCTGACCAGCGAATCGATGATCCGGCGGATCGATTCGTGGATCAGCCGCTCACGGCGCACATCGGGATAGCGGGCCAGCACCGAACCTACCATTTCGCCGAATACCGGCAGTCCGAGCAAGTCGTCGAGCGCGAAGAACGAGGCGCGCAACCCGTCGTCGAGATCATGGCTGCAATAGGCCACATCATCCGCAATGCCCGCGATCTGCGCCTCAAGCGGCGCGAACAGTTCCAGATGCATCAGGTCGGCCTGGGGATGGTCGGCAATCGGCCCGGGCCACGGCCGTGGCAGCGGACCGTTGTGCTTGATCACCCCTTCCAGGGTCTCGACCGACAGGTTGAGCCCGTCAAATCCGGCATAACGCTGTTCGAGACGCGTCAGCACGCGGAAGGACTGGAGATTGTGGTCGAACCCGCCGGCATCGCGGGCCGCCTCGTTGAGTGCGGCTTCGCCGGCATGCCCGAACGGGCTGTGCCCGAGGTCGTGCGCAAGGGCGATGGTCTCGGCCAGGTCCTCGTCGACATGAAGCGCACGGGCGATCGTGCGGGCGATCTGGGCGACCTCGAGCGAATGGGTCAGCCGCGTGCGGTAGTGATCGCCCTCGAAATTGACCAGCACCTGCGTCTTGTGTTCCAGCCGCCTGAAGGCGGTGGCATGCACGACCCGGTCGCGATCACGCTGGAACACCGAACGATGGGGGCTCTCCTCCTCGGCGACATGCCGTCCGGCACTGGCGTCGGGATCGCAGGCAAATCGGGCAAGAAGCGGCATGGGCGAAATCTGACCGGTTCGGGGTGATGGCGCTGCATGGCCCGCACAGGCGGGTTTGACAAGACCCGTCAATGGCATACATATGTTGATGTGTGCGCTTCCGGGCAAGAGCCATTGCCTGCGGAGCGGGAGCGCACAAGCGCAATTCGGGAGGGTACCGGCCCATGAGTGTCGATGTCACGTCCGCTGCCAGCCAGTCGGGTCGTCCGGCTCCGCTGGTCGTTACCGATGGGGCGTTCCGGCGCATACGTTCGATCATCGAAGCGGAGGGACGGCCCGGCCTGAAACTGCGGGTCAGCGTCAGTGGCGGCGGTTGCTCCGGCTTCCAGTATCATTTCGATCTCGATGAAGGCGATGAGGACGGCGATGTCATCGTCGAGCGTGACGGCATCAAGGTCGTCGTCGACAGCATGTCGCTCATGTACCTGCTCGGTTCGACGCTCGATTTCGTCGAGGATCTGACCGGCTCCTATTTCAGCGTCGTCAATCCCAACGCCAGTTCGTCCTGCGGCTGCGGAACGTCTTTCTCGATCTGATTCAATTTGCGGACAATGGATGGATACGGACAAGGTCATGCGGGTCGTCACCTGGAACGTCAATTCGATCCGCAAGCGCGAGGATATCGTTGCCGATTGGCTGCGGTTGCATCGGCCCGACGTCGTACTGCTGCAGGAAACCAAGGTCATTGACGACAAATTCCCCAGGGAGCGAATTGAAGCCCTGGGATATAATCTCGCCATTCACGGCCAGCCCGGTCTCAACGGCGTGGCCATCCTCAGCCGTCATGCCATTGACGACGTGCGGTGCGGTCTCGACGGCGAGCCCGGCGATGACCAGGCCCGTTACATCGAGGCAAGATGCGGCGGGCTGCGCGTGGCCTCGATCTATGTGCCGAATGGTACAAGTATCGATAGTGATAAATTCGACTACAAGATGCGCTTCTTCACGCGCATGGAAACCCGTTTCAGGGAACTCATGGACAACGAGGAGGCTTTCGTCCTCGGCGGCGACTACAACGTCGCTCCCGATCCCGTCGATGTCTACGACCCCGACGCATGCGCAGGCGACATCTGTTACCACATGGACGAGCGCAGGGCATTCCGCCGCCTGCTCGGGCTCGGCATCACCGATGCCTTCCGGGCCGTCCACCCGACCCGCAGGCAATTCTCCTGGTGGGACATGCGCGGGGGTTCGTGGGACCGCGACGAGGGCATGCGCATCGATCACCTGCTGCTGTCGCCCGAAGCCGTTGATCGGCTGGATGACGCGGACGCCGACCCGACGGTCCGCGCCGGAAAGGGGGTATCCGACCACATTCCCGTATGGTGCAATATCGCCTCCGCCGCATGAGTGAACGGGTGACGGGAACCGACAGTTTGTATTAGGACGAACGCACAACGGGTTCGGTCCGGCCGACGTGGCCGATCCGGTGGTCGGAACGACAAGATCGCAGGGATGCAAGCCATGAAGATGACGACGGAAGAAGCCTTTGTGAAGGTTTTGCAGATGCACGGCATCGAGCATGCCTTCGGCATCATCGGTTCGGCCTTCATGCCCATTTCCGATCTCTTTCCCAAGGCCGGTATCAGGTTCTGGGACGTGGCCCACGAGACCAATGGCGGGCTGATGTGCGACGGCTACAGCCGCGCCACCGGCAGGATGGGCATGGCCATTGCCCAGAACGGCCCGGGCATCACCGGCTTCGTCACCGCCGTCAAGACCGCATACTGGAACCATACGCCGATGCTGGTGGTGACACCCCAGGCGGCCAACAAGACCATCGGCCAGGGCGGCTTCCAGGAAGTCGAGCAGATGGCACTGTTCCGCGACATGGTCTGCTATCAGGAAGAAGTCCGGGACGCATCGCGGATCGCCGAGGTGCTCAACCGCGTCATCATGAAGGCGCGGCGTCTTTCAGCCCCTGCCCAGATCAACGTCCCGCGAGACTTCTGGACGCAGGTGATCGACATCAAGCTCCCGGCCATCATCGAATTCGAGCGCCCCGCAGGAGGTCCGGAAGCCATCGCAAGGGCGGCGGAACTGCTCTCGAAGGCGAAATTCCCCGTCATCCTCAACGGTGCGGGCGTCGTGCTCGCGGGCGGTATCGAAGCCTCG
The DNA here is from genome assembly GCA_020638465.1 of Geminicoccaceae bacterium. Taxonomy (NCBI): domain Bacteria; kingdom Pseudomonadati; phylum Pseudomonadota; class Alphaproteobacteria; order Geminicoccales; family Geminicoccaceae; species Geminicoccaceae bacterium. The sequence goes on from JACKIM010000002.1 coordinate 1,859,827, forward strand.
CGCAAGCTGGCCGAGCGGCTTGATGCACCGGTCTGCTGCAATTACCAGCACAATGACGCCTTCCCCGGCTCGCATCCGTTGTTCGCGGGACCGCTGGGCTACAACGGCTCGAAGGCCGGCATGCAGCTCATCTCGAAGGCGGATGTCGTGCTGGCGCTGGGGACGCGGCTCAACCCGTTCTCGACCCTTCCGGGCTATGGAATCGACTACTGGCCGGTGGATGCGAAACTGATCCAGGTGGACATCAACCCCGACCGGATCGGCCTGACCAAGCCCGTCGATATCGGCATCATCGGCGATGCGCGCATGGTGGCGGAGCAGATCCTCGACCGCCTGGCGGCGGATGCCGGCGATGCAGGGCGCGACGAGCGCCGTCATCTCGTCGCCCACACGAAATCGGCCTGGGCACAGGAACTTACCTCGCTCGACCATGAAGACGACGATCCCGGCACCAGCTGGAACGAGCGTTCACGCGGCCGTCAGCCGGAACTGATGAGCCCGCGCATGGCCTGGCGTGCCATCCAGTCGGCACTGCCGGCCGACGCCATCATTTCCTCCGACATCGGCAACAATTGCGCTATCGGGAACGCCTACCCGACGTTCGAGGAGGGCCGCAAATATCTGGCGCCCGGCCTGTTCGGCCCCTGCGGCTACGGTTTCCCCTCGATCATCGGCGCGAAGATCGGCCGGCCCGACATGCCGGTGGTGGGCTTTGCCGGCGATGGCGCGTTCGGCATCTCGATGAACGAGATGACCTCCTGTGGCCGCGAAGGCTGGCCCGCCGTCACCATGGTTGTCTTCCGCAACTTCCAGTGGGGAGCGGAAAAGCGCAACACGACATTATGGTACGATGACAATTTCGTTGGCACCGAGCTGAACCTGAACGTGACCTATGCGGGAATTGCGCGGTCCTGCGGCTTCGAAGGCGTCAGGGTCCAGACCATGGAGGATCTCTCGCAGGCCCTGCGCAAGGCGGTCGAAGCGCAGATGAACGACGGGAAGACCACCCTCATCGAGGTCATTCTCAATCAGGAATTGGGGGAGCCCTTCCGCCGGGATGCCATGAAGAAGCCCACGGTCGTGGCCGGGATCGATCCCGCCGACATGCGCCAGCAGAAAGGGGCCTGAACGGGCGCCCGGCACCGCGGGATGCATTGACCGGGATCGTCCGGAAAGTTGATCCCGATCAATGCACGGCCTGCCCGCCGTCCGGCAGATCATGCAGGGGTCAACCGGTCAGGAGCGGAAGCAGTCCATGCGCGAGGAACTCGTTCGCCTGTTCGAGAATGCCCGTGTTCCGCGTTATACGAGCTATCCGACCGCACCGCATTTCAGCGGCGATGTCGGAGCGGAAGACTACGGGCGGTGGCTGGAAGAGTTGGACGCGCGACACCGCGTGTCGCTCTATTTTCACGTACCGTTCTGTCACCAGTTATGCTGGTATTGCGGATGCAACACCACGGTCACCCATAACCGCGAGCGGATCATCGACTATACGGACCGGATGGCCCGCGAACTCGACCTCCTCGAAGCAAGGCTGCACAGCCGCCTGAAGCTCACCCATCTGCACTGGGGCGGGGGAACGCCAACCACCGCCGGTGCCGAAGGCATCCTTAGCCTGATGACCAGGGCGCGCGAGATCTTCGACTTCGACAACGATGCCGAAATCGCCATAGAGATCGACCCGCGGTCGTTTTCCGCCGACGATATCGGAATGCTCGCTCAGTCGGGCTTCAATCGGGTCAGCATCGGTGTCCAGACCTTCGATTCCACGGTCCAGCAGGCAATCAACCGCATGCAGGATTTCGCCTGCGTGAAGACGGCGGTCGACGGCCTGCGCTCGGCGGGCATAGGGCGCATTTCCATGGACCTGCTCTATGGCCTTCCGCATCAGACCGTGGACACGCTGGAGCGGACCGTTTCCCGCGTGCTCGAATTTCGCCCGGATCGGATCGCCCTTTTCGGATATGCCCACCTGCCCGCTCGGATCCGTCACCAGCGCATGATCGACGAAAGCGCGCTTGCGGACCCGACCGGTCGCGCCGCCCAATACGAGGCCGTGGGCGATATGCTGTCACGGGCCGGTTACGTGGCCATCGGTCTCGACCATTTCGCCCTGCCGGGCGACAGCATGGCCATCGCCGCACGGAACGGCACGCTCCACCGCAATTTTCAGGGCTACACCACCGATGCGGCCGATGCACTGATCGGAGTCGGGGCGTCGTCCATCGGCAGCCTTCCGCAAGGTTACGTGCAGAACCATGTGCGCACGGACGAGTATCGTCAGTCCATCGAGGCCGGTCGCCTGCCGGTGGCGCGCGGCCTGCGTCTTGATGCGCAGATGCGCCTCGACCGGGCGATCATCGAGCGAATCATGTGCGATGGCGCTGTCGATCTTCGACAACTGGCGGAAGGCTCCGGCCTGCCCGACCATGCCGCTGAGCCGAATGCCGCCGTCATGGGCCGTCTCCACGAACTGGGTATTGTCCGGCGGGAGGGAACCCGCCTTGAGGTTACCCGGGAATGCCGCCCGCTTCTGAGGCTGGTCGCGGCATCGTTCGACCGCTTTCTCGATCCCTCTGGCGACCGTCACGCGGCGGCGATCTGATCCGGGCCGGAAACGTCCAGTACCGCCGAATCGGCCGGCACCATCATGGTCAGCGCGCCCGGACGGCATGACAGGTCGAGCGGTGTGCTCTCCACCTCCTCGCCATCGGCCGTGGCCGGCATCGGCTTTTTTGTCTCGATGCGGATGGAGGCGCCCGCGATCCGGAGAATGTCGGGATTGTCGTCCCGTCCCAGCATCAGCGACGGCAGGAGCCTGAGATAGCGAAGCGGCGTCGCCGCGCGCACTGCATAGAGATGCAGCAGCCCGTCGTCGATCGTGGCGTCCTCGTGGGCCGGAAGTCCGCCACCATGGTATCGACCGTTGACCACGCCGATATGCAGCAGTCGAGCGCTCGCGCGCTTGCCGTCACAGGTGATCTCGGCCTGAAAGTACTCGCGATCGAGCATCGTCTGGATGATGGCACGAGGATAGTTGAACACGCCCAGAAGCTGCTTGTCGGTCGCTTCATGGGTCCTGCGCACCTGCGGCCCCAGGCCGAGCGTCACCGCGTTGAAGTACAGGCGGCCATTGACCACCCCCATATCGATGGGCCGGGCGACGCCATGCGCGATCACCGCCACGGCATCATCGAGATTGGCCGGTATGCCCAGCGACCGGGCGAGATCGTTGGCCGTGCCCAGCGGCAACAACCCCACCGTGCGTTTCGCATCCAGGAGAGACTGCGCAACCGTTGCAATCGTCCCATCGCCACCGCCGACAACGATGATGTCGTGTTTGCTCGCCGCGATCGCGGCCCGCATCGCGTCGGGACTGTCGATCGACGGTTCATCGACGATCAGCCGTTCCCGTTTCAGCAGATCAGCAGCCCGCGCGGCTCCCGCCTGCCCCGACCGCGCCGCCGGATTGACGAGCAGGAGACACGTGCGATCCCGATCCCTGGATGTGCGGGTTTGCGGCATGATGAAATCCTCAGCCCTGCATAACGGCTCCACCGATCCCTATCGGCCTTTCGACCTTGCCCTGCCCGTGCAGTTCGGCGAGCAGCAGGTGGATGTTGCGGCGATGACTCCTGAAACCGAAATCGAGCAGGTCGCCCACCAGCGGAACGATGCCCACGGCCCAGTCGAGGCCGATATTGCCCACCATCCTCGCCAGCGTCCGCTTGCGCACGCCGAGCCGCAACGCCTCGCCGACGATATAGGCGCCGATCGCCGCCGTCATCGTGTCGCCGATACCGGGAACCAGGCCGATCAGGCCGTCCAGTCCGAAACGGAAATTGGTACCGGGTACCCGGAAGCGATCATCCAGCAACCCGGCCAGACCGACCAGGCGTTGTACGGTATCCGAATGGACCCCGGGCGTCTTCGAAAGGTTCGATTGAGACATTTCGCGATCCCTGTTGTCCGCCGATCCAGCGTCCGCGACAATCCGGTATATTTGCGCGAATGGACCCGGTTGCAATATGCGGACATGGCCGCGGGCCGAAGAAATGCAGGCCGATATGCCCTGTCCGTCGCGATATCCTTCAGTTCGCGACGATCTCGCCTTCGGTTGCCTTGATCTCGAAGGCAGCGGCCATCAGCGCCCGTGTGTAGTCCTGTTGCGGAGCTTCGAAGATCTGGCGCGCCGCCCCCTGTTCCACGATGCGACCGCCACGCATGACCAGCACCTCATGGCTCATGGCACGCACGACGCGCAAATCGTGGCTGATGAAGATATAGGCAAGGTCGTGCCTGCGCTGGAGGTCGCGAAGAAGGTCGACGATCTGGGCCTGAACGGACATGTCAAGGGCAGAGGTCGGCTCGTCGAGGACCACCAGACGCGGCTTGAGGACCATGGCACGCGCAATCGAGATGCGCTGGCGCTGGCCGCCGGAGAACTCGTGCGGATAGCGGTCCTGGCCGGACGGATCGAGACCGACTTCCTCAAGGATGCCGGCAATCAGCTTGCGGCGGCCATCGGCCCCCTCGCCGATACCGTGCAGCTTGAGCCCCTCCTCGATGATCTGGGCCACCGACATCCGCGGGCTCAGGCTGCCATAAGGGTCCTGGAAGACGATCTGCATCTCGCTGCGCAACGGACGCATGCGGCTCCATGACCAGTCCTCGATGTCCCTGCCGTCGAAACGGATGCGGCCGGTACTGGAGATCAGGCGCAGGAGTGCCAGACCAAGCGTGGTCTTGCCGGAACCGCTCTCGCCGACGACACCGACGGTCTGCCCCCGGCGCACATCGAGGCTGATGCCGTCGACGGCCTTGACATGGCCGACCGTACGCCTGAACAGGCCGCGCTGGATGGGGAAATGGACCTTCACGTCACGGCCTTCGAGAATGGGCGGAACGGTTGGGTCGAAGGTCGGCGGCAGGCCCTTCGGCTCGGCCGCGAGAAGATGCTGCGTGTAGGCATGTCGCGGATGGTCGAAGATATCGGCCGTGGGACCGTGTTCGACGATCCGGCCATCGGTCATGACACAGACGCGGTGGGCGACACGGCGAACGATGGTAAGATCGTGGGTGATGAGCAGCACGGCCATGGCCATGCGCTGCTGCAGATCGGCAATCAGCCGAAGGATCTGCGCCTGAACGGTGACGTCAAGTGCGGTGGTCGGCTCGTCGGCGATCAGCAGGTCAGGCTCGTTGGCCAGTGCCATGGCAATCATCACCCGCTGCCGCTGGCCGCCGGACAACTGGTGCGGATAGGACTGAAGGCGGCTGGTCGCATCCTTGATCTGCACGAGTTCCAGCAGCTCCAGCGCTCGGTCGCGTGCCGCGCGGCCGCCGAGCCCGCGGTGCAGCAGCAGGACCTCGGCAATCTGGCGCTCGACGGTGTGCAAGGGGTTGAGCGAAGTCATCGGCTCCTGGAAGATCATGCCGATGCGGTTGCCGCGCACGGTGCGCAGGAAACGGTCGTCGCGCCCGATGAGTTCCTCACCGTCGATCGTGATGCTGCCCGAGGGATGCCGCGCCCGGGGGTAGGGCAGCAGTTGCAGGACGGAAAGGGCGGTCACCGACTTGCCCGAGCCGCTTTCGCCCACCAGCGCAACGGTCTCGCCCTTGTCGATGGAAAAGGAGACATTGCGGACCGCCTCGATCTCGCGTCCCTCGACGGCGAAATTGACGGACAGGTCCCGGACGTCGAGCAGGCTCATTGAAACGTCTTTCGCGGATCGAAGGCATCGCGGACCGCCTCGCCGATGAAGATCAGCAGCGACAGCATGAGCGCCAGCACGGCAAAGCCGGTGATGGCAAGCCAGGGCGCGTGGAGGTTCGACTTGCCCTGCGCCAGCAGCTCGCCCAGCGACGGCGAACCCGGCGGCATGCCGAAACCGAGGAAATCGAGCGAGGTGAGCGTGGTGATGGAGCCATTGAGGATGAAGGGCATGAACGTCAGCGTGGAAACCATCGCATTGGGGAGCACATGGCGGATCATGATGGTGACATTGCCCACGCCCAGCGCCCGCGCCGCCCGCACGAAATCGAGATTCCGCGCGCGCAGGAATTCCGCACGGACGACATCGACCAGCGACATCCAGCTGAACAGCAGCATGAGGATGAGCAGCGACCAGAAACCCGGAATGATGACGCTCGACATGATGATGAGCAGATAGAGGGTCGGCAGCCCCGACCAGACCTCCATGAAGCGCTGCATGCCGAGGTCGACCCAGCCGCCGAAATAGCCCTGCACCGCACCGGCCGCGATGCCGACCATCGAGGAGACGAGGGTGAGCACGAGCCCGAACAGGACCGAGATGCGGAAGCCGTAGATCACCCGCGCCATGACATCGCGGGCCTGGTCGTCGGTACCCAGCCAGTTCCTCCACGAGGGCGGCGCGGGGGACGGGCGGTCGAGATCCTTGATGATGGTGTCGTAGCTGTAGGGAATGACCGGCCAGACCGCCCAGCCCTTCTCGTCGATCAGTTCCATGACGAACGGATCGTTGTAATCCGCCTCGGTGGGGAAATCCCCGCCGAAAGTCGTTTCCGGATAGGAGACGAGAAAGGGAGTGTAGAAACTCCCATCATAGCGGACAAGCAGCGGCTTGTCGTTGGCGATCAGTTCGGCGAACAGGGTGAGCACGAAGACGACGGCAAAGATCCACAGCGAAACATGGCCGCGGCGATTGGCCTTGAAATTGGCGAGCCTTCGCGCATTCAGCGGTGACAGGCGCAAGGGGATGCCCAGCAGCCGCTGCGTTTCCCGTGCGGGCTTCAGGCTGCCCGCTCTCGATGCGGCGCTCACTGCGCCCCCCTGCTGTCGAAGTCGATACGCGGATCGACCAGCACATAGGTGAAATCGGAGATGATCTTCAGCAGAAGGCCGATGAGGGTGAAGATGTACAGCGTGGCGAACATCACCGGGTAGTCGCGGTTGATCGCGGCCTCGTATCCGAGCAGCCCCAGCCCGTCGAGCGAGAAGATCACCTCGACCAGCAGCGATCCGGTGAACAGGATGCCGATGAAGGCGGCGGGAAAGCCGGCGATGACGATGAGCATGGCGTTGCGGAAGACATGGCCGTAGAGCACCTGCCGCTCGCTGAGCCCCTTGGCCCGGGCGGTGATGACATACTGCTTGTTGATCTCCTCGACGAAGCTGTTCTTGGTCAGCATCGTCAGCCCGGCGAAGGCGCCGATCATCAGCGAGGTGATCGGCAGGACCATGTGCCAGAGATAATCGGCAATGAGCTGACCCCAGCCCATCTGCCTCCAGTTCTCCGATACCAGACCGCGCAGCGGAAACCAGTCGAGATAGGTGCCGCCGGCAAAGACGACGATGAGCAGGATGGCGAAGAGGAACCCGGGAATGGCGTTGCCAACGATGATGACGGCACTGGTCCAGATATCGAAGGTCGAGCCGTCGCGCACCGCCTTGCGGATGCCCAGCGGGATGGAAATCAGGTAGGTGAGCAGCGTCGTCCAGATCCCCAGAGAAATCGAAACCGGGAGTTTCTCGACGATGAGATCGATGACAGAGGTGTCACGAAAGAAGCTCTTGCCGAAATCGAACCTCAGATAGCGGCCGATCATCCCGGTGAACTGCTGCCAGAGCGGCTTGTCGAATCCGTACATGCGCTCAAGTTCGGCGATGAACTCCGGCGGAAGGCCGCGCGCACCGCGATATTTGCCCTGCACATTGCCGGACGACTGGCTTCGCTGTTGCGCCTCCTGCCCCTGCGCGCCAAGATCGCCGCGGTCGCCTTCCAGCCGTGCCGTCGCCGAAATGCTCGTGCCCTGCAACCGGGCGATCATCTGTTCCACCGGACCGCCCGGGGCGGCCTGGATGATGACGAAGTTGAGCACCATGATCCCCAGCAGCGTGGGGATCACCAGCAGCAGGCGGCGAAGGAGATAGGCGGCCATCAGCGGGCCTTGATCTGGGCGGCCTTTTCCTCGTCGAACCACCAGCAGTTCAGGTCCAGCCCGCGTAGCGGCACGGTCTCCGGCCGCACGAGATAGGCCCAGTAGGCGATACGGTCGACGTCATTGTAGAATTGCGGAACGACGAAATACTGCCAGGTGAGCACGCGATCCAGCGCCCGGCAGGCCGCCGCCAGTTCCTCGGCGGACCCGGCCTCGATCACCTTGTTCACGATCGCATCGATCACCGGATCCTTGATGCCGATCAGGTTGCGCGAACCGGGCTGGTCCGCCGCCTCGCTGCCCCAGAACTCGCGCTGTTCGTTGCCCGGCGACAGGCTCTGCCCCCAGACGGAGGTCGTCATGTCGAAGTCGAAGTTCTGGAGCCTTTCCACATATTGCGAGGTGTCGACCCGGCGCAGGGTCATCTTCACCCCGATCTTGTCCAGCGACTGCGCATAGGGTGCTGCTATGCGCTCGCTCGACGGGTCGTAGTAGAGATATTCGAATTCGAGCTTCTGCCCGGTGCCGCCGTGGGTCATGACACCGTCCGCAAGCTCGTAGCCTGCCTCCTTGAGCATGTTGAGCGCATCACGCAGCTGCCGGCGGTTATTGCCGGAACCGTCGGTTGCGGGAGGTTCGAACACCTTTGTGAACACCTCCGCGGGAAGCCGGTCGCGCCACGGTTCGAGAATAGCCAGTTCCATCGCACCGGGCAATTCGCGGGCGGCGAAGGTCTCGCTGCCGGAGAAATAGCTGTTGATGCGCTTGTACTGGCCGTAGAACAGGTTCTTGTTCATCCACTCGAAATCGAACGCGTAACCGATGGCCTCGCGCACACGGACGTCCTGGAAGACCGGCCTGCGCAGGTTGAAAACGAAGCCCTGCATCCGGGAAGAGGAATGGTCGGGAATCTCTTCCCTGACGATCCGGCCGTCGGCGATCTGGGGAATGTCATAGCCCGTCGCCCAGCGCTTGGCACTGTTCTCGGCAAAGAAATCGAATTCGCCGGACTTGAACGCCTCAAGCATCACGTCGCGGTCGCGATAGTAATCGTAGCGAATGCTGTTGAAATTGTTGCGGCCGCGATTGACTGGCAGATCGGTGCCCCAGTAATCCTCGACCCGTTCATATTCGATAAATCGTCCCGCTTCGAAGGATTTCACCTTGTAGGGACCGCTGCCGAGCGGCGGCTTGAGCGAGGTTTCCTCGAATGGCACGCCGTCGTAATAGTGCCTGGGCAGGACCATGAGTTGCCCCAGGATCAGCGGCAATTCACGGTTGTTGCTGCCGTCGAAGGTAAAGGTCACCTGACGGTCGCCCGTGGCCTCGACCTTCGTCACATTGGCATAATACTGGCGATAGAAGGGATTCCCCTTCTCGCGGAGGATGTTGAAGGTCCAGATCACATCCTCGACGGTCAGGGGCTCACCATCGTGCCACCGGGCTTCGGGCCGCAGATTGAAGCGGACATGGCTGCGGTCGTCCGGCAGTTCGACGCTTTCGGCGATATGGCCGTATTCGGTGAACGGCTCATCGGCCCCGTCCGTCATCAATGTATCGTAGATGAGACCGATGCCGGCCGACGGTGTTCCCTTGATGATGAACGGATTGAAACTGTCAAAGGTGCCCTGGGCCGAATAACGGACATGACCAGCCTTCGGCGCATCGGGATTGACATAGTCGAAATGGCTGAAACCTGCCGGATATTCCGGATCACCATGCATGGCGATGCCATGCAGCGGGTCCTGCGCCCGTACCGGCAGGGAACGGAAGACAACGGGAGAAGCGGCGGCAACACCCATGAAGAGCACTGTGCGTCTATCGAGCATTCGATCCTCGTTCCTCGTCCCGCATCCGAAGACGCCATCGAACCTGTCCCGACGGACCGTCACGGAAACGGAGCAGACGACACGATTGGAGTTGGTCGCGTCTTGTCAAACACAACCACAAGGTAGAACGCTCGACATGAACATTGAAGTGAATTTGTGTTCATTCAAGCAAAAAGCCGGACAAATCCCTGTCCGGCCTTGCCAATTCAACTCGCCTGAAACGGGAACCGACACGATCGTCCCCGCTGGCCGATTTCAGTGCAGGCTCTCAAGATAGGCCAGAAGATCCGCCAGATCCTTCTCCTTGCCGACCCCGGCAAAGGTCATCTTGGTGCCGGGTGCCCAATCCTTGGGCTTGTGCAGGAAGTGAATCAGGTTGTCGCGGGTCCAGTCCCCGCCATGATCGGCCAGGGCGCCGGAGTAGGAAAAGCCCTCGTGGCTGGCAATCGGACGGTCGACGACACCGAACAGGTTCGGCCCGACCTTGTTGGGCCCGCCGGAATCGAAGCTGTGGCAGGCGGCACACTTCTTGGCGTATTTCTCACCCGCGGCCACATCGCCATCATCCGGAACCACGAGTTCGGCGACCTGCTGCTCGCCTCCCCCGTTATCGGCGGCAGCGGCCCCGCCTTCCGTCGCCTCGACCATGTAGGCAGGCTCTTCGAGCTCATGACCGCCATAGATCATGGAGGCAATCGCACCTGCGCCGGACGCCATGATCCCTGCGGTGAGAATCGCGGCCAGTACCTTGTTACCTTCGAGAGATGACGACATCGGAAATCCTTGTGCCTGCCCAGCCAAGAGGGTAGAGCGGCCTTCGTCCACCCGGGAGCCCGAGCGACAGCCCGCAGGGCTCCTGCGTCGGGTCGACGGGCCGGAGGCAGTCGGTATCGCAAGGTGATGGATGGCGTCAAGCGGACAGCTTGTCCCGCGGGCGTTTTGTCCCACTTTTTCCACGGTCCGAGTGCCCGAGGCGGGTCGGACATGTGCCAACCGGCAGCTTTGGGAGAATGAACGTGCCTGCCACGCCGGCTTCGACGGACCTGACCTCGCGTGCCATCGTCCTCATACCCGCCCGCATGGCCAGCACGCGCCTGCCAGGCAAGCCGCTGGCGCTGATCGCCGGCGAGCCGATGATCGTCCATGTCTGGCGCCGGGCCATGGAGGCCGGTGTCGGCAGGGTGGTGGTGGCCTGCGCCGAGGACGAGATCGCCCAGGCGATCGAGGCAGCCGGCGGCGAGGCGATCATGACAGCGCCCGGACACGCCAGCGGTACCGACCGCGTTTACGAGGCCCTGCGCTCGGTCGATCCCGATGGCCACCACCACCATGTCATCAATCTCCAGGGCGACATGCCGACACTCGACCCCGCAAGCCTGGCGCGCGTGCTCGAACCGCTCGACGAACTCGGATGCGACATGGCCACACTGGTCAACGCGACCGATGACGAGGAGGAGCGCACCGATCCCAACACCGTGAAGGCCGTGGTCTCGTGGTCGAGGCCGGAGCTCGGCCGCGCGCTCTATTTCACCCGCGCCACAGCACCCTGGGGGCCGGGCCCGGTGTGGCACCACATCGGCATCTATGCCTTCACGCGCGGTGCCCTGGACCGCTTCGCCCACCTGTCGCCGAGCCCGCTGGAACAGCGCGAGAAGCTCGAACAGCTGCGCGCGCTGGAAAACGGGATGAGCATCGGGGTGTGCCTCGTCGACAGTGTTCCCTTCGGCGTCGACACGCCGCATGACCTGGAACGCGCAAGGCGGATACTGGAAGGGGCGTGAGTGGCGCCGCATCGGCACCGCCCTGGACAACGAACATGAAACGAACATGAAAAGGGAATGACGGCCATCATGAGCGGAACCGCAGGCGACGACCCCGAGAACCGCATTGCCTACCAGGGGCAGCCCGGCGCCAATTCGCATATCGCCTGCTCCGAGATGTTCCCCTCGATGACACCTTTGCCATGCGAGTCGTTCGAGGAAGCCTTCGACGCGGTGCGCGGCTCGCAGGCCCGCCTGGCGATGATCCCGGTGGACAACACGATCGCCGGCCGCGTTGCCGACGTCCATCACCTGATGCCGCATTGCGGCCTGCATATCATCGGCGAACACTTCCTGCGCATCAATTTCCACCTGCTGGGGCTGAAGGGCACGACGCTCGACGACATCCGGATGGTGCATTCGCACGTCCACGCGCTGGGCCAGACCCGCGACTTCATCAAGAAGCACGGCTTCGCCTCGCGGGTGTCCGGCGATACCGCCGGAGCCGCCGCCGAGATCGCCCAGCGCGGCGATCCCGCCCATGCCGCCATCTCGCCGCTGCTGGCCGCGGAGATCTACGGGCTGGACGTGCTGGCTTCCGACATCGAGGATGCCGAGCACAACACCACCCGCTTCATCATTCTCTCCCGGGAACCGCAGGTCCCGGAGATCCGCCCGGGCGAGGTCATCACCAGCTTCCTGTTCCGCGTGCGCAACGTTCCCGCCGCGCTGTACAAGGCGATGGGCGGCTTCGCCACCAACGGCGTCAACATGATCAAGCTGGAAAGCTACATCGATCCCAGCTTCGGCCAGGCCCAGTTCTATGCCGACGTCCTGGGGCATCCGGACGAGCCCGGCCTGCGCATGGCGCTGGAGGAATTGCGCTTCTTTGCCCAGCAGGTCGAAATGCTCGGAGTCTACCCCGTTTCCCCCGTGCGGAAATCTTTCGGTTCCTGAGTTGCGGAATTCCCCGATCGTGGGCATGATCGCCCTCAAGCGCCCAACTGGCCTCCCGGAAGCGCGGCCATTCCTTCCGGAGTGGAAACTGGCGAGGAGGCAGCTGCAAGATCGGGGAAAAGCCTCATGGCATCAGTCGACATTCGCTCCGTGGACAAGTTCTACGGTTCGGTCCAGATCCTTCACGGTGTGTCCATCGACATTCCCGACGGCGAGTTCGTCGTCCTGGTCGGCCCGTCGGGCTGCGGCAAGTCCACGCTGCTGCGCATGATCGCCGGACTCGAGGAGATCAGCAAGGGCGACATCGCCATCGGCGGTCGTGTCGTCAACAGCGTTCCGCCGAAGGATCGCGACATCGCCATGGTGTTCCAGAACTACGCGCTCTACCCGCACATGACGGTGGAGCAGAACATGGCGTTCTCGCTGAAACTCGCCAAGGCCCCCAGGAACGTCATCGACGAACGCGTCGGCAAGGCGGCCGAGATCCTCGGCCTGAAAGACTATCTCGCCCGCTATCCGCGCCAGCTTTCCGGCGGCCAGCGCCAGCGTGTCGCCATGGGCCGCGCCATCGTCCGCGATCCGCAGGTGTTCCTGTTCGACGAGCCGCTCTCCAATCTCGACGCCAAGCTGCGCGTGCAGATGCGCACCGAGATCAAGGAACTGCACCAGCGCCTCAAGACGACCTCGGTCTACGTCACCCATGACCAGATCGAGGCGATGACCATGGCCGATCGCATCGTCGTCATGCAGGGCGGCTATGTCGAACAGGTCGGCGCCCCGCTCGACCTCTACGACAATCCGGCCAACCTGTTCGTCGCCGGCTTCATCGGCTCGCCCTCGATGAACTTCATCGACGCGAAGATCAGCCGCCAGGGAGACAGTGCGACCGCGGTCGCCGGGGACGGAACCCGGCTGCCCGTGCCGGCCGGTGTCGGCGTCGTCGACGGGCAGGACGTGGTCTACGGCATCCGGCCCGAACATCTCTCGATGGCCGATGCCGATACGGGACTGCCCGCGAAGGTCAATGTCGTCGAGCCGACGGGTGCCGAAATCCTCGTCATCGTCCAGTTCGCCGGTGCCGAGGTCCAGGCGGTGTTCAAGGAGCGGCACGCCCTCAGGCATGGCGATACCATCCACCTCCTGCCCGATCTCGGCACGACCCACATCTTCGACAAGAAGACCGGCAAGCGCCTGTGACCGGCTGAATCCGGTCCTTCACCTTTTCTGCCGCCGAAGACATCCGGCTGGCATCGGCAGTCCGGGCGTTTCCTCGCCCTGCCGGTGCCGGCCGTTCGCATCTGGCGGCGACGAACCCCGAACTGCCGCATTCGTCCGGGATGCACCGCCCCGTTGCGGCATCATGAACGGCACCTTTGAGGAATCGGGGCTTGCCGATCCGCTTCCAACCCGCTTACCTCCCGGTCTCGGCCGCGGGCGCCCGGCGGACACGGGGTCCTTGCGGGACAGGGCGACGGAGGAAGCGACGACATGACAGGAAAACGACGGACTTCGCGGTGGCGTCATGGCCGGACCGCAGTCGGGCTCGCAATTGTGCTGGCCGCGGCACCGGTCATGGCCGGCGTCGCCCACGCACAGACCGCAGCGGGTGCCGCGATCGGCGCCGGGGCCGGACTGCTGATGGGCAAGGGTGCCAGGGGCGCTCTCAAGGGCGGGCTGCTCGGCGGCGGCGCCGGGGCGGCCATCGAGAGCAAGAAGGCACGCAAGGACGCGGTGACCGGTGCCGCCGTGGGTGCGGGGGTCGGCCTGCTCACCGACGGGCTCGACGGCGCACTCAAGGGTGGGCTCTATGGCGGTGCGGGCGGCGCCCTCATCGGCAAGCTGACCGACTGACCGCAATGATTTTCCGCATCCGAGAAAAGGGGACGATGATGACCAGATGGATGGCCGCAACCCTGCTGGCCACGGGCCTTGCCTGCACCACGGGTGCCATGGCCGCGGACGCGGAGCCGGGTTTCGAGGACCTGGTCGCCACGAGCTGCGCCCAGGCCGCCGCGCTGGCGAAGGACGATGACCAGCAGGTGATCGACATGGTGCAACGGCTCACCGAGTTCCTGGTCGAGAAGCGCAACGTGACCGTGCCAGGGAACGGGAACGACGACGACCTGTCCGCGGCCTATGGCGAGCTGATCAAGGCCCACTGCCGCGTCGACCCCCACGGCCTGCTCATCAACGCCGTGGACAGCTCGATGCGCCAGCTCCTCGACAACTGACCGTCCGGCCCATCGGCGGGAACACGGGCGAAGGCTTCAAGGCAGGGGGAAACGACGTCCCCTTGCCTCCCCGCCACACTGGCAGCCCCCGGAGGCCCGCGCCCATCCTCCCCGGAACATTTCCCGACGGGGGCGACATCGCAAACTGGCGATAATACCAGTTAACGCATCACGGGCAAGGTCGAGGTGGCCGCATAGACGCCTCTTCGTTATTGGCCTCCAAGCGCGTCAAAGCACGCCGCACCGCTTCGGGCTCGTGGTCGATGACATGCAGGAAAAGCTTGGTCGGCCCTGTCGGCACCCGCCGACCCTGCTCCCAATCCTGCACCGTCCGCGCCGAAAATCCGAACATCTTGGCGAAGTCGCCCTGGCTCATGTTCATCTTGGCGCGAATGCGCTGCACGTCGATGTCTTCGGGGATGTGAACAACCGCATCCGTTTCCGAACCGCCGGAAAAAGCCAAAGCCTCTTCCATGCCCCTGATCATGCTTTCGCCTAATTCGCTCATGGTCCTTTGCTCCTGTAGAGTTTGACAAGGCTGCCGGAAAGGGATTTCAAAATATTCTTTTCCTTGTCGGTTATGTTTTCCTTCTGGCTTTTCGCGTAGGCCGTAATCAAGAATACGGGAATGTTCGTGCCTGAAAAAAATGTGATGACGCGATATCCGCCGCTTTTTCCCTTTCCTTTGGCGGCAACCCGTAATTTGCGCATCCCGCCTGTACCGCTGATTTCGTCCCCGGCTTGCGGATTCTTCGCCAACATCGAAACGAGATCCGACCGTTCATCATCCGCCATGCCAATCTTTTTGGCGCAACGTAAAAATTCTCCAGTTTCAACAACAGTCTGCATTGAAGCTATTGTATCCGGCATTGCCGTATAGATCAACCTCTTTGCTTTCGCACAACCGTGACGAGAACGCCGCCCGTTTTCGCGGCAGCGTTGGCCGCGTTGAATATTGTGCTGCGTGTGCGAACTCGAAGTACTGAACGTGCAGCGCGAGGGTGCGTTTTTCAGTATAAATCACGCGATGTGAGAATATGGCTTCCCGTTTTCCGATAACCGCCATTCAAGACTTTGATTTTCTTGT
Organism: Geminicoccaceae bacterium; assembly: GCA_020638465.1. Taxonomy (NCBI): domain Bacteria; kingdom Pseudomonadati; phylum Pseudomonadota; class Alphaproteobacteria; order Geminicoccales; family Geminicoccaceae; species Geminicoccaceae bacterium. The sequence goes on from JACKIM010000002.1 coordinate 1,875,617, forward strand.
TATAATGAATATTATCGCTTCTGCTTTTACGCGAATATGAAGGCGATGCCGATGTATTTTTCTCATGAAAATCTAGATTCCTTAAAAGACGGTTACAAAACCATTGACCCCAAGCACCGTGAAATGATGGATGCATTCGCTCTGCGAAGCTACGCTAACAATAAATCTTATGAATTTGCACATCACGGTTTTCTCCGAAGAGCTAAAACGCTGCGACGATGTATTTCCAATGTTTATGAATTGTGCCCACCTGAAAGAAGCACAAAACTATCTTCATATGAACTAACTGATTTGGTGATCTATTTACAAAGTTTCATATTCAATACATTCGGATGCATGGACAATATTGCTTGGATTTGGCTTCATGAGAACAAATAAAACAAAAAGATGGAAAAGATTTTTCTCGCACCAAGATTGGGTTATCGAAAAACTGTGAGGATTTTCGAAATACTTTTTCAGAAAAATTCCAAGAATTTATTTCTGGATTTGATGATTGGTTTAGAGAGATTGGTGATTTTCGACATGCTGTTGCTCATCGTATTCCGCTTTATGTGCCGCCATTCAATGTAACCGACGAAGAGGCTAAAAAGCTTGCTGAGCTAGAGGAAGAAAAACGTCAAATGCTACGGCAACATAGATTTGATGATTATGAACGGATTGATGAGGAAATAGAATCAATCGGCACTTTTATTCCATGTATGATGCATTCATTCTCTGAACAATCCAAACAAGTTGTTTTTCACGCACAACTGATTGCGGATTGGAATACGGTTCATTCAATATCAATGAAATTTATTGATGAACTATGATTTTTCGTAAAGGGGCTTATCATGGCAACTTCCGCGCGGATACCTGCTTGCCTCGTGTTTCAGAATCTATGAATCATGCTCCACTGACGAAAACGCGGCAAGCTCGCGCGGTCGATATGGTGTGATTCTGCGGTGCATGATTCTTTCCTGCCTGACGAGGCTTCTGACATACCATGTCACTGCATGGGGATATTGTCTACTGAAAGGCGTCCGGAGAAGGGATGTGGGAACTCATGGCGGGATGGTGCCTTGTCGTGACGATATCGGAAAATATTCCTTGACTCTCGCACTGCCTTTCCATCATAACCTCCCCCCATGTCCCCCACCTCTCCCACACCCCCCATATTGCCGCGCAAACTCGCCGGCCGGGTCTTTCGCTGGGGCGCGCCTCGTTTCCTGAAGGTGTGCTGGCTGGTGGCGACCGGGCGGCGCGGGGTGCTGGCGGGGTCGACGGTCCGGCTTGATATGGCGGAGGTCGACGGGCTGGAACATCTGCCGCATGTGGCGGGTGTCCTGTCGGCGATGCGGGCGGGACTATCCCCACATGGTGGTCATGGCCTCCGGGCGATCCTCCACCGCCTGCTGCTGTTCCACTCCCGCGACTGGTTCCGCCAGTTGCAGGACAACTCCCTGGCGCAATCCGTCGCATCGGCGGATGGTGCCGAAAGGGCATGGCTGGATCGTGCCGGACGCAGGGGAATGGGGAATGTCATCACCTCGCTGCTGAAGTCGGTGGCCAGAGGGATCGACGTGCCGGATGTCTGCCCGGTGCCATGGTCGCTCACGAAGGACACTCCCGCGGCGGCGAAACCCGCAAGGGCGAGGAAATCCCGCGGCGAGGAGGAAAGGCTCCGCGCCAGGGGACGGTCCCGCCTGTTGAAAAGTCTCCACGAGCATATCCTCGACGCGATGATGACGACCCCGCAGGCGGGTGCCTTCGCCATCTTCGCGCCGGACGAATTGCGCCTGATCCGCGCGCTCCCGCCCGGCGATTTCCCCGACCTGCCGCCGCCACCCGTGCGGCCCGTGTCGGCGAGGCGGCCGTTGCCGGTCTGCAAACCCCACCCGGTATTCGGAAAATCGCTCTCCGGCATCCCCTGACGCCTTCGCACGGGGTTATTCTACAGTGGAAATTGCGGAATTAAGCGGTCGGCCCCTGCCTTCCCCTCAATCCAGCGCCCGGACATAATACCAGCGTCCCTTGTGTTTTTCGAACAGGCTGTGCTCGTGGTGGATCCGGGGTTGTCCGTCTTCGACATAGCGGGCCTCGAAACGGACGGTGCCGCTGGTTTCGACGGGGCTGCCGCCGGTGGTGCCGATGATGACGAGGCCGGTCCAGCGGGTGCGTTCGATCCACTCGCGCGTATCCTTGAGGTCGAAGGCCGGGCGCCGGGAGGGGTGGAGCGTGTCGCGAAGGTAGGACGGCCTGCCGGCGGCGAAGGCGGAATAGCGCGAGCGCATGAGTTGCTCGGCGGTCTGGGCGGGGATGCGCCCCTGATGGAGCGGGCCGCAGCAGCGGCCATAGGTGCGCGCCTTGCCGCAGGGGCATGGTTCGCCGGCGGCGAGGGTCATGATCCGGATCCGATGGCCTGCCGGTGCAACGATGATCGCCACGCACCGGAGATCCGGGCGAAATCGAGCTGCACGGCGACCAGGCACGGGACCAGCAGCAGCACGAGCAGGGTGGTGACGGCAAGGCCGAAGCACAGCGTCACCGCCATGGGTTGCAGGAACAGGGCCTGGAAACTGGTCTCGAACAGCAAAGGCGCCAGGCCGCCCACCGTCGTGAGCGAGGTGAGCAGGACGGCGCGGACGCGCGCGGTCGCACCGTCGATGATCGCCTTCACCGGATCGCCGCCGAGGGCCAGTCGCTCGTCGATGGTGGACACGAGGATGATGCTGTCGTTGACGAGGATGCCCGAGAGACCGAGGAGCGTCACCAGGCTAAGGATCGACATGTTGAAGCCCATCGCCAGATGGCCCAGCACCGCGCCGACGAGGCCGAAGGGGATGACGGCCATTACCGCCAGGGGGCGGGAAAAGCTGCCGAACACCCAGGCGAGGATGATGTAGATGAGCGCCAGGCCGACCATGGCCCCGAGGCTGATGTCCTTGAGCGTGTTGGTCTGCTCTTCCGCCCGCCCGGCGTAATAGTACTCGATGCCGTAGTGCCGTGCGATCTCGTCGAGATCGCCGGCCATGGCTTCCTGCACCATGTCGAGGCGGATGACCGCTTCATCGAGCTCGCCGGTGATGGACACCTCCCGAGATCCGTCCCGCCGCTGGATACGGGAGAAACCGCGCTGGTCCTGCAGGCTGGCGACCTCGCCCAGGGCCACTTCCTCGCCGGTGGGGCCGCGCAGCTGGAAGCGTTCGAGCGTGGGGTCGGCACGGGCGGCATCGTCCAGCCGCACGGAAATCTCGACTTCCTCGTCACCCCGGGCGAACCGCCTCGCGATCGCTCCCTCGAAGGCGTCGCGCAGTTGGCGGCCGACGCTTTCGGTGGTGAACCCCATGGCCTCGCCGCGTGGCAGGAGTTCGATCAGCACCTCCTGCTTGCCATAGGTGAAATCGTCTTCCAGTTGACTGATGCCAGGCAGCCGCTGGAGGGCCGCTTCCACGTCGAGGGCGGCACGCTTGAGCCGTGCGACATCGATGCCGCCGCGCAGGCGGATGTCGAGTTCGCGGCCCGGGGGACCGCCGCGCCGCTCCTTGATCGTCAGGGTGTCGAGGCCGGCGATCGGCGGGATCCGCTCGCGCCACGCGGCGATCAGATCGGGTGTGCGCACGTCGCGGGTATCCGAGGCGACCAGCTCGACATCGATCCCGCCATTGTTGTTTCCGTTCGACTGGGGAACGCCCGGCGTCTCGCTGACCGACTGGCCGATGCGGGTCAGCGACATGGCGACCAGATCGCGTCCCCTGGCCGAAATATCATCCGCCGTCGCGTAGAGGGCATCCTCGATCCGCTCCAGTGCCGCGATCGTCTGCCCGCGCGACGTTCCGGGCGCCATCGTGACATTGGCCTCGATGCGGTCGGCCTCCGGTCCGTCGAAGAAGACGAAAGGTACACGACCGGTGAACATCAACGCCATGGCAAGGATGAGCATGCCGACGGCAATCGCCAGGGTGACGTAGCGCCACGCGATGGCCCGCTCCAGCAACCGGCGAAAGACCCCGTTGCGAAAGCGGTCGAAGCCATCGTTGAAGCGCCGGCGAAAGCGGCTGTCGCGGTCGTGGCCGATCGCCAATGCTCCACGCATGTGGGTGGGCAACACGAGGAGACATTCGACCAGACTGGCCAACAACACAAAAATCACCACAATGGGAATTTCGCGAATTATCGAACCAATGATGTCGCCAATTACCATCAACGGAAGAAAAGCCGCAATCGTGGTAAGAGTGGCACTGGTCACCGGTGCCATCATGCGGATAGCACCCAGTTCGGCAGCATCGGCCGGCGACATGCCCTGCTCGCGCAACGTCGTCGAGTGCTCGCCCACGACAATCGCGTCGTCGACCACGATCCCGATGGCCAGGAGCATGGCGAACAGGCTGATCATGTTGATCGTCATGCCGAACAGCCAGAGGACGCCCAGCATCGCCGCCAGCGACACGGGAATGCCCATGGCCACCCAGAACGCCACCCGCGCGTTGAGGAACAGGAACAGCACCACGATCACGAGCACCAGCCCCTGCACGCCGTTTTCCACCAACAGCCAGATACGCCCCTCGATCAGGTCGGAGGCAATGCCGTACCGCTCGATCCTGAGATCCGGAGGAAAACGCGAGCCGGCGGTGGCAAGGTAGTCGTCGACCCGTGCCGCAATTTCGAGCGCATCAGAACTCAGGGCACGCTGGACATGAAGCTCGATGGCGAGATTGCCCATTCGCCGCCCCTCGGGCGCATCCTCGTCGAAACCGTCCTCGATCGTGGCGACGTCGTTCAACAGCAACCGTCGCCCGTCGGGCTCGGCGAGAACGGCGATCGCCCCCACCTCCGCCGCGGTTTCCGCCAGCCCCATGGCCCGCGGCTGGAGCTCGACCGCACCCTCGACATCACCGGCCGGAACATCCTGGGAACTTTGCCGGATGATGGCGGCAATATCTGAGGGTGTCCGATCCAGCTGGCGCAATGTCGCCGGCGACATCCCGACATCGATGGTCTCATCGCGCGCACCGAAAAGCGTCACGCGATCGACACCCGAACGCAACAGCTCCTCGCGCACGGTCTTGGCCAGCGTCTTGAGCGTCGCCTCGTCGAACGGCCCCGAAAGGACCAGCCGCGAAATGGTGTCATAGCGCACCACCCGGCGGATCACCGGCCGTTCGCTGTCCTCGGGAAGGGTCGTGATCTGGGCGACCGCCTGCTCGACATTGGAAAGGGCCTCCTGCATGTCACTGCCGGACTCCATCTCCACCCCGATGGTGCCAAGTCCCTCCTGGGCCGTGGCATTGACCCGCTTGACGTTGTCGAGGAACCGCACCTCAGGTTCGATCGCCTGCAGCACCGAGCCTTCGACATCCTGCGCCGTGGCACCGGGCCAGGCGACACTGATCGTGATCACATCGATGCCGAAGTCGGGAAAGAACTGCCGCTTGAGCTTGGCGAGACTGACGGCACCCACCAACAACATGACAATCATGAGAAGATTGCCGGCTGTCGAATGTCGCGCAAACAGGCCCACCAGACCGCCACGGGAACGAGCGGTCACGTCGCCGACGACACCAGCGCCGTTTTCTCCGCTCATCGGACTGCCGCCGCCGCGCCCGCCATCGCTCAGGGTACCATCTCGACCTTGAGCCCCGGCGCCATCTCGGCCAGTCGCGTCGTCACCAGTGGCACCCCTTCCTCCAACGCCCCCCGCACAAGCACATCATCCGCGCCACGATCGACGACCTCGACGTCATACCCCACCAATCTTCCGTCGATCACGCCATATACCGTCGCCGGATCGAACAATGCCGAGCGCGGCAGGAGGACCACATGGTCGTAGGCCCTGTCCTTCATGGCGATATCGAGGAATGCGCCCGGGCGCAGGGGAGCATCGCGCGGATTGGCGGTGATCGTGGCGAATACGCTGATACCGCCGCGACGAGCCTCGATCCGGCTCTGGATCCGGTCGATCCGGGCCTCGATCGGATATGTCTCGCTGCCCAGCCGCCAGTTCGCCGCAACCTCGCGGCCGATCAGTCCATCGTCCCAAAGCCTGCCGAAATCGGCATCGTTGAGCGTGAAGCGGACCTCGATCGACGGGATTTCGGTGAGCGCGACCAAACGGTCGTAAGCCCGGATCTCCTTGCCGGGCGCGACATCGACCTCCCCAACCAGGGCATCGAAGGGAGCGGTGACGGTGGTCTCGGCAATATCCCGCCCGACACGATCGATGGACACCAGCAGTTTGGCCTCGACGGCCTTTTGCTGATCCATGCGCGCACCCAACGCTGCGATCTCGCGCTCGCTCTGCCGCCTCGCCGTCTCCTCGTTCGTCAACCGCAATTGTGCATCGTCGAGATTCTTCTTCGACGCGAAACTGCTGGACTGCAGCTTCTTCTGGCGATCGAGGTCACGACTGGCGATGGCCAGACGCTGATCGCTCAGGGCGAGCATGTCCCGTTCGGCTTCCAGCATCAGTTCCAGCTCACGCTGCCGGGCACGGGCCTCGTCGAGACCCGCCTCAAGATCGCGCATCTCGGTCACGTGATCGAACGGATCGAGGCGCAGGAGCACCTGCCCCTTGCGGACCGTTCCGCCATCGACCAGCTCCGGCGCAACCTCGATCACCCGACCCTCGACCGGTGCCTGAAGGACGACCTCATGCGTTGCAACCAGTTCGCCGAACAGATGCAGCTCGGGCTGGTGTTTCTCGAAGTTCACCGGCACCGTGCGAACGGTGAAGACGCGTTCTCCCAGCGTCACCGGCTCCACGACAGGCCGGGTAGCCTGCAGCAGGCCGGCACCGCCCAGCGCCACCGCGATCACCGCGACCGGCAGGAGGAACTTGGCAAGGCTACGCAAGGAAGGCATGCATGGATCCCGTATCGTCCGACTGCCGGACATGATAGCAGCATGGGCACGAAAGGGCGAAGCCCGCACCCCGGTCGCGGCTACCCGCCACACCTTGAGAACGATTTGTTTTCAAGAATTTCTCAATTTATCTATAGTGTTGAATGCGGGCCTGACACCGGTCGCCAGACCCTCGCATCCCGTCACGACCGGCCACTCCCGCAGGCAGCAGGCATTGACGCCCGCCTCCTCGCAGGATGGCGGGACAACCGCCACGCCTCCTGTAGCGCACCGTGGTCACGATTCCGTGACCCTCAGCCCGGCAAGGGCGCAAACAGCGCTTCGACATCCTCCTCGGTAAAGCTCAGGCTGCTCTTCACCCCGCCCATGATGCCCTGCACCAGTGCCTTCTTGCGCTCCTGCAATTCGAGCATCTTCTCCTCGACGGTCCCGCTCGCGACAAGCTTGTAGACGAATACCTGCTTGTCCTGCCCGATACGGTGTGCGCGGTCGGTAGCCTGCGCCTCGACGGCCGGATTCCACCACGGATCGTAGTGAATGACCGTGTCCGCCCGGGTCAGCGTCAGGCCGGTGCCGCCGGCCTTCAGGCTGATGAGGAAGATCGGCACCTCGCCGTCCTGGAACCGCTTGACCGGCGTTTCACGATCGCGTGTACGGCCCGTCAGCATGGTGTAGCCAAGCTTGTGCTGCTTCAGTCCCGCCTCGACGAGTTCGAGCATCTCGACGAACTGCGAGAAGATGATGACCCGGCGGCCATTCTGGACCATGCCCTCAAGCATCGACAACAGCAGGTCGAACTTCGCCGAACTGACATCGGCACCGGGGCCGGCACTGCCCTTCTCGCCGTCATCGCCCTTCAGCAGGCGGGGATCGCAGCAGATCTGCCGGAGCTTCAGCAGGGCTTCGAGGATGGCGATGTTGCTGCGTGCCAGTCCGCGCTCCTTGATCTCGTCGCGGATGCGGGTATGCATCGCGAGGCGCACGCTCTCGTAGAGATCGCGCTGCTCGTCGGAGAGTTCGATCTCGCGCACGAACTCGCTCTTGGGCGGCAGTTCCGAGGCGACCTGCTCCTTGGTCCGGCGCATGAGGAACGGACGCACCCTGCTGGCCAGCAACGCCTGCCGGTCGGCATCGGCATCCTTCTCGATCGGATTGCGGAAGGTGCGGCGGAAGAACTCGCGCTCGCCGAGGAAGCCCGGCATCAGATAGTGGAAGACCGACCAGAGTTCGCCCAGATGGTTTTCCATGGGCGTGCCGGACAATGCGAGGCGATAGTCGGCCTCGAGTTCGCAGGCCACCTTGGCCAGCTTGGTCGTGGGGTTCTTGATGGCCTGGGCCTCGTCGAGGATGACCACCCGGTAGGACCGCTTGATCAGCTCGTCGCGGTCGCGCAACATGAGGGCGTAGCTCGTGAGGATGATTTCCGCGTTGTCGAGCTTCTTGTAGAGATGCCCGCGGCTGTTGCCGTGCAATACAAGGATCTGCAACTTCGGCGCGAAGCGCCGGGCCTCGTTGCGCCATGTGGGAATGAGACTGGTGGGAGCGACGACCAGTGCCGGCTTGTCCAGCCTTCCGGTCTCCTTGAGCGCCAGCAGATGGGTGAGCGTCTGCAGCGTCTTGCCGAGCCCCATGTCATCGGCGAGGACACCCGAAAAGCCCGTCTCGGACAGGAACTGGAGCCAGCTCACGCCCTGAAGCTGGTAGGGCCGCAACGTCGCCTGGAGGGATCCGGGCGGCGTCACCTCGGCAATTCCGTCAGGATTGGCCAGCCGGCGGCTCAGTTCCAGCAGCTTGTCGCCACCGTGCCAGCGCACGTCGTCCTCGGTGAGCGAACTGTCCATGATGGCCAGCCGCGACACATCGGCCGAGCGCAACCGCAGGCGTCCGTCCTCGTCGAGCTTCTTGCCCCGGGAGAACTGCTCGTAGAGCGCTTCCAGCATGGCCTTGAGCCGGGCGGCGGGGATCGGCAGCAGCCGCCCGTCCGGCAGCGTGCCGTAGACCAGTTCCTCGCCATAGGAATCGAGCGCCGCCGGCGTCATGTCCTCCGGCGCGCGTTCGAACAGGTCCAGCAGCACCGGAAGCAACGGAACCCGTTCGCCGTCGATCTCGATTCCCAGGTCGAGTTCGAACCAGCCCGTACCGGAATCGCTGATCTCGATATCCCATGGCGGCGGGTCGCGGACGACCTGATAGGGGTAGGACTCGCTGATCTCGATCTGCCAGCCGTCCTTTTCCAGCCCCGGAAGATCGATCTGGTTGAACTCGACCCAGCGGACACTGACGTCATCGTCATCGTCTTCCTCGAACGTGAAGTCCTGCCTCACGTCTTCGGCAGCAAAGCGCCCGAGGCCGGTCGGCCCCAGCGGCTGGAGCCCAAGGGCGTTCAGCCGCTCCACGGCCTGAACCTCGTTCAAGGCATCGCGGGAGATGATGAGAAGGCGATTGTCGGCGACATGATTGAGCTCGGTCCGGCCATTCTGCCAGCCGACGACGGCCCCGGCATAGTTGAAGCTCAGCCGGGCCAGCGGCAGGTCGATCTCGCTCTCCTCGCGCCGCCAGCCGGTGCCACGCACCACCGTCACCGAGGGACAGTGGAGGTAGAGAACCGGAACCGGAACGACCTCGAGCCGCTCGCGCTGGCGAAGCGGCTCGGGAAGCGGAAGCTTGTCGCCGCTTTGCTGCAGGCGCTGGCGCACGATGGTGGCAGCCGCCGGCGGCACGGGCGGGGCATCCACGAGGCGGCCGGCAACGGACTGGCTCAGTCCGGTATCCACACGACCGCAGGTGGCATTCCTGGTGTCGATGAACCACGGTTCGCCGAGACCGACGATGATCGTCTCCTCGCTGTCGTCGTCGAGTTCGCAGACGATGCGTTGCTGCCCCTCGCCGTCGAACTTCCACGAGAAGTGACCGCGGCGCGACTCGATCATCCGCAATGCGTCGCCCTGGGCGTTACGCCAGTGACAGCGGCCCGTTGCCACCATGTGTTCGAGGAGAACGGAATCGGCCAGTCCCGCGAGCCGCCGGCCCGGAACATTGGCACCGCCGAGCATGCGGCCGATCACCTGGTCGTCCAGGCCGACATAAGGCGGAATGGCGTCACCGACGAGATTGGCGATCGCGACCGGATGCTCGCGGCCATAGATGTTCGACCGCATGCGCTTGGCCCGCACGGTCGAAACGCAGATCGGCTGGGCAAGCCCGCCCTCGCGCCACGAGCGCTGCGCCGGTTCCAGCAGGTAGAGGACGACATCCGAACTCGCCGGAGCCTGATCGGACCGGTTGGCACCGTTGACGGCGGCGATCCAGCCTTCAAGTTCCGGCTCGATCGCCACGGTCCCGTCCTCGGGATCGCGCGCGGCCGTCTCGTCGAGCAGGCCCAGCAGCGTTGCCGCCGCGTGTTCGCACTCGGAATAGACGAGACAGGTGCAGGTACTCGAAAGCCGCACCCGGCCACCGCGGCCGTTGGCGATCTTGATCCGCGTGAGATAGGGGTTTCTCCGCTGGCCGCGGACACGCCCCGTGATCGATTTGCCGTCGCGCTCGACATTCACGTCGAGGACAGCACCGTCCATCACCAATCCCTCGGCTTTGCGCCAGATGGATTCGGCAAAGAGACGTTCCAGATCGGTTCTACTATATGGCAGCATCAGGCAAGAGCACTTCGGACAGTTTTTGTTTGTCATTCGCCGGCACGTCGATGCGTTTTCATATACGCACACGTACCAATCTCGCTACATGACAGAGAATGTTCATGAAGCCAAGCGTGTTTTCGCGCTCAATGCGTCCGATATTTTCGATTCCGATCAGAAAGGCTCGAAAATGCTCGCCCGCATCAATAGCCCATGGCCTGCTGTTCCATGAGGAAGGTGTGCACGGCATCGACGTCGACGAAGAATCCCGAGAACGCGCTGGTGATGTACAATGCTGCGGCAACGTCCCACCACGTGAAGTACGACATATGCACCGGCTCGCGGGAGAACAGGGCGACCGTTGCAATCACTCCGGCAGCAAAACTCAGGAAGGAACTTATGGTCGCCGCAAAAAGTACCTGAGGGAAGGTTAGTGCCACCATGAGAATGATGCCGAATATCCATGCAAATCGTCGCAACGCGATTTCGTTGGCCAGATTGCGATGCACTTCGTCGTCTTCAAGCGAACCCATGATTCCTCCTCGCCCTGGAAACCACCAGACGCACTCCCCCCTTTCCTGTCCAATCAGGGAGTGTAGACACGAGGAGTTAACAAACCGTTGACGACAGGCCGATCCGGTCAACCGGCATGCCGCCGTCGCAGGCCGACCGACGCGGGCCGCCCTTCGAGATCGAGGCGGGTCTGGCGGCGCGGCGTCTCGGCCACGACCCGTCCGCCACGCAGGACCGCCAGCCGCGTCGCCTTGAGACGGATCGCCTCCACCGGATCGGCCGCATCGAGGATGACGAGATTGGCCGCACAACCCGGCTCCAGCCCATAGGCGGGAATGCCCATGATTGCGGCCGGTATGCGCGTGACGGCATCGAAACAGTCGTGCATGGCGTCGATGGACGTCAGATGGGCCGCGTGCACGGCCATGTGCGCGACTTCGAGCATGTCGCCGGAGCCGAGCGAGTACCATGGGTCCATCACGCAGTCATGGCCGAAGGCGACAGGAATTCCCGCCTCGTGCATTTCCCCGATACGGGTAAGGCCGCGCCTCCTGGGATAGGTGTCATGGCGTCCTTGAATGCAGATGTTGATGAGCGGATTGGCGATCGCGGCCACCCCCGCCTCGGCGATGAGCGGAATCAGCTTGGATACGTAGTAATTGTCCATCGAATGCATCGAGGTCAGATGCGATCCCGCCACACGCCCGCCAAGACCCAGCCTTTGCGTCTCGAACGCCAGTGTCTCGATATGCCGCGACATCGGATCGTCGGTCTCGTCGCAATGCATGTCGACCATCAGCCCGCGCTCTGCGGCGATTTCACACAATTCGGTGACCGAACGCGCACCGTCGGCCATGGTCCGCTCGAAATGGGGAATGCCGCCAACCACATCGACACCCATGTCGAGCGCACGCATGAGATTGGCCCGCGCGGTCGGCGAGCGGTAGAACCCGTCCTGCGGGAAGGCGACGAGCTGGAGGTCGATATAGGGCGCCACGCGTGCCCTGACATCGAGCAGCGCCTCCACCCCAAGCAACCGGTCGTCACAGACATCGACATGGCTGCGGATCGCCTGGATCCCCTGGGCGATCGCCATGTCGCAGTAGGTCAGCGCCCGGTCGATCACCGCGTCATGGGTCAAGAGCGGCTTCAGCTCGCCCCACAGGGCTATGCCCTCCAGCAAGGTGCCTGAATGGTTCAACCGCGGCAGCCCGAGGGAAAGCGTCGCATCCATGTGGAAGTGACAGTCGACGAAAGGCGGGCTGACGAGGCAGCCGTCGGCGTCGATCTCGCGTGTCCCCCGTGCCTCGATGCCCGGCCCCACCACCTGGATCAGCCCGTCCGATATGATGAGATCGACCCCCACTTCGCCGCTCGGAAGGTTGGCACGACGGATGACCAGATCGGGCTGCATCTTACCTCTGTCCCTTGACATAGGCCCGCATGAGAGCACGCGGACAGGCTGCACGGCGCGACATCAACACCAGTGCGGCAATGCTGAGAAGATAGGGCATCATCAGGAAAAGCTGGTAGGGCACATTGCCGCCCACCACCTGTTGCAGGCGCACCTGATAGGCATCGAAGGCGCCGAACAGCAAGGCCCCGAGCAGCGCCTTTCCCGGATTCCATGAAGCGAAGACGACAAGGGCGATGCAGATCCATCCCCTGCCGTTGACCATCTCGAAGAAGAAGGCGTTGAAGGCTGACATGGTGAGGAACGCACCGCTCATGGCCATGAGCGCGCTGCCGGCCATGAGCGCGCCGATGCGCAACCGATAGACGTCGAGCCCCTGCGCCTCCACCGCTGACGGATTCTCGCCCACCGTGCGCATGGCGAGCCCAAGCGGCGTCCGGTACAGGACGAAGGCTATGACCGGCACCAGCAGCAGGGCGAGGAAGGTCAACGCGGTCTGCTCGGCGAGCACCGGGCCGATCACGGGAATCGGCGACAGGAACGTCCAGGGCTGGAAAGCCTCGATACGCGGCGGGCTCGATACGTCGGGCAGCACGACGCGATAGGTGAAATAGGCGGTCGACGAGGCCAGCAGGGTGATGCCGATGCCGGTGACATGTTGCGACAGCCCGAGCGGCACCGTGAGCAGGCCGTGCAGCAGACCGAAGGCCATGCCGATGAGAGCGGCAAGGAGCAGCCCCGTCCACAGGTCGGCGCCAAGGTGGACGAACAGCCAGCCGCTCATGGCGCCGATGGTCATGATCCCCTCGATACCGAGATTGAGCACACCGGCCCGCTCGCAGATGAGCTCCCCCAGCGTGCCCATGATGAGCGGGGTGGCGATCCGCAGCGTGGCCGCCCAGAAGCTCGCCTGCAGGAAGATCTCGAGCGCCTCGTTCATGCGCCGCCCTCCGGCTGGACAAGAGATGCCCGGCGATGTTCACGATAGAAGATGACGACACCGGAGGTAATGATGACGAGACCGCCGGCGACCCCGTTGACCGTCGGCACATCCCCCCAGACGAGATAGCCAAGCGTCAGTGCCAGCAGGATCGCCGTGTAGCGGAAGGCGGCGACGAAGGATATCTCGCCGGTCCGCACGGAGCTCACCAGCAGGGTATGCGCTGTCGCCACGAAGCCGGCGCAGATCACGCTGCCGATCCAGTCGGTGGCGGTCGGCACCACCCAGTCCCCCAGCGGCGCGGTCAGGAGACCGGCGACAGCCACGAACAATGCCGAGGTCAGGGCCACCGCCCTTGCCGGCAGTCGCGGCGGAATCATCCGGGTGACAACGTCCCGACAGGCCATCATCAGGGCTCCGGCGACGGGAAGCAGCATCAACGGGTCGAAATCGCCGCCCGGGTCGGCGACGAGGACCACGCCGGCAAACCCCGCCAGTACCGCCAGCCAGCGCGGCAACCCCACCCGTTCACCGAGGAAAAGCGCCGCGATGATGGTCAGGAAAACGGGCGTGGTGAAGACAAGCACCGTTGCTATGGCCAGCGGCAGCAGGATGATGGCGGTCAGGAAGACGAACGTCACCGCAAGGTCGATGACGGCCCGCAGCACGTTGGCCCGCTCGAACAGGTCGGAGCGGCACGGACGCTCGCCGCGCCAGCGCATGATGAGGAACAATAACACGACCACCACAAATCCCCGCATGGCGAGAAGCTGTCCGATGGGAACGGTGTCACTCAGGAACTTGATCGTGGCATCATTGGCGGTGAAGAACGCCGACGAGCCCACCATCAACATGGCCCCCCTGATGTTGTCGGGCCGGGCGGGAGGGGCAGCGACAGTCGCCGATGGAATCGAAGACGAGGTCATCGGCGGATCCGGTAGCGGGTGACAAGACCGGCCAGCAGCATGGTCAGCAACGAGGTCGCGACAATGAGATTGGCAATGTAGCTCGAAATGCCGATGGCCCGGCTCATGCTGTCGGCCCCGACGAAGATGCCGGCGACGAACAGCGCGGAAACCAGGACACCGAGCGGATGCAGCTGCGCCAGGGTCGCCACGACGATCCCCGCATAGCCGTAGCCCGGTGACAGGTCCTGGGTAAGGTAGCCCTTGAGACCGGCCACCTCGCCCACCCCTGCAAGTCCGGCAAGGGCTCCCGAGATGATGGCGACCTTGAACATCACCCGCTCGACCGGAATGCCCGCATGGCGGGCCGCATCGGCGTTCGCACCGACGGCCCGCAATTCGAAGCCGGTACGCGTGCGCTGGACGAGAATCCACATGGCCAGGGCGAGAAACACGGCGAGCAGCAGTCCCGCATGCAATCGGGTACGTTCGATCAGTCGCGGCAACAGCGCCGTTTCGACGATCGGCGGCGATTGCGGCCAGCCCAGGCTCATGGGGTCCTGCAGCGGCCCTTCGAGCATCATTCCCACCAGCAGCAGGACGACGAAATTCAGCAACAACGTCGTCACCACCTCGTCCACGCCCAGCCTTACCTTCAGCCATGCCGGCCCCAGCATCCACAGAGCACCGGCCAGCGCCCCGGCGATCAGGACGAGCGGCATCATCAACATGGGGGGAACGTCGACGACCCCGGTACCGATCGCCGTCGCCGCCAGCGCACCCATGTAGAGCTGCCCCTCGGCTCCGATGTTCCACAACCGGGCACGAAATGCGACGGCCGCGGCAAGGCCGGTCAGCATCAGCGGGGCGGCGCGGGTCAGCGTTTCGCTCAGGGCGAAGCGCGTTCCCGCCGCACCCTCGAAGATGAGGCGATAGGCGGCGGGCACATCGGCTCCGGCAAGTGCCAGAGGCAGGGCGCACAGCGCCAGTGCCAGCGCCGCGGCGGCAACCGGCGCACCGATGGCCAGTGGCCAGGGAACATGGCTCCGGGGCTCAAGCCGCATGGTCGACCGCTCCGGCCATCATCAGACCCAGTCTCCCGAGATCGGCCTCCTCCCGGCTGACGGGCGGGCTCAAGCGGCCGCGGTGGATGACGGCAATCTCGTCGCTGATGGCAAGGATCTCGTCCAGATCCTCGGAAATGAGCAGGATGGCCGCACCATGTTCTCGCGCCTGCAGCAGATGCGCATGGACCTGCGCCACGGCACCGACATCGAGTCCGCGCGTCGGCTGAGCCGCGAGGATCAATTGCGGGGCACGGTCGAGCACGCGGCCGAGGATCAGTTTCTGCATGTTACCGCCGGACAGCAGGCGGGTCGGGGTATCGATGCCGTCGCAACGCACATCGTAGGTCTGCACCAGCATACCGGCCCGTTCGCGCATCGCCGCGATCCTCAGCAGGCCGAAGCGGCGCCACCTGGGTGAATCATAGTCTTCAAGGACCATGTTCTCCCAGACGGCCATGTCGCCAACCACGCCCTGGGCATGCCGGTCCTCCGGTATCCTGCCCACCCCGTTGCGCATGAGCGCCCGCGGATCGGCGCCGGGCCACGCCCGGCCATCGAGCCGCATGATACCCCGATCGGGCCGCAATGCACCGCCCACGAGCCCCTGCAACGCCCGCTGGCCATTGCCGGATACCCCCGCGATCCCGAGGACACGACCCGAGTGCAGGACGAGATCGACCTCGACGAGGGGCTCACGCGCCGATGCGATGCTGACCCCGCGCATCTCCAGCACCGGAGCGCCTGCCACACGCGACATCGGCAGGGGCATCGCCACCTCGCGATCAACCATGGAACGTGCGAGAACCGCCTTGGTGACATCGGCCGTGCGCGCCTCCATCACCTTGCGCCCGTGCCTGAGAACCGCCACCCGGCTCGACAGGGCCATGACCTCGTCGAGCTTGTGGCTGATGAAGATGATCCCGAGGCCACCTGCGGCCAGCTTGCGCAGGGTGACGAACAGGCGATCGGCCTGCTGCGGGGTGAGCACCGCCGTCGGCTCGTCCAGGATCAGCACGCTGGCATTGCGATAGAGGGCCTTGAGCAGCTCTACCCGCTGCTGCTCGCCGATCGACAGATGGCCGACCATCTCGTCCACAGGCACCTCCAACCCGGTCTCGGCGATCAG
Source organism: Geminicoccaceae bacterium (assembly GCA_020638465.1). Taxonomy (NCBI): domain Bacteria; kingdom Pseudomonadati; phylum Pseudomonadota; class Alphaproteobacteria; order Geminicoccales; family Geminicoccaceae; species Geminicoccaceae bacterium. Next base: position 1,892,051 of record JACKIM010000002.1, read on the forward strand.
TGCGTCGATCCTCGCCCGGGCATCGCGCCGTTTCTGGCGAAAAGCAAAAAGAGGTTCTGTTCCCAATATGATGTTGTCCATCACACTGAGATTGTCCGCCAATGTGAAATGCTGGTGAACCATGCCGATCCCGGCAGCGAGAGCAGCCCGGGGCGATCCCGGCATCAGCGGAATGCCGTCAAGCAGCACACTTCCCTCATCGGCGACATAATGCCCGAAGAGAATGCTCATGAGTGTGGTCTTGCCGGCCCCGTTCTCGCCCAGCAGAGCCAGCACCTCGCCCCTGTCCAGGGCGAGGTCGATGGCATCATTGGCCAGCAGCGCGCCGAAGCGCTTGGTCACACCCCGAAGCTCAAGATGGGGAACGGTATTCAGGGGCATTGTTCCCCGCAATGAAAAGCTCCCGGAACGAACAGGGAAACTGCCGCACCCGCAGATTCCATTGAATGCGGCAGCAGTCTCATCGTGTCGGCTTTGGCTCTTCGTCGTTGATCCCGACCTTGAAACTGCCCGACCTGATGTCCTCTTGCACCTTTTCGACCCGCGCCAGCAGGTCTTCCGGCACGAGAACCTTGTCCATCGGCGCTATCGAGCACCCGCCCGCGCCGAGATTGCTGTACGGCCCGTAATTCTCGGCGGTGAACTCGCCGGCCCTGATACGCTCGATCGCATGATCGACGGAGGGCTCCATGTGCCACAAAGCGGAGGCCACCACCGTTCCGGGATATTCTTCCTGTGTATCGATGACGTTGCCGATGGCCAGCACGCCGCGCTCCTTCGCGGCATCGGATACACCGTAACGCTCGGCGTACATCATGTCCGCACCGCCATCGATCATCGCGAAGGCCGCCTCCTTGGCCTTCGGCGGATCGTACCACGAACCGATGAACGTCACCATGAACTCGGCATCCGGCCGGACCTCCCTCACGCCGTCCATGAAGGCGTTCATGAGGCGGTTGACCTCGGGGATCGGATAGCCGCCGACCATGCCGATCCGGCCGCTCGCGGTCTTCGCTCCCGCCACCAGCCCGGTGAGATAGGAACATTCCTGGATATAGTTGTCGAATACCGAGAAATTGGGCGCCTGCGGTTCGAAGCTCGACCCCATCAGGAAGGAGGTGCCGGGATAGTCGCCGGCCACCTGGCGCGCCGCGCGTTCCACCCCGAAGACCTCGCCCATGATCAGCTGGTTGCCCGCCTCGGCATATTCGCGCATCACCCGTTCATAGTCGGTGTTCTTGACATTTTCCGAGTAGGTGTAGGCAATGTCTCCTCGCTCGGCTGCCGCGTTGAGCGCCTTGTGAATGCGGCTGACCCATTGCTGTTCGACCGGCACGGTGTAGATGGCTGCAACCCTGATCGGTTCGGCCGAGGCGGGGGATAGCGAAGCGCTCGCCATTCCCACGGCGGCCGCCGCCACCAGCAAAGCCCGTCGAGTCCAGTTCGAACCCATGTTTCCCTTCTCCACCTTGGATATCCGATGGACGTCATCGTGCCCGCACCATTCCCGATTGGGAAGGTGTTTTACGATGACCAGGCGGAGTACAGCCGGCCCGGAGGTCCCCCGCGCTCCGGCCACGGTCATGGAACCCTCTCCCGGACTGGGGCGTTGTTGCTCGGCACGGTTTCACATCGCTGGCAATGGATTTCCGCAAGATGGAAACTCCTGCCGGCTGTCCGACAACCCCAGACTGGGACAATCTCATGTCACAAGGTCACGATCTGATCATCCTTGATCCCGGATCGAAGAAAATCCTGCGTTGCGATGAAAACGGAAAAGTGATCCGGGTCCTGCGCGACGATCTCGACAAGTTTCCCGACGGCGTATGCATCGATCACCCCAACGGCCATATCTACATGACCCGCATGGGTGAATACGATCAGAAAACCGGGACATCGTTCGGCTTCGACGGATCGATCTGGCGGATGGACATGGACGGTTCCGACTTCATCGAACTGGTCGGCAGCGACCGCACCCGCACGCCCAAGCAGCTCAAGCTCGATGTTGACGGCGGCAAGATGTACTGGTGCGACCGTGAGGGGCTCAAGGTCAAGCGCGCCAATCTCGACGGCAGCGACCTCGAAGTCCTGGTCAGCACCGGCAAGGTACCGGATGACGAAAGGGACGAGAGCCGCTGGTGCGTCGGCATCGCCATCGATTTCGACAACCGGCTCGTCTACTGGACCCAGAAGGGCGATGCCGACGGCGGCAAGGGCAGCGTCCGCCGCGCCGGCCTCGACCTCCCCGGCGGGGAGAGTCCCGAAGACCGGAGCGATATCGAGGTGCTCTTCGACAACCTTCCCGAGCCCATCGACCTGGAACTGGTCGGCGGCTATCTCTACTGGTCGGATCGCGGCAACCTGCCCGGCGGCAATTCCGTTTCCCGCGCGTCGGTTTCCGCCGACGGCAAGGTCATCGGCAAGCCCGAAATCGTGATCGAGGGGGTTGGAGAAGCCATCGGCTTCGTCATCGACCGCGAGCACAATTATCTCTTTGTCAACGACATCTCCGGGAAACTCTATCGTTCGGCGCTCGACGGCTCGAATCTGACGGTGCTCGGCCAGTTCGGCCAGCTTACCGGCGCGACGCTGACCTGATCGTCCGGGACGACAGGATCGCATGGCGACATGGCCGGAAACCCCCGCATTCGAGCGACTTTTCCGGCCGGTCGTCCCGGTTCATCGTGAATGGCCCACCACCATCGCCGGCAGGCCCGCCCGCCCCTTGCCTCAGCTTTGCGGTTCGACCGTGACCGCGATGGCCTCGGTGTAACCGATCTCGACCTTGTCCCCCTCGACCAGCGAGGCGGCAAAGTTCTGCATGCTCGCGTCGGTCAGGGTGAAGGTCGAGACAGACCCGTCGACACGGCGAATGGTGACGTTGTGGGCCTTGGCATCGTACGACACGAACTGCACGACTTCGTGGATGGCCGTACCGCCGAGCCCGGCGGGCATCGCCCCCTCCGGTGCCGTGATCACCCTGGCTTCGGCATCCGTCGACAGTTCGGCGTCCGAACCTGCAAGCACCGCCACGACCGCTGACTCATAGCTGGCGCGGACGACATCGCCGACCCTCAGTTCGTCGAAATTGCGCACGTCGTCGCCGGCGACGATCCTGTTCTGGCGGCCGTCCTCCGTCTGGAGCGTGATTTCACGGGTGGCCGGATCGATGGCCGTGATGGTGGCGCTGGAAGTATCTTCCTGACGCACGCTGGCAGCCGTGACCGAATGCGCCATCGTGTCCGGCTGGGTGTCGCCCTGGCAGGCGGCAAGGGCCACGGCCAGCACGGGAAGGGCGAAGAGGTGACGATAATGACCTGACATGGGCTTTCCGCTGGGTTGGGAATGTCTCATCCAGGCAAATGGACCCATCTGCCGGACGACAATCCGGGGGCGATTGGCCGTGATCTACAGCAAACCCGTATCCGGCTCAATGCGGCACAATTCGCCCATCGGCAACCGCCCGGCCCTGACGGCCGCCGCGACTAGCCCTTCCCGGATTCCTCATCGGGATCGAGCAGGCGGTGGAGATGAACGACCACATAGCGCATCTGCGCATTGTCGACGGTGGCCTGCGCCCGGGCCCGCCACGCCGCTTCCGCCTTGGCGTAACTGGGATAGATGCCGACGATATCGAGCTTGTCGAGATCGGCGAATTCGAGCTTGCCCGGATCGGACACCTCGCCGCCGAAGACGAGATGCAGAAGCTGTTTGCTCATCGGATCCTGTTCCCTTGCTTGCGGAACCCACGCTGGTCGCCCTGCCTATGCCACGAAAAGCGCCGCGGTTGCAACGACATGCGATCCCGTTCGCTGATCGGATGCATTTCCGGACCGTTCAGGCCGTTCCACCTGGACGGAAAAGACACTACGAGTGGAGAGAGACAGACAGGCATCCGACGGGGAGGAAGAAAGACCATGCCAGACGCCGTGAAACTTCTCGAAGAGATCAGGGCCTGGGTCGAGATCGAGACCCCGACCAGCGCGCCGCAGGCCGTCGAGCGACTGATGGACCGGGTCGCGGCCGGTTTTTCCACGCTGGGAGCCCCGGTTTCCTGGATCGAGGGCATCAACGGCCGGGGCAAGCACCTTGAGGTCCGCAGCCCATGGGGCGGCGACGGACCCGGGATTCTCATCCTCAGTCACCTCGACACCGTCCATCCGGTCGGTACGCTGGCCGACCGCCTGCCCTTCCGCATCGAAGGCGACCGCGCCTACGGCCCCGGCATCTACGACATGAAGGGCGGAGCATTCCTCGGCTTTGCCGCCTTTCGCGAACTGGTGCGCGAGGGCAAGCCGACACCGCTGCCCCTGCGCTGGCTGTTCACGTCCGATGAGGAGGTCGGAAGCCCTACATCGCGGGATCATATCCGCAAGGCGGGAGACCTGGCCCGGTACGTGCTGGTGACGGAACCCGGCCGCGACGGCGGCAAATGCGTCACCGCACGCAAGGGAACGGCCCGCCACGCGATCCACTTCACCGGCCGCCCGGCCCATTCCGGATCCCGTCACGCCGCCGGACGAAGTGCCATTCGCGAGATGGCCCGACATATTCTCGAACTGGAGGCCATCACCGATTACGAGGTCGGCATCACCACCAATGTCGGCATCGTCAGCGGTGGCACGGCGGTGAACACCATACCCGAGCAGGCCCGGCTCGATCTCGACCTGCGCTTTCCGAGCGAGGCGGCGATGAACACCGCGCTTGCCGCCGTCAGGAACCGCGTCAGCCATGACCCCGATGTCTCGATCCGCATCGAGGGCGGCGTCGACCGGCCGCCCTACGAGAAGAGCCCGGCCACCGCCGCGCTGTTCGAGCATGCGCGCGTGCTTGCGGCCGAACTGGGATTCGAACTGGACGACACCATGTCCGGCGGCGGTTCGGACGGCAACTTCCTTGCCGGCCGCCTGCCGGTCCTGGATGGCATCGGCGTCGATGGCGATGGTGCACATACCTACCATGAGCACCTTCTCATCTCGTCGATTGTCCCCAGAATGCAATTGATGAAGCGTTTGATGGAAACCCTGGAATAGGGCGTCCTACGACGCAGGCCCGAGGAAACCGCGCTCGCAGGCCGACAGCAGCGTACCATCGGCGTGGGCCGTGTAGGTCCGGACGGCCAGCGGCACGAAGCGCAAGGTGGGGCGCTGGCCGTCCGTTCTCGGCAACCACTGGTCCAGAAGCTGCCTGACGCCTGCGGGGTGCGCCGTCATCACGGCACCGATGCCGGAGAACAGCGCCCTGCAGGCGGCAATGCGCGCGTCATCGCCGGCGATGACGCCGGCCGCCCCCGCCACTCCGGTCATCACCAGGCCGGCCCCGGCGTCGAGCATCGCCACCGCGTCCGCGGGCCCACGGACATCGACGATCGACGGCAGGCCATGACGGCGGGCAGCGTGGATCATTTCATAGACAGGAGGTATCGAACGCCCTTCGGCGAAACTATCAGTCGTGAGATAGAGTCCTATTGAAGAACGATCGGCCAGCGCCCCTTCGAGTTCGTCCCTTCCGACCCTGTCCAGCGATCCCACCTCCCTGACCCCGCCTCCACCGAGGCGCAACAGGCTGCGCGTGGGTGCTCCGCGGTCGTGATCGTGGGCCCTGAGCATCACGACATGACGGCGATGCCCGCCATGTCCATGGCCAGTGGGGGCATGCGACAGCGAAGCCGCAGCGAGTGCAATGGCAGCGGCCCGCGACTGACAGAACAGCGCTGCTGCCGCCTCGATCTCCAGCGCAACGAGAGCTTCGGCCTCGTGCCCGTCATCACCACCGGTCAATCCATCACACTCCCGCCGGAAAAGGAACCACCCGCCAGCGCGTCGGGCACCTCACCTCCATTGTCATACGGAGCGAAAACGGTCGTGGGAAGCCTGCATGACAGCCATGCCGTGCCATTAACAGATTGGTAATCGACATCTCCACATAATCGGCACCGCAAGTCACCAGATCGGAACATGATGTCCTTTCGGCACAAGGCAGGCAGCACGAGTTCGATGGAAGTCGAAAGGAGATCTTCCGGCGAAGCTCGCATGTCCTGGATCAACCGCAGATCGGGTGCCGATCCAAGGCCGGCCACGACGACATTGCAGCAGCTGTTCGATCAGATCCCCGTTGGAATTTACGAGACGAACACGGCCGGGCGGCTGGTGTCGGCCAACCGGGTGCTGGCGGACATGCTGGGATATGCCTCCCCGCGCATGCTGCTCGCCAATGTCCGCGACTTCTGCCGCGATGTCCACGCCGAGCCGGCCGATCGCCGGCAGTTCATGGATATCCTGCGCAACGAGGGCGCTGTCGCGCATTTCGACTGCCGGATGACACGGGCCGATGGCAGCGAGCTTCCCGTGTCGATCAATGCCCGTGCGGTACGCAATGCCTCCGGCAGGATCCGCGGCATCGTCGGTGCGGTCTGCGACATTTCCCTCAAGGTCGAGGCGCGGCTCGCGCGGGAACGGGCCGAAGCCGACTATCTCAGCCTGTTCGACAACGCCATCCACGGGATCTACCGCACCTCCGCGAAGGGAGACCTGCTCGCGGCCAACCCCGCCCTGGCACACATATGCGGCTACAATTCGCCCCAGGAGCTCATGTCCGCCTGCAACGGTGCGCAAGACGGCCCGACAGCGCCCTATGTCGACCCTTCCCGGCATGAAGATTTTCGCCTGCAGATGGACCGCAATGGTTCCGTCGCCGATTTCGTATCCCGGTTGCGCCGTCGGGACGGGGAAATCATCTGGATCCGCGAGAATGCCCGGGCGGTCCATGACGGCGATGGCGAACTGCTGCACTACGAAGGCACCGTGGAAGACATCACGGCCATCCGGCAACTCGAAGAGTCGCGGGAGCTGCAGGCGCGCGCGGCCGTCAGCGGCATTACCGACGCCCTGCTCATCTACAGCAAGACCGGCGACCCGGTCTTCGTCAACAACGCGTTCGAGACCATGTTCGGTCATGACCTCGCATCGCTCAGGGATATCGGAGGCATCTGGAGGCTGACGGTGCACCCCAATGACGCCTCCCACATCTACGGCGCGATCAGGCGTCGCCGCGTCTGGAGTGGCGAGGTCGAGATCAATCTGGCGGGCGGCGGGACGCTACCGGTCGAGATGCGCCTCAGTCCCCTGCATGGCGATGACGGCCAGGCCCAGGGCGCCGTCATCATCTGCACCGACATCACCACCCGCCGCCAGGTCGAGCGCAAGCTGGTCGAGCTGGCCGGCACCGATCCGCTCACGGGCCTCCGCAACCGCCTGGCGTTCAACGAGCGTCTCGATGCCGCGGTGGACCAGACCTCGGGCTGGACGACCTCGCTCGCCGTCCTGTGTCTCGACCTGGACAGGTTCAAGGAGATCAACGACACGCTGGGCCACGCCGTCGGCGACGACCTGCTGGTGGCCGTTGCCAACCGCCTGCGCGACTGCTGCTCCGAAACCGATTTGCTGGCACGATTGGGCGGCGACGAGTTCGCCATCGTCCAGGTGGAAGTGGGGCAGCCCGAAGCCGCGAGGCGCCTCGCACGAAGGGTCGTCGAAAGCCTCGGGAGAGTGTTCCGTATCGGCGACCATCGACTTGAGATCGGCGGGAGCATCGGAATTGCCCTGTCCAACGAGATGTCCGCCGACACGAGCGAACTGATGCGCCATGCCGACATCGCCCTTTACCGGGCCAAGTCCGGGGGCGGCAATCGCTACCGCATCTTCGAGCAGACCATGCATCGCGAGCTCATCGCCAGGAGGGATCTCACGCGGGACCTTCGTGCGGCGGTCGAGAGCGGCTCCCTTACCGTCAATTACCAGCCACAGCTGAACCTGCAGAACGGCTCGGTTGACTCGGTCGAGGCTCTGGTTCGCTGGAAACACTCTACACGGGGAATGGTGCCACCTTCGGAATTCATACCACTGGCAGAGGAGTCCGAACTCATCTGCGATATCGGCGCCCTCGTCCTGCAACAGGCTGCGCGGGACATTGCCAGCTTCGAGAACCTCAAGGTGGCCGTCAACCTTTCGCCGGCACAGATCCGCCATGACGATTTCGACCGGCAGGTCTTCGACACACTGACAGAGGTCGGCTTGCCGACCGGCAGGCTGGTCCTTGAGATCACCGAGGGTGTGTTGCTCCATGATACGACCGCGACCCTGGCGATGCTTCACCGCCTGAAGGCGCGAGGTACCCGGATCGCCATGGACGATTTCGGCTCGGGCTACTCAAGCCTGAGCTACATCCGCCGTTTCCCCTTCGACAAGATCAAGCTCGACGGCGGATTCGTGGCCGGACTGGGCAGTGAACGCGACGCCGAGGCGATTGTCGGCGCGGTTGCCACACTTGGCACAAATCTCGGCATCAGGACCATCGCGGAAGGCGTTGAAACCATGGAGCAATTGCACCGGGTAAAACAGCTCGGTTGCGACGCGGCCCAGGGCTATCTCATTGCCCGGCCAATGACCATTGACGCCCTGCGACAGTTCCTGGCCCGAGATTGTTCCCATTTGCTCGACATGGACGAGACGGTCCCGGCACGCGACCACGCTGACGCCGACTGAACGGCACCTTCACCGGTCACGGGCCGTCGGTGGCCGAAGGCTCCTCGGTCCTGCGTACACGATCGAGTGAATAGGGCAGGATCTCGATGGGCCGAATGCCCTCCTCGTCGCGGCGGACCTGTATCGCCGCGACAATATGACCGTCCCGGCAGGTTTCCACTGCTGACAACGGTCCACACTTGCCGGCCGCACTGTCGATGTGAATCGCCCGCCCGCCCTGCACGCCCACCCTCTCCAGCAGGCAGTCATCGCAACAGGGATCATGGCCGATCAGGATGGACATGCCATCGGGTATCTCGTTGACCCAGCGATACAGGCGGATCGGCTTGCCGTCCGGCTTGCGCTGCCGTGCCGGCTGGCCGAACAACGCCCTGACGCGCAAGGGCTGCGGCATCGGATCGAGGTCGAGCATCCGGACGCCGAAACCGCCATGAACGACGAACAGGTTGCCGCGGCGCACGGCAAACGGTGCCGCCTCGAACGCCTCAAGGAAGCCATCGCGTATCGCCGGCCCGTGTTCGTGGGCCGCCAGCTGCTCCATCGTCACCTGAAGTGGCGTGGTGACCTTGACCATCCGTCCCTTGAGCGCCCGATACAGCTTGTCCTCGTGATTGCCCCGGATCCACAGACCCCGGCCGCCAGCCACGAGATCGCGCATCCGCGACAGGCAGCCGACACTGTCAGGGCCACGGTCGACCAGATCGCCGCAACTGACGAAGAAGAGACCGCGCTCGCGGGCATGGACGACCATCCGCTCCATCAGGTCGACATGTCCATGGATGTCGCCGACGACGAGCATACCGCGGAATGAAGGGTCGAGGTCGAGGTCGATCCGGTCAGCCACGGCGCATCCCAATGGTTCGATCGCTGTCGCATGATCGCGCAATGGTGATCACGAAGAGCCCGTCCTCCTCGCGGCTGTCGACCAGTTCGTGACCATGCTCGCCACACAGCGCCGCGAGGTCGCCCGGAGCCTTCGGGTCGGTTGCACGAATCACCAGCCGGTCGCCGCAGCCCATCGCCTTCAGCCGCTTTTGCGCTTTCAGCACGGGTAATGGGCAGCTGAGACCCCGTGCGTCCAGCTCATGCTCTTGCATCTTTGGTCCTGTCCTTGCATCTGTATCCCCTGCCTCAGGCAGGACAGAGGAGCGTCCATGCGGGTGATCGGTATCGTTGGCTGGAAGAACAATGGCAAGACCACGCTTGTCGTCAAGCTGGTGGAACACTTCACCCGGGCCGGCCTGAGCGTTTCCACGATCAAGCACGCCCATCACAGTGTCGAGATCGACAAGCCCGGCAAGGATACCTGGCGTCATCGCGAGGCCGGTGCCCGCGAGGTCCTGCTGGCGACATCGAAGCGCTGGGCGCTGATGCACGAGATGGCGGGAGAGGATGATGCGCCGCTGGATGAACTGCTTCCCCGGCTGTCGCCGTGCGATCTCGTCGTGGTCGAGGGCTTCAAGCGCTTTCCCCATGCCAAGATCGAGGTCCACCTGGTGGAACGGGGCCGGCCGCTGCTGGCCCATGGCGATCCCACCGTCGTCGCCGTCGCGAGCAACCACATCATCGACCCGCCCCCCCCGGTCCCGGTGATCGACATCAACGACATCGACGCGATCGCGGCCCTGGCGCTGGCCAGGGCGGAGCCGGCATGACCGTCGCCGACTGCTTCGACCACGACCCGGGCCTCGTTCCGGTCGCGGAGGCGCAAAGGCGGCTGCGCGAGCGGGTCACGACCGCGGTCGGGCGCGAACGGGTCGCGGTCGGGCAGGCACGCGGGCGCATTCTCGCCGAGGCACTGGTCGCCGATCGGGACATTCCGGCTTTCGACAATGTTGCCGTGGACGGGTGGGCATTGCGGTGGCAGCCGCCCATGGCCGAACGCCCGTTCCGCCTGCCCGTCGCCCGGGGGCGGTCGGCCGCCGGCGCTCCGCATATGGAGACTGTCCCCGAAGGGCAAGCCTTGCGGGTGCTCACCGGCGCGGTTCTCCCCGCCGGCACCGACACGGTGGTGCTGCAGGAGGAATGCCGCGTCGAGGACGGGGAACTGGTGTTGCCTATCCTGCGCCGGGGTGGCGGCAATCGCCGGCCACGCGGCGAGGACATGGCCACGGGCGACACGGTGCTGCGGTCCGGGCGCATCCTGCGTGCTCCGGACCTGGGTGCGGCCGCCCTGCTCGGGCTGGCGGATGTCTGCGTGTTCGAAAGGTTGTCGGTCGCCGTCCTTTCCACCGGCAACGAAGTCACCGAACCGGGAATGCCGCTGCCGCAAGGAGGTCTCTACGACGCCAATCGGCCCATCCTCATGGGTGCGCTCGCGTCGCTGCCGGTGAAGGTGACCGATCTCGGCCGCCTCGATGACAATCCCCGGCACATCGCCGATGTGCTCGGACAGGCGGCGTCGGATCATCACCTTATCCTCACTTCGGGAGGAGCTTCACAAGGCGATGAAGATCATCTGGCACAAACCATCGAGCGCATGGGACGCCTGCGCTTCTGGCGCATTGCCATAAAACCCGGCCGGCCGCTGGCCTTTGGCGAGATCGGCACGTCCCGCATCATGGGCCTGCCCGGCAACCCCGTCGCCGCCGCCCTGTGCTTCGCCTATCTCGCCCGCCCGCTGCTCCTGGCCATGGCCGGTGCCGGCTGGCACGCACCCCGCGGCCTGCTCCTGCCATTCGCCCGTGCCATGAGGAAACGCCCCGGCCGCACCGAACTGGTGCGCGTACGGCTGGTCGACGGCCCGGATGGCCCCCTCATGGAGAACATCGGCAAGCAGGGCTCCGGCGTTCTCACCTCGCTGACCGAAGCCGACGGTGTCGCCGAACTCGGCGACGACGTCACCGACATCCAGCCAGGCGACCGCCTGCCCTTCCTCAGCCTCGCCGAACTCGGCCTCGCCTGAGCCCGGCCGTTCCCGGATCAGCCCTTGCCCAGACGGGCCTCGACCATCTTCGACGCACCGGACATGTCGCCCAAGAGGGTACCCGAGGCCAGTTTCCGGTGCCCCTGCGGCTCGCTGGCCTGCTTGCCCAGCGCCCAGTCGATGTCGGCTTCGGCCTCGTCCACCGGCATCGCCAGCGCGCCGCTGAAATCGCAGACCACGACATCCCCCGGACGAACCACGGCACCGCCACAGGAAACCGGGACGTTGAACGCACCGCCGACATTGTAGAGCCGCGTGGTGATCGGCGAGGGTCCGCGGCACCACACCGGCAGGTCGTATTGCTCGATCTCCGGCACGTCCGTGCAGGTACCGTCGATCACCACGGCCGCGCAACCCGAAGCCTTGATCGCACAGGCCACACCACCGCCCAGGCAGGCATGCCTGTGATCGCCAAGGCGATCGATGACGAGAATGTCTCCCTTGCGCAAGAACCGGATGATGTGGTGCAGCAAGGTGGAATCCTGTCCGGGCAGTGCCAGGGTCACGGCAGTTCCGGCCACGCGCCGCCCCTTGAGAACGGGCTGTATGGCCGGGTCGATGAAGCCCATGAAGCGCCGATGGCCGATGGTGGCGGTCTCGACCCGACCGGCCTTCTCAAGGATCGCTGCCGGAACCGGCTTCGGCATGTCGCGGATATCGTAGGTCATGGTTCCCTCCTCCCAAGGATGGTCCTAGTCTGGCGATATTCGGGAGAGAGGGGAAACATGAATCGCGATGTCCAGCACTGGCAGGTCAAAAAATCGGCCGTAACATCGCCGCAAGGCGTCGTGGCGGCCCAGCACGAGCTTGCCGCCCGCGCCGGTGCGGCGATGCTCGATGCCGGCGGCAATGCCATGGATGCGGCCGTGGCCGCCGCCTTTGCCCTGGCTGCGGTGGAACCGTGGATGTGCGGGCTTGGCGGCAGCGGCTACATGGTCGCATGGTCGGCCGCCAGCCGGCGGGCGGATGTCATCGACTTCCAGGGAATGCTGCCAGGGGACATCCGTCTCGACGACTATCCCGTTGACCCGGGCATACCCGAAACGATCATGGGCTTTCCGGGGGTCGTCGACCGGCGCAATGTCGTCGGGCCGCTGTCGATCACCGTGCCGGGTGCGGTCATGGGCCTGTCGCGCGGACTCGAGCGCTTCGGGCGCCTCGGGCTCGATTCCGTGCTGGGTCCGGCCATCCAGCTCGCCCGGCGCGGGCTGCCCTGCAACTGGTTCACGACCCTGCAGGTCGCGCTCGCCGCCGGCGATCTCGCCCGGGACCCGGAAGCCAGCCGCATCTATCTGCCGGGCGGCATGCCGCCGGCACCCGAACAGTTCCTGCCCCTGGGCCGGCTCGCGGACACGCTGGAACGGCTGGCCGCCGACGGGCCGCAAGCGTTCTACAGCGGATCGCTCGGCGAGGCGCTGGTCGCCGACCTGTCCGAGCGCGGCAGCCGGATCACGCTGGAAGATCTGGCCGCCTACGAACTGCTCGAACATGATTCGCCGGAGGGCCGGCATCGTGGAGCGATCCTGCACACCGCCGGCCCGACCAGTGGCGGACCGCGACTGATCGAGACGCTTGCCGAGGTGGCTCGGGAAATGCCGCAGCCGGGAACGGGACCGGACGGCGAAAGCTGGACCATCTACGCGCGGGCTCTCGACAAGGCATGGCGCAGCCACAAGGCGAGACTGGGCCGGGGTCCGGACCGGCAGGGATGCACCAGCTCTCTCTCGGCGGTCGATGCCGAGGGCAACATGGTCGCACTCACCTACACCCTGCTCAACCGTTTCGGCTCCTGCGTGGTCCTGCCGAGGACCGGCATCCTGATGAACAACGCGGTTTCCTATTTCGACATGCGTCCGGGCTATCCGACGACCATGGAGGGACGCAAGCGCATCAATGCGTCGAACATCTGTCCGACGATTGCCACAAGGAACGGCGAGGCACTGTTCGCCATCGGTGCATCGGGGGCCAATCACATCCAGCCCTGCGTCACCCAGATCGCGGCACTGATGCTCGATTTCGGAATGAGCCTCGAAGAGGCCTTCAACCATCCGCGCATCGACGCCTCGGACCGGGGCTCGATCCGCGTCGACCCGCGCATGGGCGAGGCGGTGCTCGGCGAGCTTGGCCGCCATTTCGAGCTGGAAGTCGCGCAATTGCTCGTGTTTCCCAAGCTGTACGCCTGCCCGTCGGGTGTCTCCCGCGATCCGGCAAGCGGAACATGCCATGGCATCAATGACCCGTCGCAACCCATCGGGGGTGCGGCCGCCCCCGCCCCGTTCATCCTCGATCCCGGCGACCCGGCAGGCGGAAGCGCGAGAGGTGCGAGGGCGTGACCTCGCGTGTCGTCCATGTCCGTTGCGGCAGTGACATCCGCGCGAAACTGCAACAGGCGGGACTGGACGGGCGGTTCGTCGAGTTTTCCGACCCCTTGTGCGACGGCCCGGTTCCTGCGCTCGACCGGGCCGCATATATCGACACGCGCACCGGCCATCTGGCACCGGCCTACGGGCTCGCCCCGAATCTGGTGCGGAGGAAGCTGGAGGATGAATATCAGGCGATAGATGATATTTCCCAAGACGAGCATGTCATCATCTGGTGCGAACACGATCCCTATGACCAGCTCGTCCTTGCTCGCCTGTTGGCAGCTTTTGCCGGTCGTGAACAAGTGCCGCGACTGGAACTGATTGCCATCAACAGGTTTCCCGGCATCGAGCCATTCTTCGGTCTTGGCCAGCTTTCACCCGAACACCTTCGTCGATTGTGGCGAGAACAGCGCCGCCCGGTGACCCCGGCCATGCTCGAACGCGGGCGGAGGGTCGATGCCGCCCTGTGTTCACCCGCCGCCGATGCCCTGCAGCGCGAGGCCGACACCAATACACCGGAACTGCCGTTGATGGCACCGGCACTGCGCCGGTACCTGCGCGAACTGCCGGACGCGGCCACGGGACTTGGCCTCACCCGTCAACTGACACTGGAACTGCTCGCCACGCACGGACCGATGACCGCAGGCCGCCTGTTCAAGAGGCTGCATGACGAGGCCGAGCCGATGCCCTTCCTCGGCGACCTGATGTACTGGCCGGTCCTGCACGAACTGGCCGCGGCATCATGCCCGCTCATCGACGTGGCGGACCGTGCGGCGCCCTGGCCGCAACGCGCCGTGGCAATCACGGAAACAGGCCGGGCCGTCCTCGCAGGCAAGCGGTCCTATGGCGAGCTGTGCACCGTTGTCCGCCATGTCGGCGGTGTCCGGATCGAACCCGGCGCGACGTGCCGCAGGGACGCTCAATAGCCCCGTTCGATATCGACCAGATCGGGTACCGGCTCGCCACGCATGAAACGGCGAATGTTGTCGGCAATCGCCTTGCCACCCGATACGGGGTCGATGAGCGAGGCCACGTGCGGGGTCACCAGCACGTCGGGATGGTCCCAGAACGGGTGATCATGCGGCAGGGGCTCGTCGTGGAAGACATCGAGCGCGACCGCGCGGATCTGGCCCGAGGCCAGCGCGTCGAGCAGGTCCCGCTCGACGAGATGTTCGCCCCGAGCCACATTGATGATGCAGGCACCTTTCGGCAGTCTGGCAAACAGTGACGCATCGAGAATGCCCCTTGTCGCCTCGGTGAGCGGCAGCAGGCAGACGAGGATTTCCGTCCGGGCGAGAAATTCATCGAACCGGTCATTCCCGGCAAAGCATTCCACACCCTCGATGTCGTGATCGCGACGGGCCCAGCCCGCGACGTCGAAGCCCAGCATCGACAGGCTGCGGGCACAGTCCGCCCCCAGATTGCCGAGCCCCATCACGCCCACCTTGCGCTCGTAGGCCGGCGGATTGACCAGTTGCAGCCATTCGCGCCTGCCCTGTGCCGCCTCGATCTCCGGCAACCGCCTGTGCAACCGCAGGACATGCAGGCAGACATATTCACGCATCCGCTGCGTCAAATCGAAACCCGTCGTGCGGATCAGCGGCAGGTGCCGTGGCAATTCGGGATCGACCAGTACGTGGTCAATTCCCGCACCCATGGAGACGATCACCTCAAGATTGGGAAAACGCTTCAACCCGCCCGCGGGTGGCTTCCAGACCACCGCCTGCCGCACGTCCGCGACGTCGTACGGCTCGTCCCACAGGCGCACATCGAGTTCCGGCAGCAGCCCCTGAAGGTGTTCCTTCCACCATTGCGCACGCGCCGGGCCGACATGTACGACGAGCGTCATCCTCCACTTCTCCCTGTTTTCGATGATAGCCACCGATCCCCGACGGGCATCGATCCGGCATGGGCGATCATTCCGGTCCCAGCACGAGGTTGGGCAGCCACAATGTCAGCCCGGGAATGTAGGTCAGCGCGATCCACACACCCAGAAGCGGGATCATGAACGGCAGGCAGGCCATCGTCACCTTCTCGAACGGCACCTTGCCGACTTCCACCATGATGTAGAGACCGATGCCCATCGGCGGTGTCACGATACCGATGAGCAAACCCAACTGGAGAATGATGCCCAGATGCACACGGTCGATCCCGTAGGCATCCGTGACCGGCAGCAGCATCGGCACGAGGATCAGCTTGGCCGGCACACCCTCGACCACGCAACCGATCAGCAGGACGAAGACCATCAGCAGCAGCAGGAAGACGTTACGGTTGTCGGTGATGGCAAAGAGCGCGTCACCCAGCGCCTGCGGAACCTGCTGGATGGCCAGCAGCCAGCCCATGGCGATGGAAAAGCCGATGATGATCATGATCACGGTGGTCATGCTCATGGTATCGCTCAGCGCCGCCCAGAACTTGCCGAAGGTCAGCGTGCGGTAGATCAGCCCGAGCACGATCGAATAGAGGCAGGCCAGTACCCCCGCCTCGGTGGCGGTGACGAAGCCGAACAGGATCGAGCCCAGGATGATCGCCGGTGCGACCAGGGCGAGGAAGCCGTCGAGTGCATGGGCGCGAACTTCAGCGAATGTCGCCTTCGGCTGCGTGGGGAAATTCTCCCTGATGGCAAGAAAGCGGTTGAACGCCATCAGCGACAGGCCGACCAGCACGCCGGGCACGAGCCCGGCAAGGAACATGCGCTCCACCGACTGCTGGGCGAGGAAGGCGTAGATGACAAGGCCGATGGAGGGCGGAATCAGCGGACCCACCACCGACGAGCAGACGGTGATCGCCGCCGAGAAATCGGCGCGATAGCCACGCTCCTTCATGGCCTTGATCTCGATGGTACCAAGCCCGGCCGCATCGGCCACCGCCGCTCCCGACACACCGGCGAAGATCATCGAGGAGAGGACATTGACCTGTGCCAGCCCTGCCTTGAAGTGGCCGACCAGCGAACTGGCGAAGGCGAAGATGCGGTCGGTCATGCCGACCACGTTCATGAGGTTGCCGGCCATGATGAAGAAGGGAACCGCCGCCAGCGATGCCTTGTTCACCCCGTCGAGGATCTGCTGCGGGATGATGTAGAGATCGCCGCTGAATTCCGAGGCGCTGAACGCCGCGACCACGGCGGCACCGATGGCGATGGAGATCGGCACCCGGATGAGGATGAGAAGGATGAAGCCGACGAACAGCAGGATGGCCGTCATGTCATTCATCCCCCACATGATGCTCGGCCACCGGCTCGGGCCAGCCGAGTTTCGCCTTGAGCAGGTCGACAATGCCATTGACGAAGATCAGCAGGCACGAGGCGGCAAGCGGTATCGTGAGCGTGTAGCGCTGGAGTTCACCTCCCCACGGCGTGATGACCCCGTCGATCCCGCCGACCTGAGAGCGCAGCACCCTGGGCATCTGGTAGAGGATGGTGCCGATCACCAGCAACACGATCAGGGCCACCAGCCAGCGGCTTGCCGCCATCGCCACCGGGCCGAGCCGCCGCATCAGGAAATCGACGGCAATGTCCTTGTGCCTCCGGCAGATGACGAAGAAACCGAAGAAGCTCATCCACACGAACACCTGCATGGACCACGGCCACAACCAGTAGAAGGAGATGTTGAACGGCCGCAGGACGATGGTGGCCGCGGTCGCCACCAGCATCGCCAGCAGGCAGAGATTGGCGATGATTGCGAAGAGGTCGCTCAACCGTTCGAGCAGGGTGTCGGCCACGCTGACGAACCTTGCCAGCGGACCCGTCGTTATAGGTTCCAAGGAGGTCGTCCCCGATCCCGTCCGCGGCCCCATGGCCACGGATACCGGATGATGATGGCTGCACGGAGCATGGCACGTCCCGCCCCGAAGGGCATGCCAGCCCATTCATGGCGGATGCGCTCAGGACTGGCGCACACTCTCCACCGCATCAAGGAAGCCCTCCGGCAACTCCCCCTTGCCATCGAGATCCTTGTAGAATCCCTTCATGCTGTCGATGAAGGGCTGCCGGTCGATCTCGAGATAGGTCACCCCCTCTTCGGCCATGCGCGCGAGCGACTCGTCGGCGGCACTGTTCATCACCTCGAAGCTGTAGTCGCCGGCCTGCCGGTACGCCTTGTCGATGGCTTCGCGCTGGGCATCCGACAAGGATTCATAGGCCTGCAGGTTCATCATGAAGCCGATGGCCTGGTAATATTCGTCATGACGGATGATGTGCGGCGCGACTTCCTGAAAGCGCATGCTCTCCACCAGTGCTATCGGGCTGTTGACCGCTTCGACGATGCCCTTGTCGATGGCCTGATAGACATCGGTCCAGGCGAGCGTCTTCACGTCCGCACCGAGATGGGTCCATGTGGCATGGGCAAGCTCGTCGGGATGCATGCGCAGCTTGATCCCCTGAATGTCGTCGAACGTCTGCACGTCGCGCTTGGAGACCATCACCCGGAAGGGACCGCGCAGGATGGCGGTCGGATCGCCGAGCAGCGTCACACCGGCCTTTTCCTGCGCCTCCTTGTACCAGCCCCTGACCAGATCCGTACCGCAGAACCGGACCCAGTGGTCGCGGTCATCGAACAGGAAGGCGGCGCTGACCCAGGAAATGTCCGGTACCCACTTGTCCATGAAGGTCGAACCCTCGGCGTACAACTGGACCGTTCCCATGCCCAGCTGTTCCATCACCGCGTCGGTCTTGCCCAGCTGCTCGTTGGGAAACACCTTGACCGTCAGCTCACCGTTCGAATGCTCGGCGACCGCATCGGCGAAATACTGGAAGACGACGCCTTCGGGACTGTCGGTCGGCATTTTCGATGCCATGCGCCAGCTCTCGGCAGCCGACGCCTTCCCTGCAGGCATCGCCGCCGTCACGGCAGCTGTCGCAGCAAGGGCGGAAAAACTGCGGCGATCCATTCCCGGCATGGTCTGCTCCCCCGTTGATCATTGCCAAACTGATTAGAAACCCTGATGTATTCCAGGTCAACATCGGGAGAGTATCATGCTCAAGAGTGAAGGCCGGGTGGTCATGGTCACCGGCGCCAGCCGCGGCATCGGCGCTGCCATCGCGCAAAGGCTGCACGATGCCGGCTACACCCTGAGCCTTGGCGCGCGCGATCCGGCCACCCTGCCGATCGGGGAGAGTGCGAGGGTCATGCACGGCCGGTTCGATGCCGTCGACAAGCCCAGCCACATGGCCTGGGTCGCGGCGACCGCGGAACGCTTCGGCCGTATCGATGCTCTCGTCAACAATGCCGGCATGGCGGGACGATTGAACATCGAGGAGGACGATGACGACCTCCTGGACGAGGTCTGGGCCGTCAATGTCAAGGCACCCCTGTCGATGATCCGCCTTTGCCTTCCCCATCTGCGCGCATGCGGTTCGGGACGAATCGTCAATGTTGCCTCGCTTTCCGGCAAGCGCGTACGCAACGACAATGTCGCCTACAGCATGAGCAAGTTCGCGGTGATGGCGCTCACCCACTCGGCCCGCCGCATCGCATGGGAAGACGGGGTGCGGGCCACCGCCCTGTGCCCGAGCTTCGTGGCAACCGACATGACCGCCGATGTCACCAAGGTCGGACGCGCGGAGATGATCGACGCGGCTGACCTCGCCGAACTCGCGGCGACGGTGATCGCCCTGCCCAATACGGCCAGCATCGCCGAACTGCTGGTCAACTGCCGGCTCGAAGATACCCTCTGACGAAAGTGGAACACGACCGGACCGCAACTTTCCCCGCTGGAACACGGCCCGCATTTTCAGGATGATGCCGACCGGCGGACGTCGTGCTCGCCGTTACAATCCGAGCATCAGCTCGATGTTCTGCACCGCCGCACCGGATGCTCCCTTGCCCAGATTGTCGAGGCGGGCGACCAGGACGGCCTGTCCCTGGCGATCATTGCCGAAGACGAACAGTTCGAGGCGATTGCTGTCGTTGAGCGCCTCGGGCTCGACCGAGACGGGCGTTTGCGATGCGGCAACCACGCTGACATGGCGGCTGCCGGCATAGTGTCTTTCCAGCACCGCGCGCAGGTCGTCCATGACCGGCTCGCCGTTCAGCGACGACAGGTGCAGCGGGATGGAGACCAGCATGCCCTGGCGATAATTGGCAACCGAAGGCACGAAGATCGGGCGCCTCTCCAGCCCGCAATAGCGCTGGAGTTCGGGGAGGTGCTTGTGTTCCAGCGTCAGCCCGTAGAGCTGGAAAGCGGGCGCCTTCCCGGCCTCGAAATTCTCGATCATCTGCCGGCCGCCGCCGCTGTAGCCGCTCACGGCATTGATGGTCAGCGCGAAATCCCGGGGCACGATCCCGGCATCCACCAGCGGGCGGACCAGCGCTATCGCTCCAGTAGGATAACATCCCGGATTGGAAACCTTGTGCGCCGTGGCAATCGCTTCCGCCTGCCCCCCCGTCATTTCGGCAAAGCCGAAAACCCAGCCTTCGGAGACCCGGTGCGCGGTCGAGGCATCGAGAACCTTCGGCCCGTTCCCGCCCAGTTCGTCGACAAGGGCCACCGTCTCGCGGGCCGCATCGTCGGGCAGGCACAGCACCACCAGGTCGACATCGGCCAGCAACGCCTTCTTCGCCTCCGCATCCTTGCGCCGGTCATGCTCGATCGAGCGCAGCTCGATGCCTTCCATGCCGGTCAGGCGCTCGCGGATGCCAAGCCCCGTCGTACCGGCCTCGCCGTCGATGAAGATACTCTTCGGGGGTCTGCTGTTCATGGGCTGGCTCGATGAAAAATTGGAAAGATCGGTGCCCGAAGACCTCTACCAGCCTGCCAATGACGCCACAATCGCCAATCCGCCGACGGCCCGTCGACTTGTCAGGCCCGGGACGCTTCCTCTATCCAGACCGGGAGGTCCCGGGGCCAGATGGTTTGTCGGGCCTCCATGCCGTTCATTTGCAAGTTTGCAAGCGGAAATGAAGCAGGATCGCCATGCCCCACATGTTCACCGACCGCGATCGCATGTTCGATCTGCTGGACAGCAATCCCGACCTGCGCGACCAGTTCCGCTGGGAGACGATCAACGCCATCCTCTACAAGGTCGGCGGATTGATGTTCATCGCCGGCAGCATCATGTTCTTTCCCGCCCTGGAGAAATACGCCGATCTGGGTGCATGGATCTTCTTCGCCGGCTCGCTGCTCTACCTGCTGGTGACCGGCCACGATCTCGTCGAAGTCATCACCTACAGGCATCGGCTCGACCGTCCACCGAAGATCTGGCGCCAGCTGGAAGCGATAGCGGCGGTCACCTACTTCACGGGAACCATCCTGTTCGCCATCGGCAGCGTGTTCTTCCTCTCATGGGTGTCCCTGTTCCGCCCCGGTGCATGGTGCTTTGTCATCGGCAGCCTGCTTTTCGTTGTCGGAGCAATCGTCAACGTCCTGCAGATCGTCACCGCGAAGGACATGACGACCTTGCAGCTGATGAACCTGACCGCGCTTGCCTTCGTCGCCGGATCGGTCCTGTTCACGGTCGCCTCGGTCCCCTACCTCTGGCAGTTTGCCAGCCATCAGGACGAACGCATGGTCGGGACCTTCCTCGCTTCCCAGTATGTCGCGGGAAGCGTCCTTTTCTGGCTCGGCGGCATTTTCAACTACTGGCGGGCCTGGCGGGCGATGAAACGGGCAACACGTCGCCTGCCCGGACCAGCGACGTGAAACACGCCCCAAAACCTGGCGATTTTCCCGTTCTTCCACCGGCAAAGTCGATGGAAAATCCCACAGAACACGAAAAACGACTTAATCAGACCTTGACCATGCGCCAGACACCGTGAAATCGTTCCAGTGTAATTGTGGGGAGGAACGGTTTGGCGAACTGGCGAATTGGTGTCGATTCAGGAGGCACGTTCACGGACGTCTGCCTGTTCGATGAAGATACCGGAGGGCTGAACGTCTGGAAGGTGCCGAGCACGCCCCAGGACCCGTCACAGGCCATTGCCGGCGGTGTCGAGCAGGGGCTCGAAGCTTTCGGCGGTGGCGACGTCCGCTACTTCGGCCACGGCACGACGGTGGCGACCAATGCCCTCATCATGGGGCGAACCGCCAGTACGGGATTGATCACCACGGACGGTTTTCGCGATCTGCTGGAAATCGCCCGCCAGAAACGTCCTTCGCTCTATGACCTTCAATGCGACAAGCCAGTGCCGCTGGTGCGCCGTTCGCTGCGCCTTGAAGTGCCGGAACGCCTGCGGCACGACGGTCGGGTCGAGACACCACTGGACGAGGAGGCCGTGCGGCGGGCGGCGCGAACGCTGAAGCAGGCCGGTGTCGAGGCCGTGGCCATCGCCTTCCTCTATTCCTTCGTCGATCCGGACCATGAGCGCCGGGCCCGGGCCATCGTCGAGGAGGTGTTCCCGGAGGCCTTCGTGTCGGCCAGCCACGAGATCGCTCCGGAATTCCGCGAATACGAGCGGCTTTCGACGGTCACGGTGAACGCCTCGCTGGGTCCGGTGATGAGCCTCTATATCCGTCGCCTCCAGCAGCGCGTCGAAGGGCTCGGCATCGAGAGTCCGCCGCACATCACCCAGAGCAATGGCGGCATCATCACCTTCGAGACCGCTGCCCTGGCGCCGGTCAAGACGGTATTGTCGGGGCCGGCCACCGGCGTCGTCGGCGCCATCGAGATCGGCCGCCTGTCCGGTTTCAACGACCTGATCACTTTCGACATGGGCGGAACATCAACGGATGTGGCGCTGATCGACCGTGGCCGCCCGAAGCTCTCCGGCGAAATGGTGGTCCACGGCCATCCGCTCAAGACGCCGATGCTCGACATCAACACGGTCGGCGCCGGCGGCGGGTCGATCGCCTACATCGACACCGGCGGATTGCTCAAGGTCGGACCGCGCAGCGCCGGGGCCGATCCGGGGCCGGTCTGTTACGGCCGCGGCAACGACGAACCCGCCGTCACCGATGCCAATGTCGCACTGGGTGTCCTCAATCCGACGCACCTGCTCGGCGGGCGCATGGAGATCGACCGGGGCCTCGCCGTCGATGCGATCGCGAAGCTTGGCGACCGGCTGGGCCTCGGGGCCATGGAGACAGCACAGGGCATCATCTCGATCGTCACAGCCAACATGGCCAAGGCCATCCGGGTCATCTCCGTCCAGCGCGGCTACGACCCGCGCGACTTCACGCTGATGGCCTTCGGCGGCGCCGGCCCCATCCACGCATCGCGGCTCGCGCGCGAACTCGAACTGCCGCGCATCATCGTGCCGCCCCATCCCGGTATCCTGTGCGCCATCGGCCTGCTGCTCACCGATCTGCAGACCAACTACGCCCGCACCCGGCTGGCTCCACTCGAAGCCTCGTCGCTTCCGCTCATCGAGGAGATCTTCGCCGATCTGTCCGCGCAAGCGCATGAATGGCTGGAACACGAGGGCATGGCCGAGGATGCGCGCAAGCTGCGACTGTCGGTCGACATGCGCTATGCCGGGCAGAACTACGAGCTGGACGTGCCCTTCCCGCAAGGTCCCGTCAGCGAGGAAACGCTCGATATCCTCAAGCAGGGCTTCGAGGCGGCGCATGAGCGCCTCTATGGCTACATCGCACCCGAGGAGCCCGTCCAGCTCGTCACCTTCCGCATCGAGGCCACCGGCATCGTCGAGAAGGCGCAGATCCGGCGGCACGAAAGGACGGCAACGCCCCTGCTCGACGCCCGCATCGGCCAGCGCGGTGTCTGGATGCCCGAAACGCGTGGCGAGGTCGAGTGTCCGCTCTACGACCGCACGAAGCTCGGTCCCGGCCATGTCATCGACGGACCGGCCATCGTCGAGCAGATGGACTCGACCACGCTGCTGCTGCCCGGCCAGCGGGCTGTCGTCGATCCCTACCTCAATCTCGTCATCGAGGAGGTTCCGGCATGAGCAGGACCGTCGATCCCATCACCGTCGAGGTCATCGGCAATGCCGTATCCTCCATCGTCGAGGAGATGGGGGAAACCCTGATACGCGCGTCGTACTCGACCAACATCAAGGAGCGACGCGACTGCTCCACCGCGCTCTTCGACGCGAAGGGACGCACGCTGGCGCAGGCCGAGCACATCCCCATCCACCTGGGTTCGTTCATCGGCGTCATCGACGCCATCCTCGAACGCACCGACCTCTCGACGGTGGAGGACGGCGACACCTTCGTCGGCAACGATGCCTATACCGGCGGCGGCACGCATCTCCCGGACATCGTCCTGGCGTCGCCTGTCTTCGTCGATGGCGAGATCGCGGCCTGGGCGGTCAACCTCGCGCATCATGCCGACTTCGTCGACCGCGCGCATGCGCACATCTTCCAGGAGGGTCTGCGCATCCCGCCGGTACGACTGTATCGCAAGGGCAAGCTGGTCGACGACATCATGTCGATGATCCTGCTCAACTGTCAGGTTCCGCGCGAAAGGCTGAACGATCTGCGCGCACAGATGGCCGCGAACCGTCTCGGCATCGAGCGCTTTCGCGCCCTTTGCGGCAAGTTCGGCAGGGAACTGGTGGCGGCGGCGGGCGAGGAACTGCTGGATTATGCCGAACGGCGCATGCGTGCAGGCATCGCCACCATTCCCGATGGGACCTATCACTTCGAGGACAGGTTCGACACCCATGATGTCGAGAACGAGCTTACGCTGAAGCTCACGCTCACCGTCAGGGGAAGCGATATCCATCTGGACTTTCGCGACAACCCCCCGCAGGTGCGCGCAGGGGTGAACATGGTGCGCACCGCACTGCTGGCCACCGTCTACTATGCCGTCAAGACGGTCGTCGATCCGGATATCCTGCCCAATGCCGGACTTTACCGGCCGATCCATGTCGAGGGCACGCCCGGCACCATCGTCCACGCCGCCGAACCCGCCGCCGTCGACGGGCGCATGCAGGCATCGGCACGCATCGTCGACCTTGTCCATGGCTGCCTCGCGCAGGCGGTGCCCGAGCGGGTCATCGCCGCCTGCAACGGCGCATGCATCGGCGCCTTCTTCTCTGGCATCAACCCGAAGACCGGCAGCTACTACGTCTACCTTGAGACCATCGGAGGCGGCTTCGGCGCACGGGCGACCAAGGACGGGCTGGATGGCGTGCACGTGCACACGACCAATACCAGCAATCTGCCCGTGGAAGGGCTGGAACCCGAATATCCGCTCATGGTCGAGCGCTACGAGCTGGTGGACGACTCCGGTGGCGTCGGACGATGGCGCGGCGGCATGGGCATGCGGCGCAAGGTCCGGATCGAACATGACGACTGCACGGTCGCCGTTCACCATTCGCGCGGCCTGTCCTCGCCCTGGGGCCTCGACGGCGGCGGCGAAGGCGGGCGTTTCTCGGTACGCACGGCCGGCAGGGGCGGCCCGCTGGTCAGGGGCGACGGCATCTTCCAACATGGCGCCACGGTGGAAGTGGTGACCCCCGGTTCGGGCGGCTACGGCAATCCGGAGCTGCGCGATCCGGAGCTCGTCCGGCGCGATCTGGCCGACGGCAAGATCTCGGCGAAAACCGCACAGGATGTCTATGGAATGACGGGAGGCTGACATGAAGAAGTTCGACAGGCGTCTACCGATCGAGCGCCGCACCCTGCTCAAGGGCGGTGTCGTGCTGGGTGCGGGACTGGTAACCGGGCCGATGCTTTCCGGGCATGCCATGGCCGGCGAGCCCGGCCTTCTGCGTTTCGGCCTTTCCTCCTATCCCCCCTCGCTCGATCCCTGGGCCAATGCCGGCACCGCGGCAGCGACCGTAAAGCTACAGATCCACCGTGGTCTGCTCAGCTATGACGACAAGGCCGATCTCCGGCCGGAACTGGCCGAAAGCTGGGAAGCCGAGAACGGCAGCACCTATGTGTTCAAGCTGCGCCAGAACGCCACGTTCCACGACGGAACGCCGGTGACCTCGGCCGACGTCAAGGCCAGCTACGAAGCGATCATGGCCGAGGATTCGACCGCCTATCTGCGCAGCGCCTTCGGGATCATCGACTCCATCGAGACACCCGACGATCACACCGTCCGCATCCATCTCGGGCAGGATTCCGCACCCTTCATCTATCTTACCGCCAGCTTCATGGCGCATGTGATCCCCGCCGGCAGCATCGGCGGCGACCGCGAGGACGTGATCGGTTGCGGCCCCTACCGGATCGCTTCGGTCGAACGCGGCACCCGCATCGACATGGAAGCCTATGACGGTTTCTACAAGGACGGGCTGCCGAAGTCGCAGAAGCTCAGCTTCATCGCCTACAAGGACGAGAACCTGCGCGTCGCGGCCCTTGAGGCGGGTGACGTGGACATCATCGAGTACGTGCCCTGGCAGTCGATGGACTTCATCGCCCAGAACGACAACCTGGTGCTCGACAACACCGATGGTCCATTCATGTACCTGGTGTTCAACACGACGGAAGGGCCGCTCGCCGATCCGCGCGTGCGCGATGCCATCGGCTACGCCATCAAGCGCGAGGATGTCATGGCAGCGGCCTTCTTCGGGCGGGGCAATCCGCTCAACGGCATGCCCATTCCGGCAAGCTCGCCCTTCTTCAACGAAGAATATGCCAACCACTGGTCCTACGATCCCGAAAGGGCCAAGCAATTGCTGGCCGAAGCGGGTTATGCCGACGGTTTCGACTGCACTTTCCTGTCGACGGCGCAATATGGCATGCACAAGGACACGGCAGAGGTCTGCCAGCAGCACCTGGCCGCCGTCGGCATCCGGGCGAAGCTGAACCTGCCGGACTGGGCCACGCGCGTGGATCTTGGCAATCAGGGGCAATATGACATTGCGGTCATGGGGACGGCCGGGGATTTCAACGATCCGGACGCACTCGCCAACTTTGTCGACGGTCGCCGCGGACCGTCCTTCGTCCGCAGCCACAATTTCAACGACGACAAGATCAACGAACTGATCGATGCCGGCCAGAGGGAGCTCGACGAGGGCAAGCGCAAGGAGATCTACGACCAGTGGCAGGCGCGCTGCGTTGAACTTGTGCCCATCGTCGGCATCAACTGGCGGGCCCAGGGGTACGCCTTCCAGAAGAATGTTCAGGGTTTCACCAATATTCCCGGATTCCTGACGTTCTATTCCGGGGCGATCATCGAAACCGCCGAAAACACGTAGTCCTCATGTGGGGATATGCCCTCAAACGTACCTTGGTCGCCCTCATCCTGGTCTGGGTGGTGGCGACCATCGTGTTCTCGGTTCTCCACCTGATACCCGGCGATCCGGCTGTGCTTCTGTCTTCGAGCGGTGGCGTGCTGCCGCCGCCGGAGGCCGTCGAGGCGCTGCGCGAGAAGATGGGGCTCAACCGGCCGATTCTCGAACAGTATGGCAGCTATCTCGCCGGCTTGCTGCATGGCGATCTGGGGCGGTCCTTCACCGACGGTTATCCCATTGTCGAGGAAATCGCCACACGGTTGCCCCGTACCATCGAACTGATTCTCGCAGCGACACTCCTCGCCCTGCTGATCGGTATGCCGCTGGGCACCCTTGCCGCCACGCATCGGGGAAGCTGGACCGACCGGCTGCTGTCGTGGATGGCCGGACTTCAGCTCTCCATGCCGGTCTTTGTCATCGGCACCCTTCTCATCCTGCTGTTCGCCCAGACACTGAGATGGGTACCCGCGGGCGGTTATACCCCGTTCGGCGAAGACCCCGTCCGTCATCTTATCCATCTGTCCATGCCGGCTTTCACCATTGCGGTAGGTCTGTCAGCCGTCATCTTCCGCATGGTGCGGACTACCGTCATCGAGACGCTGGAGCGCGACTGGGTGCGCACGGCCCGCGCCAAGGGTCTGCCGCGCAAGGAGGTGCTCCGGCGCCATGTGGTGCGCAACGCGCTGGGACCGGTGGTCACCGTCGTCGGTCTCCATGTGGGGACACTCCTCGGCGGTACGGTTCTCGTGGAATACGTCTTCAACTGGCCCGGCCTGTCGGGCTTCCTGGTAAATGCCGTGGAACTCCGGGACTATCCCGCAGTGCAGAGCATCGTGCTGGTGATTTCATTCCTGTTCATCATGATTAATCTAGTTGTCGATCTTCTCTATTCGGTCCTCGATCCGCGTATCCGGCGGACCTGAGGCCATGACGGACCGCCGCAAGCTCGCCCTGCTGCTGCCCGGCCTGAGCCTTCTGGCGCTGCTCGTGCTGGCCTATGGCGCTCCCTGGATAGCACCGCACGACCCCATCGCCATGGATGTCGCCGGGCGGCTCAAGCCCCCTTCGGCCGACCACTGGCTCGGGCAGGACGAATATGGCCGGGACATCCTGAGCCGGTTGCTGTACGGCGCGCGGGTGTCCCTGAGCGTGGCGATCATCGCCTCGCTGGCCGCCATGGTCATCGGCGTCACCCTCGGGCTCGTCGGTGGCTATTTCCGCGGTCTGGCCGAGATATTCACGCTTCGCCTGGTGGACATCGTCCTGTCCTTCCCGCCGATCCTGCTGGCGCTGCTCATCGTCACCCTGTTCGGTCCCGGTGCCGTGACCCTGACCGCCTGCCTTTCCGTCCTGCTGGCCCCCGGCTTCGCCCGGGTCACCTATGGCGAGGTGCTGTCGATCAGCCAGCTCGACTATGTCGAGGCCGTGCGGGCACTCGGTGCGGGTTCACCGCGCATCGTCCTCAAGACGGTGCTGCCCAACGTCGCCGGCCCGATCCTCGTCCAGCTGTCCCTGACGGTCGCCTCCGCCATCCTCATCGAATCCGGCCTGTCCTTCCTCGGGCTGGGCGTCATCCCGCCCGACCCGTCCTGGGGCCTCATGATCCGCGGTGCGCGCGGCTACATGAATTATTCGGCCATGGGACTGATCTGGCCGTGCCTGGCGCTGATCGTCACCGTCCTCATCTTCAACGCCATGTGCGACGCCATGCGCGACCTGTTCGACCCGCGGGCCCGACCGGTCGATTCGGCGGCAGTGGCCGCAGCCCTGCCCGACCGGACCGCTCTCGCGGACCATGCCGATGAAACGCGTGCGGACAATATTCTCGAAGTGAAGGATCTCGCCACTCACATCATGACCGAACGTGGCGTGGTCAAGGCCGTCGATGGCGTGAGCTTCAGCCTCGTACCGGGCGAGACCCTGGCAGTCGTCGGCGAAAGCGGTTCCGGCAAGTCGATGACCGGCCTGTCGATCATGGGCCTGCTGCCCGAGCCCGCCGGCTATATCGCCCGCGGCAGCATCCGCCTGCGCCGGCGCGACGGGTCCGCCCTGCACGTCGAGACCGCATCGGACGAGGAGTTGCGTTCGATCCGCGGCGACGACGTGGCGATGATCTTCCAGGAGCCGATGACCGCCCTCAATCCGGTCTACCGCATCGGCGACCAGATCACCGAGGCCATCCGCCAGCACCGCGACATCACGAGGAAGGAGGCGCGCCGGCTGGCCGTCAACGCCCTCGACAAGGTCGGCATTCCCGATCCGGCAACCCGCATCGACGCCTTCCCCCACGAGCTTTCCGGCGGAATGCGCCAGCGGGCGATGATCGCCATGGCGCTGGCGCTCGAACCCGCCCTGCTCATCGCCGACGAACCGACGACAGCGCTCGACGTCACCATTCAGGCACAGATCCTCGAACTGCTGAAATCGCTGCAACGCACCAGCGATCCACCATTGGCGATGATCTTCATTACCCATAATCTGGGCGTTGTGGCGGAACTCGCCGACCGGGTGATGGTCGTCTATGCCGGCGATGTCGTCGAGGAGGGACCGATGCGCGAGGTCTTCGACCATCCACGCCACCCCTATACCCGCGGCCTGCTCGACAGCGTGCCCCGCCCCGGATCGCGCGAGCGGCTGCGGGCCATTGCGGGCGTCGTGCCGAGCCCGTTCGACCGGCCCGCCGGTTGCCACTTCGCCCCCCGTTGCGCCCTCGCCCGGGACCTCTGCCGCAGGGATGCGCCGCAACTGGTCGAGACCGCTCCCGGACACCGTTCGCGCTGTCACTTCTGGCAGGAGGTGACATGAATCCGCCGCTCCTGCGGGTCGAGGGCCTGCAAAAGCACTTCGCACTCCGCGCCGGTCCGCTCGGTCTCGGAAGACGCACGCTCAAGGCCGTGGAAAACGTCGGTTTCAGCCTTGAAAAGGGTGAGGTTCTCGGTCTCGTCGGCGAGAGCGGCTCGGGCAAGAGCACTCTCGGCCGCACCATATTGCGCCTGCACGAACCCACGGCCGGGCGCATCGAACTGGCAGGCGAGGATATCACCGAAACGGCAGGCGAAGACCTGCGCAAGTTGCGCCGGCGCATGCAGATCATCTTCCAGGACCCGTATGCCTCGCTCGATCCGCGCAAGCGCGTGCGCGACATCCTCGCTGAAGCCCGCATCATCCACGGCCTGCCCGCCGACCGCGGCACCATCCTCGAACTGCTGGAGAAGGTGGGACTGGGTCGCGAACATCTCGACCGCTACCCGCACGAGTTCTCCGGCGGCCAGCGCCAGCGCATCGGCATCGCCCGCGCCCTTGCCGTCGGCCCCGAGCTGATCGTCGCCGACGAGCCCGTTTCCGCCCTCGACGTCTCGATCCAGGCCCAGATCGTCAACCTGCTCTGCGACCTCCAGCGCGACCTTGACCTCACCATGCTCTTCATCGGCCACGATCTTTCCGTGATCGAGCATGTCTCCAACCGTGTCATGGTACTCTATCTGGGCCGGGTCATGGAACTGGCTCCGGCCGAGACCCTCATGCGCCGCCCACGCCATCCCTATACCGAGGCCCTGCTGTCCGCAGCACCAACCATCGACCCGGCTTCCCGGCGCGAGCGCATCATCCTCAAGGGCGATCAGCCGAGCCCGGCCAATCCGCCCTCCGGCTGCGTCTTCCGCACCCGCTGCGCCTACGCACGGCCGGAATGCGCCGGCACCGTGCCGCCGCTGACCGAAACCGAACCCGGCCACTTCAGGGCCTGCATCCGCGACGACGTCCCCTGACCTTCGTCCATCGGATCGCCATGCCCGAGACGACGATCCCGTCCGGCACCATCTCACCCCATCCCCGGCATGAACGGCAGGTCGGTCGGCTCGGGCCTCGTGCCGGCCGCCGTCAGCATGGCGTGGGCCTGGCCGCGATGGTGGGTCTGGTGGTTGAAGAAATGCACGACGAGCAGCGAGACCGGGCGGCTGACCTCGCGGCCCAGCGCTCCGGAAAACCAGGTAAGCTCCCCCACCAGATCATTGTCGCCGACGGAACTCGCCCATGAGGTGATGTCGGCATCGGTGACCCGCCGCTCCAGCTTGTAGGTTGGCCAGTCGGGAGCCAGGTGGACCGACCCCTGAATTCCCGATTCGGGAGCCGGCAGATCGGTGAATCGCGACAGCCAGGTCCGGTCGCCCCACAACAGGTGGTTGAGCGTCGCCTGAATGGATCCGAAGAACGCGCCCCGGTCCTGAAGGCGGGCCTCGTCGTCCAGCCTGCCCGCGGCGGCAATCAGGCTCTCGTTCTGCCATACCGAATAACGGGCCATCACCCGCACATAACCGGCATCGATCATCCCACACCTCCACCCGTCCCTTTACAAGGAGAATTCCAGCACAACTCCCCCCTTGCCGCCAGTCCGTACGCGGCGCATCGTACCGCCGTTTCAAGGGGGAACGGGTTCAACAGAGATCGGGCCATCGGAGGATCGCGAACATGACCGGCACAAGCAGGACCGCAGTCGTAACCGGAGGCGGCAAGGGCATTGGCCTCGCCATTGCCGAACGCCTGAGGGCCGACGGCGTCCACGTGCAAAGCTGGGACATCGACGGGCATCCCTCCATCGACGTGTGCGACAGCGCACAACTGGAGCGCGCGGCCGCCTCGATGGAACGCATCGACATCCTCGTGTGCAATGCCGGCATCGCCGGACCCACGGGGCCGCTCGACACCTACCCGATCGACACCTTCCGCCAGATCGTCGACATCGACCTCGTGGGTGTATTCCTCACCTGCCGTGCGGTCGTGCCGCTGATGCGCCGTCAGGGATATGGCCGGATCGTCAACATCGCCTCGCTGGCCGGCAAGGAAGGCACTCCCAATGCCGCCGCCTACAGTGCCGCCAAGGCCGGCGTGATCGCGCTGACCAAGTCGCTGGGCAAGGAGCTTGCGGGAACCGGTATCCTCGTCAATGCCGTCGCACCGGCCGCGGTCGCGACCGACCTGCTTGCCCAGATGAGCGAGGAACATGTCGCCACGATGATTGCCAAGTCGCCGCTCGGGCGGCTGGGCACGGTCGAGGAGGTTGCCGAAATCACCGCATGGCTCGCCAGCGACCGCTGCACCTTCAACACCGCATCGGTCTTCGACCTGTCGGGCGGCCGTGCCACGTACTGACGGGAAAGGAAGGAAGGTCCGGGACAAGGGGACCGGTTCCGGCGAGGCAGGAACGGACCTCGGGTCCGCCCCTGCCCACGGCACCGGACATGTCCGGTCAGGGCATCCCGGACGCCCTCAAGTCACGGAAGCACATTCGTGCAGCTCGCATTGACGATGCCCTTGACATCGATGCGCGAGCTGTTCCCCGCCCCATCGTTCGCGATGATGGGATACTTGAAAATCCACGTACCGCCTCCGCTGATGGAAATGCTGTCCGTTGCCTGGAATGACCCGATGATCGTACCGAGTGGATCCTCGATATTGCTTGTCAGGTTGATTTCGAACTCGCTGGAAAATCCGCAACCGTCTTCGATTGCGCCCCGGTAAATCATGGTATGATATTCCAGGTTCCAGCATCGGCCTGGCGGCGGCACTACATAGTAGACGAAATCATCCGGGTATTGATGCGTTGCCTGCGCCCCTTTCGTGAACCAGCTTATGAAGGCAAGGGGTCCGCTTGCCCCGATGCCTTGTCCGCTGAGAGCGGTATTGCATATCCGCTGGACGATCATGGTTACCGAGCGATGGGGAACCGGTGGTCCGGGGGGGAGAATATCAAGGACGAGGTTCTGGCCAACACCATTGGCCGACAGGGCATCGGTTTGCTGAATATCCTGTCTGGCCTGCGGCAGGTTCTCCGGCAACTTCATGTCGGGGCAAGCCAGACGAAGAAGAGCGGAATTCAGGTCGGAAACAGATTGCGAAAATAATTCGAGATTTCCCTGTTCCAGCCCCAGCGAAGCCCTTTCGGATTTATCACTCATTTTGAGTCTGCCTTTCATTACAATTCGAATTATCAGAATTTATCCAGACACAAGATCATCATCTTTTTTTTACGAAGACCATGATGTTCAGAATTTCATCAAGAATAAGAATAAAGACTCGATCTTATGCAACTTACGGTTCTAATGACTTTATTTCAAAGTCCAGATGAATTTATCTTAGTTTTTCTTGCAAGAACATCCCCCGAATGGGATAGTTTTGATTTTTTTATTGCCGAAAATAATCATGAAAGGTGCCGATAGAAGGACAGTCTAGGCTCCTGTCATGGATTTCTATGAAAATATTCCTTGACTCTCACACTGCCCTTGTATCATAACCTCCCCCCATGTCCCATACCCCCGCCACACCCCCCATATTGCCGCGCAAACTCGCCGGCCGGGTCTTTCGCTGGGGCGCGCCTCGTTTCCTGAAGGTGTGCTGGCTGGTGGCGACCGGGCGGCGCGGGGTGCTGGCGGGGTCGACGGTCCGGCTTGATATGGCGGAGGTCGACGGGCTGGAACATCTGCCGCATGTGGCGGGTGTCCTGTCGGCGATGCGGGCGGGACTATCCCCACATGGTGGTCATGGCCTCCGGGCGATCCTCCACCGCCTGCTGCTGTTCCACTCCCGCGACTGGTTCCGCCAGTTGCAGGACAACTCCCTGGCGCAATCCGTCGCATCGGCGGATGGTGCCGAAAGGGCATGGCTGGATCGTGCCGGACGCAGGGGAATGGGGAATGTCATCACCTCGCTGCTGAAGTCGGTGGCCAGAGGGATCGACGTGCCGGATGTCTGCCCGGTGCCATGGTCGCTCACGAAGGACACTCCCGGAGCGGCGAAACCCGCAAGGGTGAGGAAATCCCGCAGCGAGGAGGAAAGGCTCCGCGCCAGGGGACGGTCCCGCCTGCTCAAAAGTCTCCACGAGCATATCCTCGACGCGATGATGACGACCCCGCAGTCGGGTGCGTTTGCCATCTTCGCGCCGGACGAGCTGCGCCTGATCCGCGCGCTCCCGCCCGGCGATTTCCCCGACCTGCCGCCGCCGCCCGTGCCGGCGAGGCGACCGCTACCGGTCTGCAAACCCCACCCCGTATTCGGAAAATCGCTCTCCGGCATCCCCTGACGCCTTCGTGTGAGTCTATTCTACAGTGGAATTGGTGGGGTTGGAGGAGGCGCCCCTTTTCGACCTTCCTTAACAGCGTGTTAACGGACCGTCATCTCGACGAGCCGCGTGACGACGGTGCCCCAGCGGGTCTCGGCCTGGATGATGGCCGGAATGGCGTAGCCGGGGATGAGATTGTCGACGAGCCGGGCCGTGACGGTCCGTTCCCTGCCAGTCCTTTCATCCTCCTCGTCATCGTCGTCATCATCCTTGCGGGCGCCGGCCAGGAGTTCGCCGCCGATCCGGCAGGCAAGGGCCGGTTGCTGCGGGGTTTCGGGGATCGGCGACACCGGCTCGCGTTCGACGCCGCAGTCGATGTCCAGCTGCAGGACGCGCTTGCCGTCGAAGGTGTCGCCCTGCAGGTTGACGCCCGGACCGAGGCGGGCGAGCGCATCGATGGCAAAGGCGAGCGGGTCGGGACCGTGCTGCAGCTCCGGTGGAACCGGTTCGTGCTCGGCGGCGATTTCCGCGGATATCTCGCCTTGCAGGATCCGGCCGGCGGCATCGAAGGTCAGCGACCAGTCCTGTTCCTGGTCGTTGAAGGCACGGCTGGCCGCGAACCGGGTCGTGACCGGGCGTCCCGCTTCGAGGCCGGTGGTGCTGGTGATCGTCGAGCGGTAGGTGAAGAACCAGTCCAGCGCGCCGGCGGTCCGGCTGTCGAGGCGCAAGGCCCGACCACTGGCGTCAGTTTTCACGTTGACGAGGATTTCGCCAACCGTGAGGCCGGTCCATCGGACCTCGTAGCGGGCGGTGGCATCGACCGGCTCCGGTGGCGGAGGCCCGTCGGCGGCGATCGCGGTCGTTGCCCGGACGGCAACCAGTATGGCCGTGACGGCGCGGAGCATCGGCGGTCCCTTCCTCGTCGTTCCGTGCGGCTGCGGGTCAGGCCCTGCCTTCGCCGAGCTGGCGGTAGTGATAGCCGTAAATGCGTTCGAAGCCGAGTGAACCGTAGAGGTTGATGGCGGGCTGGTTGTCGTCCTCGACCTGGAGGTAGAAGCGGCGCGCACCCATGCCATGCGCCCAGATGCCGAGCCGAGCCATCAGCGCGCGGGCCAGCCCCCGGCGGCGGAAGGCCGGGTCGGTGCGGACGCTGAAGATGCCGGCCAGTTCGCCATCGGCCACGCACAGGCCGCCGGCGCGGGCGATACCGTCCAGCGTGATGACGGCGAAGGTCAGCGGCCGGCGGATCCGGGCGAAGACGGCCGCGCGGTCCCCGCGGACCCGGGCGGACCAGAGCGGGTCGCAGATGATGTTCATCACCAGGGCCGTGGCCCGCCCTTCGAGCAGCACATCTCCGCCGCGGATATCGGCGCTTGCGGCGTCGGCGGATATCGGCGCCGTCATGACGCCGGTGGGGGTGATGGCAGCGTAGCCATGTCCGGCGAGCCTGTCGTCGAGGTCTCCCGGCTCGACATGGCTCGCCAGATGGAAACAGGGCGGAATGGAACGTGCACGATACCATGCCTCGACATGGTCGATGGCGGCGTCGAGCCCCCTGCCCCGCGGATCGTCGAAATACAGGGTCGAGACGGAGTTGAGCCGGCGCGAGCGCCCGCCGCCGGCACGCATGAGCCACCCGCGGTGCGGGGCGGTCTCGACCGGTGGCCAGGCCAGCATGGCGGCCTTCTCGATGGTCTTGAGTTCGTCCGGGTTCATGTCTGTCTCGAATTCCACGAAAGTCGGCTGGCAGGTTTCGCGCACGTCATGACCTTGGTGATGCCCGCCGGCGCAGTTCCTGCTAGCAAGGAGTGGGGGCGGTGGCGAGGATCATGGAAGGCGATGGCTGAAAAGGATGCAAGGCGGCGTTTCATCGACGGCATGAGCAATGCGGCTGCATCGGTGAGCGTGGTGACGACGGATGGCCCGGCTGGACGCGTCGGCGTCACGGTGTCCGCCATGTCGTCGGTATCCGCCGATTCGCCGAAGCCGTCCCTGCTGATCTGCGTGCACGAGGCCAGCCGGGCATCGACGGCGATCATCAGGAACCGCCGGTTCTGCGTCAACCTGCTGCGGGACGACCAGTCCTACATCTCGGACGTCTTCGCCGGACGACTCGCGACCCGTGACGGCGACAAGTTCTCGGCCGCCGAATGGATCAACGGAGTCAACGGTACCCCGCGCGTGGCCGACGGCCTCGTCGCCTTTCATTGCGAGCTCGACCAGCACATGCAGGTGGGTACGCATCATGTCTTCTTCGGAGCCGTGGAGGAAACGGTGGTGGCCAGTGCCGGCCTGGCGCTGATCTATGCCAACCGCGCCTATGGCTCGCCGGCGCGGCTGCTCGCGGAGCACCTGTCGAGCGAGAATGAGGACGAGGGCACGTCACTGCGTCTCGGCTGTTTCCAGACATTCGGCCCGGCGCTGCTGCCCCCCCTCCTTGCCAAAATGCAAAAAAACCATCCTGGCATTAATCTCTCTTTGGTAGAAGGTGACCAACGTAGACTTATGGACAGCCTGCGCGCCGGCGAAATCGAGCTGGCGATGCTCTACGATTTCGACCTCGACGACGAGTTCCACGTCGAACCGCTGCAGGATCTGAAGGTCTACGCCCTCATGGCCGGAAGCGACCGCCTCGCCAAAAGGGACGCTGTCCGGCTGGCCGACCTGGCCAGACGCCCGCTGGTCCTGCTGGATGTCCCCTTGAGCCGCGACTACTTCCTGTCCCTGTTCCGCGACGCCGGGCTGAAGGTCGAGATCGCGTATCGCAGCTCGTCCATCGAGATGGTTCGCGGGCTGGTGGGGCATGGCCTCGGTTTCAGCCTGCTCGCCACCCGCCCCTCGTGCAACCTGACCCATGACGGCCGGGCACTGGCATGCCGGCCCGTCGCCGACGACACGCGGCCGAGCCGGCTGGTGCTGGCACGGATGCGCGGACGCGCGCTCAGCCCGGGTGCAGACATTTTTCGCAACATTTGCCGCGAAAACCTCGCGAAATTGCAGGAACCGCCATGATCCACAAGCGCATCCGGACATTCAACACACGCGACACCTATCCCGAACAGAAGCTGGACAACGACCTATGCCAGACCGTAGTCGCCCGTGGCACCATGGTGTTCGTCCGCGGCCAGGTCGGGCAGGACCTCGACACAGCGCAAAGCGTGTGCATCGGCGACGCCGCGGGACAGGCCGAACAGGCGATGCGCAACATCGCCACATTACTGGATGAGGCCGGTTCTCACATGAATCATGTGTGCAAGATCACGATCTACATCACCGACCCGCGTTATCGCGAGGATGTCTATCGCACCGTCGGCCGGCACCTGAAGGGCGTCTTCCCGGTCTCCACCGGGATCGTGGTCAGCGGACTGGCCCGGCCCGAATGGCTGGTCGAGGTGGACGCGATCGCCGTCATTCCCGACTGTTAGATCCGGAGCCCTAGTTCCTTGTTCTTGCATCAATTTATCCAGACAGATCAGTATGATCTGTCTGGATCGATGCCCTAGCGCGGCCGGGGCGTGTCGGAGGTATCGGGATCACCCAGCCGTACATGATGGGCCAGCAACTCATCGCCGAATGCCTCCATCTCCAGAGCGATGCGCTCCATCATCCTTGCCCAGTTGTGGATGAAGATCTCCAGCTCGCCCTTGCCCGGATTGAGCGAACGCATGTAGGCAGCAAGGCTGCGCAGGCGCTCGCGCTCGGCCCTGAACGGCACCGTGCCGACGGGACCGTGGTTCTGGTTGTGGAAATGCGGACCGGAGGGAGACGGGAAGCGAAAGCAGCCCGGCAGGCCATGAATGACCTTCGAGACATCCCCGGTACCGACGGCCGAAGACGTATCGTGCTGCGTCCAGGATTTCTTGTCGCTTGTCATCGTTCCACCAACGAGTTGTCGCCGGGCCGGTCACCGGATGGCACGGGCCCGCCTGAAGGGATCAGACCGGCCGAACGTCACGCCGGAAACCGATGCGGGTGGCCCGTGGCACCACGTCCACCCCTCGCAAAGCGACACTTCGATCCCGGCAGGACTCCATTCGACCGACGATACTGGCAGACCTGCCCGCTCCGCGACCGGATTCGCCATAGCAAAGACCGGAAAAAAGCGGCCGGCGGATAAGCATTTCTACCAATAGAGAACCTGCTCATTGTGCAAAAAATTCATCCATCTTGCAAAGCCCAAAGAACATTTCCTTACATTTATTTGGTGATTTTTTTTCGATTTGAAGATTATTACATGAAGCGACTTCGCGAAGGTTGGGCCATAATTTTTCCTGCCCCGTCACTGCGCGCGTCAAAATGAAGGCGCAATTCCTGCCCTGAAGATTTTTCCCGTATTTTTATCCCTTAACGCTTCCAAAAGGCATTTCGGATGATATCGGGGAGAGAAAAGGTGTGTGAAGGGCGTGGATCACCGATCCGGTCTTTCAACCTCGACCCGAAGGACGACATACCACCGCTCGGCAAGAACTCCTGCGGCACCCGGGGGCCACGTCCGTGCAACCGGGCCGGCATCACCGGCATGGGCAGCATGCCCCACCTTGGAAATTCAGTCGGGCCAGTGGTAGGCGACCTCGTTGAGCTTCGTGCCACCAACCTTGATCTCGTTATGGCAGACGGGCTTGCCGCCAAGGCGCTCGTAGAAGGCGCGGGCGGGATTGCTTTCCAGCACCCAGACCAGCGTACCACCCATGCCGCGGCGGGCGAGTTCCATGTGGCAGGCGTCGAACAGGGCGCGTCCGAAACCGCGGCGCTGGTATTCCTTGCGCAGGTAGAGGACGTAGATCTCGCCGGTGGCGATGCTCTGCCGACGGCAGCGGCCGCCGCTGGACACGCCGACGACCTGCCCCTCCACCTCGGCGACGAAGGCCCAGCCGCGTGCGGCGAAGGTACGCCGCCAGTGCCGCTCGAAATTGGGGACGGAGAGGCTGTCGAGATAGGACTGGGGCATGAGTCCCCGGTAGGTCTGCCGCCAGCTGTCGACATAGACCTCGGCGATGGCGAGTGCATCCTGGGGTTTCGCCCGCCGGATGACGAGAGTCGAGAAATCGGTTGTTGACGGCAACCAGAGCATCGCCATGCGCCTTTCTCCCTGGGCCGCCATGGCAACGCCTAGAATGCGAGGCGACAATCCACCCAGCACTTTCGGCGGCTGCTCTCGAGGGCGGCCTCAATGAACCTCATGCCACGGGCACCATCAAGCACCGTCGGGAAGTCGAGCGCAAGGGGGTTTGCACTTCTTCCGGTATGTCGCGCCAGAATAGCCTCGGCGGCGTCGGCGTAGAGATTGGCGAAAGCTTCCTGGTAGCCTTCGGGATGACCGATCTCGGTTCGCGTGGCGCGTTCGGCGGACGGATGCAATGCACCGTGGAGGCGACGGGTCACGAGTTCGGGGAAGCCTTCGAGGCGGCGGTGGAGCATGGTGTTGGGCTGCTCCTGCTGCCATTCGAGACCGCCCTTCGCACCGAAGATGCGAAAGCCCAGTCCGTGCTCGCCGCCTGCCGCCGCATTGGTCACCCAGAGCGTGCCGCGCGCGCCGTTCGACCAGCGCAGGAGGATCGCGGCATAGTCATCGGCGGTGCGGCCGGGAACGCTGGCGCCGACATCGGCCATGACGGCATCGAGTTCGAGGCCGCTGACATAGGCACCCAGATGGTGGGCGTGGCTGCCGATGTCGCCCAGGATGAGCGAGGCACCGGCCTTGTCCGCGTCGAATCGCCACGTACTGCCCTTGCCGTCGGCCTCGACCAGCGTGGCGTTGTGCCCCTGGACATAGGTCAGGTGGATCTGGCGGATGTCGCCCAGCTCGCCCGCGCCAACCATCGCCCGCGCCTGCCGGACCAGCGGATATTGCGAGTAGTTGAAGGTGACGACGAAGACGAGACCGGTATCGCGGACCTTGCGGGCGAGCGCCACGGCCTCGGCGGCGGTCAGGGTGAGCGGCTTGTCGCAAATGACGTCGTAGCCCATGTCGAGCGCCCGATCGGCCACGGGATAGTGCAGGTGGTTGGGAGTCATGATCGCGACCGCATCGATGCCGTCATCGCGCGCCCGCTCGCCGTCGAGCAGTGCTCGCCAGTCGCTGTAGGCCCGATCCGCGGCAATGCCGAGATCGGCGGCAGCGGCCTGCGAACGGCCGGGATCCGAGGAGAGGACGCCGGCCACGACCTCGAAGCGGTCGTCGAAGGTGGCTGCCCGGCGATGCACCGGACCGATGAAGGAGCCGGGCCCGCCGCCGACGACCCCCAGCCGCAGGCGGCGTCCAAGTGTCTGGAATACCGGATTCATGGGCGTTTCTCCACAATTCGAGGAATGTTGGCGAAAAGGGATTTTCAACGAATGGCCAGTGGATGCCCCATCAGTTCGAGTGTTGCCAGGGCCATGACCTGTGCCGAATGGACAAGGTCTTCTATGATCACATATTCATCGGGCTGGTGAGCGAGATCGAGGATGCCCGGACCATAGGCGACGCAGTCATGCAGGTGGCCGATGCGGCTGATGTGCTTCTGGTCGTAGGTCCCCGGCGAGCAGATGATCTCCGGCCGACGGTGCAAGATGGCCTCGATGGCCCGAGACACCGCGCGAGGAACGGGCGCATCGCGGTCCGCGAGCACGGGAAGCACGGTCATCAGTTCCTCGATCGCATAGTCGAATCCCGGCCGGCTGCGCCTGAGTTCGTCAAGGATGCCGACCACCTCGCCCCGCACCTCATCGAGGCTCTCCTCCGGCAGGAAGCGGCGGTCGATGGTGAGGCGGCAGCTGTCCGGAACGCAGGGGCTCATCAACCCGTCGTGGTCCTCGCCCATGCCGCCATGGATGGCGTTGATGTTGAGCGTGCTGGCGCGCGCGCCCTCGGGAACGACCGGCATGGCGGTACGGCGCGCCGCCAGCGCGGGCAGCAGCTCGTGTTCGACCCGTTCAAGGAAGGCCCCCATGTGGCGGATGGCGCAATCGCCGAGAAACGGCATGGAGCCGTGGGCGATGCGGCCGTGAGTGGTGATCTCCGCCCACCATACGCCGCGATGGCCGATGCATACCCGATCGACGTTCAACGGTTCGGGAATGATGACATGATCGACGCGCGGTCTGGAAAACAGCCCCTGGCGGGCCATGTAGGCCACGCCGCCGAACCCGCCCGATTCCTCATCGACCGTGCCGGAAATCTCGATGGCGCCGCAAAGCCCGATCCCGCTGTCGACCAGCGCCTCGGCGGCGATCACGGCAGCGGCGATGCCGGCCTTCATGTCGCAGGTGCCGCGCCCGTAGATGCGCCCGTCCGCCACCTCGCCGCCGAACGGGTCACGAGTCCAACCGAGCCCCGCCGTGACCACATCGATATGGCCGTTGAAATGGATGCAGGGACCCGGCCGGCCGGTCTCGAAACGGGCGAGGACATTGGTGCGCGGGTAGCGCTCGCTGTCGCCGGGCGTCCCCTCGCCGCGGATGTAGCGCACCTCGAAGCCCCGCCGCCGCAACCGTTCGCCCAGATGCTCCGCACATTCCATATAGGCCTCGCCCGGCGGGTTGACGGTGGGGAATGCGACGAGGTCACGGGTTAGCCCAATCAGTTCATCCTGCCTGCGACCGATCTGGTCCTTCAACCTGTCAAGCACTACCCTCTCCCCGCGCAGCCCATGCAAGCTGCGTCGTGCGAACAGGGAGGTCAAGGTGGATCAGGTCGGATGGATCGTCGCCAACAGGCTCGAAGGCAGGCGCCTTGCCGCGATCGACGGATTGAGCGAGGATGAGGGCTACGGCCTGCAGCTTGAGGCGAACCGGCAGCTGGCAGGGCATCTCGGGCCGCGTCGCGGCTACAAGATCGGAGCGACGACACGAGCCATGCGCGACCTCCTGCGGGTCGAACAACCGATCGCCGGCGAGGTCTTCGAGCGAACCGTCAACCATTCCGGTGCCCGGATACCGCATGCGTCCTTCGTCGCACCGGGCATCGAG
Organism: Geminicoccaceae bacterium; assembly: GCA_020638465.1. NCBI lineage: Bacteria > Pseudomonadati > Pseudomonadota > Alphaproteobacteria > Geminicoccales > Geminicoccaceae > Geminicoccaceae bacterium. Next base: position 1,933,969 of record JACKIM010000002.1, read on the forward strand.
ACCGAGATCGCGGTCCGGCTGGGCGACACGATCGCCGCCGCCGGCGCTCCCTACGACCGCCACGGCATCGCCCGCCATGTCGAGGCACTGATGCCGGCCATCGAGATCGTCGACGATCGCTACGAGCAGTTCCGCACCGCCGGAGCAGCCACGTTCGCTGCCGATAACAACTTCAATGCGGGAAGTATACTCGGCAGGGAATTTCGCGAATGGAGGACCCTGCCCCTCGACAAGCTCAGGGCGAGGACCTTCATCGACGGCAGGCGCGTCGCCGAAGCCGTTTCCGACCAGTTGATGGGCCACCCGCTCGATGCCCTGGTATGGCTGGCCAACCGGTATTCCCGACTTGGCCGCGATCTCGATGCCGGAAGTTTCGTCAGCCTGGGAACAATCACCCCCGTTCAATGGGTCCCGTCGCCCTGCACCGCCCGCATCGAGATCGAGCACCTGGGCGAGGTAGAACTGGTCCTGACCTGAAACACGGGAAGGGCCATGCGCTCAGTCCCCGACGGGCTCGTAGGCCGCGCGGTCCGGGGGGCCGTCCGCGAAGAGCCATGCGGGCGGGTCGCCGATGTCGGCCGGAAGGGCCAGCAGGCTGGAGGACACCGTGCCGTAGGCTCCGTCGGTGCGGATGCACATGGCATCCCTCGGGTCGCCGGTCTCCGACGATGTCGAGGACAGCAGCAGCTGCCAGCTTGACCAGTCCCCCTTGCCCGGGTCGGGCGCTTCGGCACTGCGGAACAATGGCAGGTAGCGGCGCACCCGCGCGGAGTCCGTGTCGTTGAGCTCGCCGGCCGTGGCCATTGTCACCCCATTGAGGATGGGTATCGAACTGAGCATTCCATCACCGGCGTGACGGATCCAGAACGCGTCGCGATTGTCGGCGATGATCAGGTTGAAGGGCCGCCAGCCCTCGGGGTCGAGATGCGCCAGTGCGGCGGCGGCGGCTTCGGCATCGGCATAGTCGAGCGCTTCGAGCACCAGTTCGCCGCGGCTGCGCTTGCCGGCCTCCGGACCGAGCGTACCCCGGCGGTTGAGGACGGCAGCCATGACGCCGTAGTCGTTGACACCGAACCACGACCCACCCGCCTCGACGTCGAGCCCCGCACGGATCTCGTCCCGATCCTCCCAGTATCGCCCGGGCGGCCTGGCGGGTCTCGTCGAAAGCTCGTCACGGTTGGCGGCGATGAGGACCGGCCATTGCTCATGGCTGGGTCTGCGAAGCATCACGAGTGTGCACATGAAGAATGTCGCCCGCGGTTTGCGATTGGCCGGATGGCGCTGCGTCTGAAAAGTGCCTATATGACAGGAACGTTTGGATGACCAGTTGACGGAGGATTTCTGCATGGCTCTGGAAGATCGCGGCAAGAGCGAGGAATCGAAATACAAGCACGAGCAGGAAGTGGCCTTCAAGGTCCGCAACCGGCGCAACAAGCTGTTCGGCATGTGGATCGCCGAGACGCATCTGGGCAAGAACGGCGAGGATGCGCTCAATTACGCGAAGGACGTGGTCATGGCCGATTTCGAGCGCCCCGGCGACGACGACGTGTTCGAGAAGGTCCGCGAGGACCTGGATGCGGCCAAGGTGGAGATCAGCGACCACATGCTGCGCAAGCAGATGGAACTGTGCGACAGCCAGGCCCGTGCCCAGGTGATGTCCGAGTGACGCCGGAAACCGCCGGCAAGGCCGGAACCGCGGATGCCTCCGCGGATCGCGGGGATGGCACGCTTCGCCGAAGTCCATTGCATGACGGCGCGATTGCAGGAGGGGACAAGGCCGGCAAGGCGCCGGCGAAGGTGATACAGCCCGATGGCGAGAATGGCGGACCGGACGGACCGGAGCCCACCCGTTTCGGTGATTGGGAAAAAGGTGGCCGTTGCTTCGACTTCTGAGGCAGTAGCGCCGGTCCCCCGTCTCGCGCTGATCCTGATCGCCGCGATTTCCATCCTCTGGGGCCTGAACTGGCCGGCCATGAAGTTCGTGGTGGGCGAGCTTGACCCCTGGACCTTCCGCATCTTCAGCGTGTTCGGCGCGGGATTCACGCTGCTGCTGATCGCGCGTCTGGGCGGCGAGCGCATGGCGGTGCCGCGCGCGCGGTGGGGCCGGTTCCTCGCCATCACGTTCCTCGCGATCACCTGCTGGCACATGCTCACGGCCTTCGGACTGGGTCATGTCGGAGGCGGGCGGGCGGCCATCGTCGCCTTCACCATGCCGGTCTGGGCCATGATCCTGAGCGTGCTCTTCCTTGGAGAGCGCTTCACCCTGCGCCGCGTGGCCGCGCTTGTCCTCGGCATGAGCGGCATCATCTTCCTGATCGGCTCGGACATCCTCGTGCTCGGGGCCTCGCCGTGGGGTACCCTGCTGATCCTTGCCGCCGCCATGTGCTGGGGTGCGGGCACGGTGGGGGTCAAGGCGTTCGACTGGCAGATCGGCACCAACGCCCTCTCGGGATGGATGCTGGTCACCGGCGGCATCCCGATCCTCGCCTGGTGGCTCGCATTCGTGGCACCGCCCGACCTTTCACGGCTGAGCGGCGCCGGGACACTCGCACTGTGCTATGTGATCTTCGTGGCCCTCGTCTTCTGCTTCACCTCCTATCTGCGCCTGGTCCGGCTGCTGCCGGCGAGCGTTGCGGCGATCAGCACGCTGGTCATCCCGGTGGTCGGAGTGATCAGTTCGGCCTGGCTGCTGGGCGAGGCCGTCGGCATCAACGAAGTCATGGCCCTCGTTCTCGTTCTGTGCTCCCTGGCCCTCGTGCTCCTGCAGCCCCGCCCAGCATCGCCCCGACAGCCGTAAGAGGGCTGGGATTCCGGGGCTGCAGCCGATATAAGCGCCGACAAAGCGCGAACCCCCAGGGATTGAAGTGAGATCATGGCCATTACCACGACTTCCCGCCAGTCTTCCGATGACCGCCAGCGTGCGCTGGATGCTGCCATTGCCCAGATCGAGCGTTCGTTCGGCAAGGGTTCGCTCATGCGCCTGGGACAGAACGAGCAGGCCGTCGAGATCGAGACCATCTCGACCGGTTCGCTCGGCCTCGATATCGGCCTGGGCGTCGGCGGGCTGCCACGCGGCCGCGTCATCGAGATCTACGGTCCGGAAAGCTCGGGCAAGACGACGCTTACCCTGCACATCATCGCCGAAGCCCAGAAGACCGGTGGCGTCTGCGCCTTCATCGACGCCGAGCATGCGCTCGATCCGGGCTATGCCCGCAAGCTGCATGTCAGTCTTGACGACCTGCTGATTTCCCAGCCCGATACCGGTGAACAGGCACTGGAGATCGCCGATACGCTGGTGCGCAGCGGTGCCGTCGACGTGATCGTGATCGACAGCGTGGCAGCCCTGGTACCCAAGGCGGAACTCGAAGGGGAAATGGGCGACAGCCATGTCGGGCTGCAGGCGCGGTTGATGAGCCAGGCGCTCCGCAAGCTCACGGCCTCGATCAACCGCTCCAAGTGCATGGTCCTGTTCACCAACCAGATCCGCTCCAAGATCGGAGTGATGTTCGGCAGTCCGGAAACGACCACCGGCGGCAACGCCCTGAAGTTCTATGCCTCGGTGCGCCTCGACATCCGCCGCATCGGCCAGGTCAAGGACAAGGACGAGACGGTGGGCAACCAGACCCGTGTCAAGGTGGTCAAGAACAAGGTGGCTCCGCCCTTCAGGGTCGTCGAGTTCGACATCATGTATGGCGAGGGTATTTCCAAGACCGGGGAACTTCTCGATCTGGGGGTCAAGGCCGGCATCGTCGACAAGTCCGGCTCGTGGTTTTCGTACGACAGCCAGCGCATCGGGCAGGGCCGCGAGAACGCCAAGAACTTTCTCAGGGAAAACACGGCAATCGCCGACGATATCGAGCGCCGCATCCGCGAACATGCCGGCGTCGGTGGTGGCGGTGGAGGCGGTGGAGGCGGCATCGACCTCCTCGACGAAGAACCGTTCATCGAGGAGTAGGAGCGCATGACAGGTCTTCACAGCATAGACGAGGCCATCGAGGCCATTGGCAGGGGCGAGATGGTCATCGTCGTCGACGATGACGACCGGGAGAACGAGGGCGACCTGATCATGTCCGCCAGCCTCGCCACACCCGAGCAGATGGCCTTCATGATCCGTCATTGCTGTGGCATCGTCTGCGCGCCGATTACCGGGGACTCCGCAAGGCGGCTGCGGCTGGACCCGATGGTGAGCGCGAACGATGCGCCGCTCGGCACGGCATTCACCGTCTCGGTGGATTACCGCTACGGGCTTACCACCGGCATTTCCGCGGATGAACGCGTTTCAACGGTGCGATCGCTTGCCAATGGCAATGCGGGTCCCGAGGATTTCGTTCGCCCCGGGCACATCTTCCCGCTGATTGCCCGCGATGGCGGTGTGCTGGTGCGCTCCGGTCATACCGAGGCCGCCGTCGACCTCACCCGCCTGGCCGGGCTGGAGCCCGCGGCGGTCATCTGCGAGCTGGTCAATGACGATGGCACGGTCAAGCGCCTGCCGGAGCTGACAGAGTTTGCCCGCGAACACGGCCTCAAGATCGTTTCCATTGCCGACCTGATCGAATACCGCCAGCGCCGCGAACACCTTGTCCAGAAGATCAGCGAGGTGCAGACGACCACCATCGGCGGACCGGCCCGTGCCGTCGTCTACCAGACGCCGTTCGACGGCATCCAGCACATGGCCCTCGTTCTCGGCGACATCGGCAGCGGCAAGGACGTGCTGGCCCGCATCCATCGCGAACAGCCGATCAGCGACCTGTTCGGTGGCAGCGGTCGCCGGTCGATGGAACTGGCGATGGACAGGCTGGGCAAGGAAGGACGCGGCGTGTTCGTGCTGCTTCGCGATCCCCTGGCGAGCCAGCCACCACCAAGCACTTCCGGTGGCGGTGACGACGGACATGCGGGTGACGAGGGGCACAGCAGTGCGCAAAAGCGCCTGCGCCAATGGCGCGAGGTCGGCCTTGGAGCCCAGATCCTGCGCGATCTCGGCATCGATTCGATCCGCCTTCTCGCCACCCACCAGCGGCATTACGTGGGCCTGTCCGGCTTCGGCATCGAGATCAGCGAGACCGTGCTTCTGGAAGGCGAATAGGACCGGTTGCGGTGAGCGGCAGGGCGCCATCAACCGCACGTGCGGTGCTGTCGGCAGATGGACTGGTCGAGGCTATCCTCAACGGTGACCGGGCAGCACTGGCCCGTGCGATCACGCTTGTCGAGAGTCGCAGGACCGAACATCAGGACCGGGCGCAGAACCTCCTCGAACGATTGCTGCCCTGCACTGGCAAAAGCCGGCGGATCGGGATCACGGGTGTGCCGGGTGCCGGCAAGAGCACGTTCATCGATGCCTTCGGCACCATGCTGACCAGCCGGGGGCATCGGGTGGCCGTGCTGGCCGTCGATCCGTCGAGCAGCCGCACGGGCGGCTCGATCCTCGGCGACAAGACCCGCATGGAGCGGTTGTCCATCGACGAGCGCAGCTTCATCCGCCCCTCCCCGACCTCGGGCGCCCTCGGCGGTGTCGCGCGCATGACTCGCGAGACAATGCTGCTATGCGAGGCCTCGGGCTTCGATATCATACTTGTGGAGACCGTTGGCGTCGGGCAATCGGAAACCGTTGTGGCCGACATGGTCGACTTCTTCCTTGTCCTGATGCTGCCCGGTGCCGGTGACGAGTTGCAGGGGATCAAGAAGGGAGTCCTGGAACTGGCCGACATGATCGCGGTCAACAAGTGCGATGGCGACGGCCGGTTGCGTGCGGAACAGGCCGCCACCCATTACCGTCGGGCGCTGCATATCATCGAGCCCAAGGGTCCGAACTGGACGGTCCCCGTGCTGACCGTCTCGGCCATTGCCGAAACCGGTCTGGACAAGGTGTGGGAGGAAATCAGCCGCCATCACGAACTGCTCACGGCGAGCGGCGAGATGGAAGCGCTGCGCCGCGACCAGCGATTGCGCTGGATGTGGTCGATGCTCGAAGGGCGCCTGCTCGACCGCCTGCGCCGCGACCGCGACACGCGCGAGGCCATCGAGCGGGCTGAAGGTGCGGTACGCGCCGGCGAACTCCTGCCCACCCGCGCTGTCAACGAGATCCTTGACCGGTTGATGTGACCGACTGAAGAAAATATCCCCGGTCGAGAGAAACGCGCGAAAGTTGCGATGGAGACGATGTGTGCCTATATGCTTGGGAACTAAACGGTTGAGCCGTGAGCGGTGCTCCGACGGCGCTCAAAGCGGCGAGTGGCGGCTCTGCCCGGCCGCTTGTCCGCAACTCGCCTCGAACTGACTGGGCAACGCCTTGACCGTGGGCAAGAGAAAAATTCCTATACCATCGTAGATGTGGCGCAGCAGGCTGGATTGATTCGAAAGTGGACAAAATCATGGGTGGACGCGTTTTCATCACCGGTGCGGCGGGCTTCATCGGGTTCCATCTCGCAAAGCGGATGTTGCGTGACGGATGGGAAGTGATGGGTTTTGACGGCATGACACCGTATTATAGTCCCAGGCTCAAGGAAACGCGCCTCTCAATCCTCCAGGACCGCGCGGGGTTTTCCTTCGAGAAAGGGATGCTTGAGGAACAAGGGCTGTTGTCGGGGCTCGTCAGCAGCTTCCAGCCGGACGTGATCGTGCATCTGGCAGCGCAGGCCGGTGTTCGATATTCGATTGATGCTCCACGCTCCTATGTCACATCGAACTTGATTGGCACGCATGAAGTTCTTGAAGCCGCTCGATCCTGCAAGCCCAGGCACCTCATGATGGCCTCCACGAGCTCAGCGTATGGCGCCAACACCGAAATGCCCTACGCCGAACAACACCGAGCCGTGCATCCAATGAGTTTCTATGCGGCAACGAAAATTGCCAATGAAGCGATGGCCCATTCCTATTCGCACCTGTTCGACATTCCGACGACCATGTTCCGGTTTTTCACGGTCTACGGGACGTGGGGCAGGCCAGACATGGCCTTGTTCAAGTTCACCAAAGCCATTCTCAAGGGGGAGGCAATCGACGTCTACAACCATGGCGATATGCGACGTGACTTCACCTATGTCGAAGATCTCGTCGAGGGTATCGTCCGTCTTTCTGGAAAAGTTCCCGGATCAGAACCTGTCGGACCGATGGACAGCCTTTCGCCGGTTGCACCGTTCCGCGTTGTAAATATAGGCAATGGGTCACCGGTTGCGCTTGCGGAATTCATCGAAGCCATCGAGATCGCGACAGGTAGGAAGGCACTGCGAAACCTGATGCCGATGCAGCCCGGTGATGTACCCGCGACTTGGGCGGACACACGGTTGATAGAGGCTCTCGTGGGAAAGCTGCCTCGCACGGACATAAGAAATGGTGTTCAGGAATTCGTAGACTGGTATCGCGGCTGGAACGAGGGTGTTTAGTTGCGGTTCACATGAAATACGACCTGGAAGCGGCTCCGCTCAGGCCTGCCCGCGTCCCCGCCAGACCTCGGGATTGATCATGTGGATCGGGTCTCCGTCCGCGTAAGCGTTGATCTGGTCGTAGATATCAGCGAACTGGAGATCCAGTTCATCCTCGGTGACATAGCCGATATGCGGCGTGGCGATCACGTTGGGATGACTGGCGACCGGATCGTCCGGATCGGTCAGGGGTTCGGTATCGAACACATCGAGTGCGATGGTGCCGGGCCGTCCCGCTGCAAGGGCAGCCTCCAGGGCGCCCGGTGCCACAAGACCCGAGCGCGAGGTGTTGACGAAGGTCGCTGACGGCTTCATCGCCAGAAGGTCGGTCTCGCGGATGATCCCGCGCGTCTCGGGCTTCATGCGGACATGGACGCTGACGAAGTCGGCATCGGCGAAGAAGGCTTCGCGGGAGCCGGCCACTGTCTCGCCATCCGCCGTGGCCCGCTCGCGGCCGGCCTCGGAAGCCCACCAGATCACGGTCATGCCGAAGGCCCGCGCATAGCCGGCAACCGTGCGGCCGATGCGGCCATAGCCATAGAGGCCCAGCGTGCGACCGCGCAGGGTCTGGCCCACACCTGCCTGCCACGTGCCGGCGCGCAGCGAGTGCATCTGCCGGGGAAACTGCCGCGCCGCCGCCAGGATCAGGCCGAACGTCAGTTCGGCGGCGGCAATCGACGGTGTGTCCGAATGCATGTTGGAGCAAAGCAGCACCTTGTTCCGCGTACATCCGGGAACATCCACATGGGGGTAGACACTCCGTTGGCTGACAAGCCTCAACTGTGGAAGTCGATCAAGCAGCGCCCCGTCAATCGGGGTTCGCTCGCGGAACAGGACCAGCACCTCGGCCGGTGCCAGTCGCTCAACCAGGAGGTCCCGGTCGGTCACGTGGTCGTTCCACACCGTCACCTCGTGTCCCTTCAGGCGCCCGAAGCTCGGCAGGTGCCGAAGCGTGTCGAACCAGTCATCGAGGATGTGCACCTTCATCACCAGACCTCCCACCGTACTTTCATCCCGAATCCGCCGATCAGGCGCCCCCGTCGCCGCGCACGCAGGGCAGCAGTCGCCGTGCCATCGCCGGACCGTCCGTATCGGCCAGATCCGGTGCGGGCAGGCCCTGCCCCGCCAGCCGCCGCTGCCATTCGACGGTGGCCGACGCCATGCCATTGGGAAGGCCGAGATCGGCGAGGGTCCTTGCGACCTCCTCCATCTCGGCGGCACGCCGCGCGCCATGGACCATCATCCGTTCCAGATTGTACGCCGTCTGCGCCGGCCAATCGATCTGCGGATTGCTCTTGCCCAGCGACGCCAGCACCTCGCCGTCCACGCCCGCAGCCACGCAGGCCAGCAGGCATTCGGCGGTGAGGGCCTCCATGCCCTTGATCATCACCGAACGGATCATCTTGATCGACGAGGCAGCCCCCACTGGCCCCTCGACCACCCGCAACGAGGTCGGCAGGGCCTCAAGCACCGGCGCAATCGCCTGCGCATGCGGCCCGCTGAGCAGAAGCGGCGTCATGTTCAGCTTCGGGTGGACGGGCGACATCACCGCTACATCGACATAGCGCCCGCCCCGCGCTTCAATGATCCCGGCCGAGCGCTGCTTGGACGAGGGCGCACAGGAGTTGAGGTCGCACCAAAAGACGCCTTCATCGAGATACGGTGCCGCCGTCTCGGCAGCCCGCACCGCCTGATCAGCGGTCACCGTGCACAGGACGACCTGCGCTCCCGCCACGGCTTCGGCGGCGCTCGAACACCCCTCGATGCCGAGGCCGGCGTAGCGCTCGCGCATCTCCCCGGCAGTGGCCGGATCGTCGCTCTTGATGTCATAGGCCCGGATCCGGGCATCGATTCCCTTTCCCCAGCCCTGAACGAAGGCGCTTCCCGCCTCGCCCATACCGATGAACGTGATGATACGACTCACTGCCGATACTCCCTTCCGCCTGTCCTTCGAGCGCACCCCGGTCAGGCGGAGTGGGCATGCGTTCCATTACATTGACTTGCCGTATTTTCCGATCGCCAGGGCGGCTCCACCTTGACGGGAAAAATTCTAACCGACATGCAGGGCAAGGAATGCCCCGGTGCGCTCGTGGGCGAGTTCGGCCGCCTCGGCGACATAGGCCGGCCGGGCATCGTTGGCAAAGGCATGTCCCGCCTCGTACATGCGGATTTCCATCTCCGGAAGCGCGGATTTCGCCTGCTCCAGCATCTCGACGGGCACGTGCTCGTCACGACTGCCGAAATGCCCGAGCAGCGGCGCCCTGAGCGGCCGATCGAGATATTGCGGCAGCCGGGTCCCGTAGAAGGCCACGGCACCGTCGATGTCGAGGACCTGCGCCGCCCGCAAGGCCAGTCCCCCGCCCCAGCAAAAGCCGATCACGCCCACCTTGCCGCCGTTCGCCGCAAGGGCGCGCACCGCTGCATCGATATCGGCCATCGTCTCGTCGAGCTTGCTCGCCATCATGAGATCGCGGCCGCGCGGGGCCTCGTCGAACGGTATGACCGCCCCCTTCGCGCGCCGGTCGAACAGCGCCGGAATCGCCACCTCGTAACCCTGCCCGGCATAGCGCCGGGCTACCCCCTTGAGCTGGTCGGTAACACCGAAGATCTCCTGAAGCAGGACGATTCCGCCCCGACGCCTGCCCTGCGCCGGTTCGATCCAGCAATCCAGACGGTGGCCATCGCCGGCCGTGAGTTCAGTCATCATAGGGAGCCATCCCCCGAATGTGGAGCATACCGGCGATCCCACCGGACCGGCTCGTGCCAGCTATCGGCGGGATCGGTTGCCGCATGAGTGTCAGTCGCCGACCTTGATACCGGCTTCCTCGAAGTAGCGGAGAGCACCGGGATGGTAAGGCACGGCGTTGCTCGGTGCCATGGTGTCCCGGTCGGCCTGGGCGAAGGCACCGAACGATGCCTTGAGCTCGTCCTTGTTCTCGGCCACGGCCTTGGTCATGCGGTAGACGAGATCCGGATCGACCTGATCGTTGGTCAGCATCATCCAGGGAATCTGGATCAGGTTGGCGTCGTAGTCCTCCAGCCCGGTCACGTTGTCGTTCTTCGCCCTTGTGACGATTTTCCCTGCTGGCAGAAAGTTCTTGAAGGCGGCAATACCCTCGTCGCTATTGTCGAGCGAGATGTAGCAAAGTCCGCCGCGCGACTGAAGCTTGACCGCCGCCTGCTTGCCAGCGCCGGAATTGAGACTCACCAGCGCCACATCGACCAGGCCGTCGCCCAGCGCCTCGATACCGGCAACGAAACTCGATACCGGCTGCTTCTTGAAGTCGTCATAGGTCAGGTTGCCATTGGCAAGACCGCCCTGGATATAATAGGGAATGATCGTCGAGGAAGTATATTCCGAGGCGATGCGCAGATCGGCGGCATTGTCCCTGAGGTCGGCAATGGTCTTCAGCCCGAGGTCGCAGGGGGCCATCAGACCCGTGACCAGCGGGAACATCACGCCCACCAGCCGCAGACTCGGGTTGGCGCGGTCATAATTGCCGGACCCGTCCAGCGCATACTCGGCCTCGACGCCGTTGGAAAAGCCGAAATCCACCTCACCGTTGTTGATCAGCGGCAGATAACCCACCAGCGGCTGGGTACGGGCCGTGATCCCCGCGTCATTGGCCACCTTGGCCACGGCCTGCCCCGAATTGTAGGCGAGCGAGCCCTGGGCGCCGGTGGCGATGGTGACGACCTGCGCCCGGGCGGCAGTGGCGGCAACGACCAGCCCCAGGGCCGCCGTGGCCAGCAATCGGCTGAAATTCTTCATGGTATGGACCTCTCCTGATGTTGATGTTGGTTCGAACGGAAGTGAAGGATGGCCGCCACCGCCAGGGCCGCCAGGGTTGCGGGAATGTGAACGAAGCCTCCCTCGGGGATGAAGCCCAGCGGCAGGGCAAGCAAACCCAGCACGGTTATGATCGCCCGCATCGCGAGCCCCAGACGGACGCCCCAGAAACCGACGATGCCGGCCGTCACGGCAACGATGCCAACGACGGATTCGACCATGGTAATGACGATGTCGGGAATGCTGCCATCGAGCAACAATGCCGGCGATGCGACGAAGACGAACGGTATGATGAACGATGCCCAGCCCACGCGCATCGCGGCAAGCCCCGTGGACAGGGGATTGTCCTTGGTGATGGTCGCCGCGGCGAAGGCGGCGAGCGCAACCGGCGGCGTGATCATCGACATCATGCCGAAATAGAGAATGAACAGGTGAGCGGCGATGGGCTGCGTCCCGGCCTCGACCAGCGATGGAGCGACCAGAGCCGCCAGCAGCACGTAAACCCCCGAAGTCGGCATGCCCATGCCGAGGACGATGCAGATGACGGCCGAAATCAGCAGCAGCAGGATGATGTTCGATCCCACGGCATCGACCAGCACCAGCGTCAGCGCGAAGCCCAGCCCGGTGATGTTGAGGATGCCGATGACAAAGCCGGCGGCCGCCACCACGAGGATGAGGTCGACCATGCCCGTGCCGGTATCGACGAAGACACGGCCGAGCCCGGAGAATGTCAGCCTTTGTCCGCGATAGTCGCGCACCATGCCGACGGCGACGATGACCAGCGAGGCCAGCAGCGCGGAATCCTCGGGATCCATCCGCCAGATGAACAGCGCGCCGAGCAGAACAACAAAGGGAACGACGAAGTGCCAGCCGTCGGCCAGGACCTCGCGGACGGTCAGACCTTCGAGATCAGTGGTCCGGATATCATCACGACCGGCGATCAGATCCACCTGGATAAAGACGCTCAGGTAATAGAGCATGGCCGGAAGCAATGCGGCGACCGCCACCGTCAGGTAGGAGATATCGAGGAACTCGGCCATGAGGAAGGCGGCGGCTCCCATGATCGGCGGCGTGAGCTGCCCGCCCGTGGAGGCGACCGCCTCGATGGCTCCGGCATCGCGCTTGGAGTAGCCGCTGCGTTCCATGAGCGGGATGGTGACGACACCGGTGGTGACCACGTTGGAAACCGCACTGCCCGAAATCGAGCCGAACAGCGCCGATCCGATCACCGAGATCTTCGCACTGCCGCCGCGCGAACGGCCAGCTGCGGCCATGGCCAGATCGGTGAGGAAGGCGCCTCCGCCAGCCGCAAACAGCAACTGGCCGAAGAACACGAACAGCAGGACGATGATCGTTCCCACGGCCAGGGGCGTGGAAAACACCGCACTGGAATCGAAGCCGATGTACTGCACCAGACGCAGCGGGCTCAGTTCCTTGCCGATCAGCCGGCCCGGCACCTTGTCGGCTAACAGGGCGTAGACGATGAACACCGCGACAATCGAGAAGAGCATCCAGCCCGCACGGCGGCGAACGCCTTCCATGACAGCCAGGGTGACCACGGCACCGATGACGGTGATCTGCCACGGCCGATAGGCCTGTTCATGCAACAGCCAGGAAAAGTCCCACATCGCATAGAGAAGCGTGAGGAGGACGACGATGGCTATCACACCGTCGACCCGGCCCGTACCTTCGGTCTCCCTGCCGTCGAACCCGAAGCGCAGATAGGCGATGGCGAGCGCCAGACCCAGTTGCAGGGCCATGTATTGCTGGGTCAGGACGGCAAAACCGAGCCGGGTCGGAGCCTCGACGTTCCACAGGATGCAGGCGAGGCACATGATGGTGGCCATCGCCGCAACGAGTTTGTCGCGTAGTGCCGCCGGGATCATTGTCCGGCCTCCTCGGGCCAGTACAGCCGCATGGGATTGTCGATCAGGAGCTTGCGCTGCAACTCCCCGGTCGGCGCGATCTGTGGAATGATGTCGACCAGTTCGCCATCGTCCGGCACGTGCGAGCGCATGTTGGGATGTGGCCAGTCCGTCCCCCATAGAACACGATCGGGGAACTGCTCCACAAGTGTACGGGCAAACGGAACCACGTCATGATAGGGCGGTCCCTCGACCGTGAGCCGCTCGGGACAGGAGACCTTGACCATGAAGTTCGGGCGGGTATGGAGAAAGGCGAGGAAACTGGCGAAGGCCGGCCCGTCGACCCCGGCGGCGGTATCCGGGCGGCCCATGTGGTCGATCACCACCGTACCCGGCAGCGTTTCGAGGAAGGGCACCAGTTCCGGCAGCTCGGCAGCCTCGAAATAGACCACTGTGTGCCAGCCAAGCGGCTGGATGCGCTGTGCGACCGTCTGGAACACCTCTTTCGGTGTCGCATCGACGAGCCGCTTGATGAAGTTGAAACGCACGCCGCGCACTCCGTCGCGGTGCAACTGCTGCAATTCCTCGTCGCTCGCCTCGGGACCGGCGATGGCAACGCCGCGTGCCTTTCCGTCCGATCCGCGCAGGGCATCGACCAGAGCGGTGTTATCCCGACCGTGGCAGGTCGCCTGGACGATGACATTGCGGGCGAAGCCCAGGTGATCGCGCAGGGCAAACAGCTGCTCCTTCGGCGCATCGACGGGCGTGTACTTGCGCTCGGGCGCGAACGGGAACACGGCAGCCGGGCCGAACACATGACAATGCGCATCGACGGCACCGGCAGGCGGGCGATAGTCCGGCTTCTTCGGGTCGGGATGAAACGGCAGATAATCGGGATCCATCATCGGAACTCACTCGGTAATATTGTTGAATATCTTCACTCGGGGATAATGACCGGTCATCATGGCGCGAAGACCAGTCCGTCGAACAGCTTGCGTGCTGTGCGCAACGTGCCAGCCCGGATCACCTCTCCCTGCGCATCACGCTCCAGCATCACCTCGACGGACCCGCTTGGATGCTCGACGGCAAATATCTCCCCTTGCGGAAGAACAGCCCGCCGGGCGGCAGGTCCATCGGGCAGCAGGCAGGCGGTAGCTACCGAGACCGCGGCGAGCACGCCGATCGAGGCGTGGCAGCGGTGGGGTATGAAGCTTCGCGTCGCGACCACCCCACCCTCGGCCGGAGGTGCAACCAACGTCATCTTGGGCACCGATTTGGCGGCGACATCGCCCAGGTTCATCATCGGACCGACGGCCAGGCGGATGGCTTCGAGCTGCCGCTTCAATGCCTCGTTGGCTTCCAGTTCCTCGCGGCTCTCGCGTCCGGTGACACCCAGAGCCACGGCATCGAGGATGACGCATGGCATACCGTTGTCGATGAGTGTCACATCGATACCTTCGACACGATCGACAGGGTTCCCGCTGGGGAGAAGTGCCCCGCACATCGAACCGGCGATATTCCCGAACATCAACGGCACGGGAGCATGATGGCCGGGTACACCGGCGATGGAGGCATCCCCGCGATAGCTCACGACGCCATCCGGCGTGTCCACCACCGCTGTTGCCGTTTCCCCGGAATTCTCCATGAAGATACGAACTTCGGTCGTGCCGTTTCCAGCTGCCACAAGCCCGCGCTCGATGGCGAACGGGCCGACGCCGGCGAGGATATTGCCGCAGTTCTGCGCATCGCTGACGACCGGCTTGTCGGGAAATACCTGCAAGAAGAGATAATCGACATCTGCATCCGGCCGCTGCGACCGGCGCACCACCGCCACCTTGGAGGTCAGCGGATCGGCCCCGCCGATACCGTCGATCTGGCGCGGATCGGGTGATCCCATGATCGCCAGCAGCAGCGCGTCCCGGACCGTCCCGTCCTCCGGCAGATCTCCTGCCAGGAAATAGGCACCCTTGGACGAGCCCCCGCGCATCCACATGCACGGTATGCCGTCAGACATAGCGCAGCCCCTTTTCCGCCAGACGCTCGCGCATCTTGTACATGTCGAGACCGAGTTCGCCCCGGGCCAGTCGCTGGCGCTTTTCGTCCTCGTTTGCCGTGCGTGCCCGGGCCTTGTCCAACACCTCGGCCGCCTCGGCACGACGGACCACGCAGACGCCGTCGTCATCCGCGACGATCACATCGCCAGGCTCGACGGCCGCTCCGGCACAAACGACCGGAACATTGATCGAACCCAGTGTCTCCTTGACGGTCCCCTGTGCACAGACGGCCTTCGACCATACCGGAAAGCCCATGGCGGTGAGGTCGCGCACATCGCGCACTCCGGCATCGATGACCAGTCCGATACAGCCGCGAGCCTTGGCCGATGTGGCAATCAGATCGCCGAAATAGCCGGCGTCCGACGGAGACGTGGTCGCCAGCACCAGCATGTCGCCGGGCTTGACCTGCTCGATGGCCACATGCAGCATCCAGTTGTCGCACGGCGGAGCGAGGATCGTCACAGCACTGCCCGCCACCGCCGCCCCGGGCCATATCGGCCGCATGTAGCTGGCCAGCAGGCCCTTCCTTCCCTGTGCCTCATGCACCGTCGCCACCCCGGCCTCGCCCAGCCCCTTGATGACGTCCGCATCGGCACGCTCGATGTTCTGCACGACGACATTCATTTCCCGGTTCTCCCTGACCGCCGAATCTGCGGATCAAATATGTGAATATCCAGATATTACAGCCTGACTGTGCAATTCAGAGTTCGTCGACCGTGCGCGGGAAGATCGACTGGAAACCCTCGGCATATTTGCAGTCGCGCCCGCCGGACTGTCCGCCGGAATTGCGCTTGAAGTGATTGGCCCGGTTCTGCGCGACGCGGGTGTAGTATTCCCACAGGTGCTCCTGCCCCTGCATGCACTCGATCGCCGCGCGCTTTTTCTCCCACACGGGAGTGATGTCGAGGAATGTGTCGGGTTTCCAGCCCATCTGCTCGGTCTGATGCGGTTCGAACAGATAGAGCTGCGGCGCTCCCAGCACCTTCTCCCCCGGATTGTGGCCCCATGCCTGGGCAATCATGCGGGTCTCAAGGGCCACCGTCGTGGCATACATGTGATCGGTATTGTACGGGTCGTACTGGGAATGACTGAGCATGAAGCGGGGCTGCACCCGACGGATCACATCGACGAGCCTGTTCTTGGCCTCGCGATCCAGCTCAAGCGGATAATCTCCCAGATCGAAGAACAGGATCTCATGGGTACCCAGAGCCCGCGCGGCATTCTCCGCTTCGGTCCTGCGCTCGGACTTGACCCTGTCCAGCGTCATGCCCGGCAGCTTCCACAACTTGGCACTCTCGCCACGCTCGCCATAGGACAGGCAGACGACCGTGACCTTGTAACCAAGTTGCTGATGCAGGGCGATGGCACCTCCGCACCGCCAGACGAAATCGGCTGAATGAGCACTGATGACGAGCGCGGTCTTGTCCGCTGACATGACTGCGGTTCCTCCCTGATATGTTGCGTCTTGTCCTACATTGCGCTTTTCCTTCCCCTTTGCCCAATTCGAAGCATGTACAATTTGCGCGGCATTATTCATTTTATGCAATTTACTGTCTCGTCGCGGGTTTCGGGATCCCCGTTTATCATGGAAAACAAATCGGTTATCCTGAGGACAAGGGCTACGAAACGGGCAAGATCAGGGATAGCGGAACATGCCGGCGCATGGATGTCTGACCAACCTGCGTCACCTCGGCGGGTTTCTTGCCATCGCCGGGCGGGGCACGATATCGGCGGCGGCCGAATCGGTCGCGGCGTCGCAGCCGGCCCTCACCCAGGCGCTGGCCGGGCTGGAAGCGCGCCTGGGCGTGCCGCTGTTCGACCGCCGCCACGACGGCATGGTCCTCACCGAACCGGGACGGATCCTGCGGGTCCGGGTCGAGCGCTGCACGGACCATCTGCGCCGGGCCATGAGCGAGATCGGCGCGCGTCCCCATCTCGCCGGGCAGCTGTCCATGTCACGCATCCGGGCGCTGATCGCCGTCGCCGAGGAAGGCAGTCTGCGCATGGCGGCGCGCGCCTGCGACCTTCGCGTTTCCAGCATAAGCCGTTCGTGCCGCGACCTCGAACTGAGGCTCGGCGTGGCCCTGCTGGAGCGCACCTCGACCGGCCTCGGTCCCACCCGGCGTGCGGAACAGCTGGCGCGCCTGAGCCGACTGGCACTGGCCGAACTGCGCGAGGCTGAAGACGAACTGCGCATCTGGCGCGGTGAATATACCGGCCGGCTGGCCATCGGCTGCCTGCCCCTGGCACAATCGACGATCCTGCCCGCAGCACTCGCCCGGTTCACCGTCGAATACCCGCGCATCGACTGTTCAATTGTCGATGGCTACTACGCGACCCTGTCGCGTGCGCTGGGACATGCCGACATCGACCTCATCATCGGCGCGCTGCGCCGCGGCGACCTGAGCGAGGAATTCGAGGAACACGCCCTTTTCGGCGATGAACTCGTCGTGGTTGCACGCAAGGGACACGCCCTCGAAGGACGGCACAGGCTGACGCTGGCCGACCTGCACGGGTTCAGCTGGATCGCCCCGCGCACCAGCGCACCGGCGCGCGAATATTTCGAACGGCTGCTCGGCGAGCTGCCGCAGGCGCCGGCGGCCGCAATCGAGACCGGCGCACACAGCGTCATGCGCGGGCTCCTGCGCGCCACCGACCGTCTCACCCTCGTTTCCCTGTCCCAGGTCCGCGACGATCTCACCCACGGCCTCCTGTGTCAGCTCGACCTGGACCTGCCCCCCAGCGCGCGCATCATCGGCTACACGCACCGCCGCCAATGGCTCCCCAACCTGCCTCAGCAACGCTTCCTCGAAATCCTCAGATCCGTGGTGCATGACCTCTGAAGGACTCCGCCGACCACGGCCGCGACCCGATTTGCCATGCGTTTCGTCACGTTGTGCAGAATTTCAATTCAGGTCAAAAAGTCCTATCAGCATACATTTTCCGGGAAATGAAGCGAGGAAGTTCTTGCAGATCATCCCATTTCACCTGTTGGCAATGTTTTTATGAAAATACTCTTGCGAAATGGGATTTATTAGCGAAATTGCGATTTTTGCATGTTGTCGCTAGTTTTCATTAGCGAAACTATTTCCATGAACAACCTGAAGCCGTGTGTGCCATGGATTTGCACGATCAAGGACGCGATTCCGATATTGAGCAGGCCATCGACATGATCGCCGACCCCGGCATCTCGTTTCAAATCGAGGATCCCGGGCCGCAGGCGACGCAGGAGCCACGTATCCGGATCTCATCGACCAGGGAGGCGCTCGACCTTTTTCATGCGCTCGCCGGAGATTTCACTTCCGAACATGCCCGCGCAACATTGCAGGCCATTGCCCGCTGGCGGCACGATCAGGGCTTCGGAAAACCGTTGGGAACGCCCGCAGAGGAACTGACCATCACCTTTGCCGCCAATTCGGCCCTGCTTCCCCTTGAGGTGGGCATCCTGCACACCCACTACGCCATACCGCATGGCATACCACGCTCGCCGGCCGAACGGTTCCGCCTCGCCCAGTGCCGGCTGAACTTCTATGCCCACGGCAACCATGTGGGACCGTTGCTCGCCGAAACGGCGGATGCGCTGGAGTGGGTCGATGTCCAGTCGCTGAAGGACCCCGAGACGCTCCTGTCCTTCCTCGGCATGATCCAGAATACCGTGCACTGGATGATCGCCACCGGCCTCACCGTGCAGGCGCGTTCGTTCATCCTCGCGGCCATCCGGATCAGCGATCTCGTCAACCCCGATATCCGCCGCGTCCAGGGGCGGACCTGGCTGCTGGCCAATCTCGCCTGGGCCCATGCGGTCGAGGGCGACGATGACACGGCCATGCGGATCGCCGATCAGGCGCTCGAATTCGAACGCCAGTGGCCAACCTCGCCCTCCGTGCGGCACACGCTGATCCTCGGCCTGATCGCCGAAGTCAGGACGCTGATCCATATCCGCCGCGGCGATGCGAAGGCGGTCCGGTTCAGTGCAAGCCCGACCGATCTCGACGAACCCGGCAACGGCAACTACAATTCCCGCTGGAGGCGGCAATGGCTCGGTCTCGCGGCCCGGGTGGTCGATGCCGACAAAACGGTCTTTCCCGAACTCACCCGGTTCCTCAGCAAGACCTATTTTCCGGATTATGGCCGTAGTATCAGCCTGCTGCTGACCGCCATCGCCGCGAAGCCTGAACTGGCCGCGGCGACCTGCTTTGCCGGCGTGAGTGCGGCGACACGCATCCGGCACATGGCCGAGTTGAGCCATATCATCTGCCATTGCCATGCAGACTACCCCATGGTCTCGACCCACCCGGCCTATGCCTGGCTCAAGTTCTTTTCCGGGCCGCCACCGAGCAATTACGACTGGTTCCGCAGGCTCGCATCCTTTGCCGAACTGCGTGACGATCACACGGGCCGCCATGCGCTGCGCGTCGGCAGCATCACCCGCTCGATCTGCCGGCACATGGGCCTCAACGAACGACAGTCGCAGGAATTCGGCGACGCGGCCGACCTGCACGACCTGGGCAAGATGATGATCCCCGCCACCATCATCTGCAAACCGGGACCGTTGACGGACGAGGAATTCATGACCATCAAGACCCACCCGATCCATGGCGCCAACCTGCTGCGCAGCGACAGGGAAGCCAACGACCGCGTGAAGATCGATGCGGCCGAATACCATCACGAACGCATGGACGGGAGCGGCTATCCCTACGGGCTGAAGGGCAGCAGGATTCCACTGGTGGCGAAGGTCGTGGCGGTCGCCGACACCTTCGATGCGATGACACACCAGCGCTGCTATGCCGGTGCGCGCAATATCGATGTCGCCCTCGACATGATCCGCGATGCGCGGGGGCAACTGTTCGACCCCAAGGTCGTCGAGGCCTTTCTGCACCTCGCCGGCGAGGGACAGTCGAAGATCACGACCGAGCCGGAAGCGGCTGCCCGCTGCGTATGCCAGAGTGTCGGCATTCCCGAGGCCGACAAGCTGATGGAGACGATCCAGGCCCGGCTCGACAGGATCCTTGCCTCCTCCCGCTCCTGCTGCCGGCACGAGGAATAGGGCCGTGCCTACCGGCCGACAGCTCCCAGCCACCGACCGCCTCCGCGATGCGGAAGGCTGACGAGCGCGACCGCCACCATGGTCAGCACCATGCCCACCAGGGACAACCCGGTCATCCGTTCGTCGAACAGCAACCAGGCGATCAGCGCGGTCGACGAGGGAACGAGGAAGAACAGGCTCGACACACGGGTCGCCTCGCCACGGCGGATGAGCAGGTAAAGCAGACTGATGGCACCGAATGACAGGACCAGGACCAGCCATGCCAGCGCGAAAGCGAATTTCGGCGTCCAGTGGACATGCCCGTTCTCGAACATCGCCGCGAGAAGGCCGCAGAACAGCATCGCAGCGGCGAACTGGATGGCGCTACCGCTGCGCAGGTCCATCCCCTGCCCATAGCGCTTCTGCAACAGCGTCCCGATGGTCATGCCGATGAGAGCGATCACAGCGAGAAGAACACCAAAAGGAGAACCAATGCCCGTGGAGAGCTTATCGCCCACGGTCAGGGCGACACCGATCACGCCCAGCACCAGCCCGCCCCATTGGCGACCGGTGGAACGCTCGCCGAGGAGCAATCCGCCCATGGTCGCCACCAGCAGGGGCTGGAGGCTGACGATCAGCGCCGAAGCGCCGGCCTCGACACCATGGGCAATCGAGGCAAATACACCTCCGAGATAGACTCCGTGAACGAACAGGCCGATGAGCGCGTAGCGCGCCGCCTCGAACATGTCGCGAGGCCATGATGCTCCGGAAAACCACGCCGCCACCGCAAGCATCACCGCGGCGATGGCAAAGCGGATGGCGAGGAACGTCATGGGCTCGCTGTCAGGCAGCCCGAGCTTCGCGCCGATGAAGCCCGTGCTCCACAGGACGACGAACAGTGCCGGCATGCCTACCGCCTGAAGCCACGGCGCGGTGGCCGATGCCGGGCAAGGATGTTCAGCCAAGATCCAGTGCCTCGATCTCGGCTTCCGCTTCCAGCCATCGGCCTTCGGCGCTTGCGATGGCATCTTCCAGCGCCGCGGCATCACGGTTCAGTGCCGCCACATCGGTACCGTCGGCATAAGTGGCGGGATCGGCCAGCCTTGCGTCGAGAACGAGCTTTCGGGCCTGCAACCGCTCCACCTCGCGTTCGGCATCGCGGGCGCGGGCGCGAAGCGGGGCAAGCTTCGACCTACGATCCGCCGCACTCGGCTTTTTCCCGTCGACCGCGGATGCCGGCTGAGGCTTCGCCGGTCTGTCCGAGCGGCTTTCAAGGAGGTCGCGGCGATAGTCATCGAGGTCGCCATCGAACTCGCGCACCCGTCCGTCCCGCACCAGCCACAGCGTGTCCGCGGTGAGTTCGACCAGCCGCCGGTCATGGCTGATGAGCACAACCGCACCGGGAAAGGTGTTGATCGCTTCGATCAACGCCTGTCGACTGTCGATATCGAGATGGTTGGAGGGCTCGTCGAGTATGAGGATCTGCGGATCGCGCACACACATCAGCGCGAGGCTGAGCCGCGTGCGCTCGCCGCCCGACAGGCGCCCCGCCGGTGTTTCCGCCTTCTGCTGGATCAGCCCGAAGCGGCCGAGCCGTGCCCGCAGGCGCTCCTCGGTGAGGTGCGGCATGAGGTCGCGCAAATGCTCTATGGGCGTTCGCTCCGCCTGCAGGCTTTCGATCTGGTGCTGGGCGAAGAACCCCACTTCGAGATTGCGCGCACGGGTAATCGTTCCTCCCATCGGTTCCAGCGTGCCTGCGAGAAGCCTGGCCAGCGTCGACTTGCCGTTGCCGTTGGCGCCCAGCAGGGCAATCCGGTCCTCCGGGTCGAGCCTGAGGTCCAGCCGCCGCAGCACCGGCTTGCCTCCATATCCCGCCTCTGCCCTCTCGATCGAGATCATGGGCGGTGCGGGAATGGCCGCTCCGCCGAAATCGAAATGGATTTCCGGCTCCGACACGACATCGCCGACGGGCTGCATGCGTTCGAGCATCTTGATGCGGCTTTGCGCCTGGCGTGCCTTCGACGCCTTGTAGCGGAACCGGTCGACGAAGGCCTGGATGTGCCTGCGCTGAAGCTCCTGCTTCTCCCGCGCCTTTTCCTCAAGGACCATCTTCTCGCGGCGGGTCCGCTCGAAATTGTCATAACCTCCGGCATAGGCCTTGAGCTGTCCGCCTTCGAGATGGACGATGCGATCCGGTACGCTGTTGAGGAGTTCACGATCATGGCTGACCATGAACAGCGTCCGTGGATACGCCTTGAGATGTTGTTCCAGCCACATCGTGGCTTCAAGGTCGAGGTGGTTGGTGGGTTCGTCGAGCAGCAGAAGGTCGGGCTCGACGAACAGGACCGAGGCCAGCGCGACACGCATGCGCCAGCCTCCGGAAAAGCTCGACAGGGGGCGGAGCTGGCCGTCATCGTCGAAACCCAATCCCTTGAGAATGCGCGCGGCCCGTGCCGGTGCGGCATCCGCACGGATCTCCAGCAGGCGCGTCTCGATCTCGGCAATCCGCTCGGGTCCCGGCGATCGCTCAAGTTCGTCGAGCAGCGACTGCCGCTCGCGATCGGCAGCGAGCACGGCCGAGAGCGGCGTACTGTCACCGCCCGGCGCATCCTGCGCCACCGCGCCAAGCCTTGCAGCCGAGCGCAAGCGCACCTCGCCCTGATCGGGCTGCAACCGTCCCTCGATCAGCCGCAGCAGACTGGTCTTGCCGGTGCCGTTACGGCCGACGAAACCCACTTTCTGGCCCATGGCAACGTGCAGACTGGCACCTTCGAGCAGGACGCGCCCGGCTATCCTCAACGTGAGGTCATTGATATGCAACATCAGGAATGAGATCCGCTTCGAGCTGGCGTCGGCGATGACGCCGTCTTGCGGCCGGACTTATTCCGCGAACCGTCCCTTTGATCAACCGTGCGCTTGACACGGGCGACTACCGGTCAGGAGACGGCCCGGTCCCGTACCCGCTTTTCGGCCTCGCGCAACTGTGCCGGATTCATCTGCTTGCGCAGGCGGGAGAGCAGATCCTTGGCAAGGAGATCACCCATTTCGGAAGCCTGGGTGAGGAAGAGAAAGCCGAGGATCACATCATGGCGCACCCCCTTGCCGATGGAATAGAGATACCCCATGCTGGTACGCGCGCGCGCGTGGCCCCGCTTCGACGCCTGATGAAACCATCGGGCAGCGGCAGTCTCGTTGCGTTCCACACCTTGTCCCTGGGCATAGGACACGCCGAGCAGGAACATCGCTTCCGCCTGCCCGTCCTCGGCAGCGAACGTCAACGCGGCGATGCGATCTTCATCATTCTTGGTATCAGGCATACCGTTATCAGATCCCGACGGTTCTGAACGTTCCACAGTCGACCTGCATTATCCTCGATAATTTATAAATGAATTGCTAAGAGAGGGTACGAAATTAGCGGAAAAGTTGCGTTTAACTGAATTTATCCGATCGAATATCAATAAAATTCGATTCGATCGAATTCAATTATAGGTAGATGACAAAGTTAAAATTTGCTACTTTGAATTTTGTCTCCAAAGGTTGATATCCTGCCATTCCGTTAGCCTTCTGCGGGATCGATCGCAGGATTTGCCGTTGCCCGCCGGCCCATGTCCGGCGAGCCGCCAGTGCGGCGACAAGGCGAGCAGGCCGCACGCGTCCAGCCTTGACAACTCGCCACGGAGTTCGATCGATGCCCCAGACCTTCGCGGCCCCCGGCGACAATGACCGCAACGGATCGACCTTCGGCTCGATCCTGCAGGGTCTCAATGCCGAAAGTGTCGTGGCCCAGCGCTACCTGCTGATCCTTCGCTATGCGGTCATCAACGCCACAGCTCTTGCCCTGGTCGGGGCCGTCTGGTCCGAAGGCTGGCTCAAGATGATCTTCGCCGGTGACTCCACCAATCTGGTCGTGGCCATCATCGCCGTTTTCCTGGCCGGCATTTTCCTCTGCACGCGCAAGGTCTGGCAGACCAGCATCGAACTCAACCAGCTCAAGGAGCTGCGACCATTGCCGGGTACGAGGGTGGCCGAGTTCCTCGAACGATCGCGCGCCCTCGACGGACAGGGGCGTGCCAATCTCGCCGCGGCGCTGCGCCTGAAACTCGCCACCCGCATCGCGCTGATCAAGCATATCGCCAACAGCCTCGTGCTGCTGGGCCTGATCGGAACGGTCCTGGGTTTCATCATCGCACTATCGGGCGTCAACCCGGAGACGGCATCGGATGTGAGCGCCGTCGGGCCGATGGTCTCCCTGCTCATCAGCGGCATGTCGGTCGCGCTGTATACAACACTGGTCGGGTCCATTCTCAACATGTGGTTGATGATGAACTATCGACTGCTCGAAACCGGTACCGTTCACCTGCTGACCCAGTTGGTCGACCGGGCGGAGCACTACCATGCAGACCCTTGATCCCGTCGAAGACGACGAGACCGGTACGGTATTTCGCGACGTCATCATGCTGGCGCTGGCCGGCTTCGTGGCGATTGTCATCCTTCTTCTTCCACACCTCAATCCGCCGGGCGAAAAGACCGCGGAGAATGTCGACCCTCCGGGAAACGTCATCATCGAGGTGCGCTGGCCGGACGAGATGGACAGCGATGTCGACTTGTGGGTGCAGGCTCCGGGCGACGTCCCCGTCGGCTACTCGAACAAGGGCGGCGTGATCTTCAACCTGCTGCGCGACGACCTTGGAAAGCGGGCGGACGCCACCGGAATGAACTACGAGGTTTCCTATTCCCGCGGCATCCCGCCCGGCGAATACACGGTCAATGTCCACCTCTATCGCAATCCCGCACACACCTTTCCGATCCCGGTGACAGTTGTCACCAGCGTCAAGAAGACGGCGAAGGACTCGGCCAAGCAGATCCTCGCCAGCAAGCTCGATCTCGACCGTGAGGGGCAGGAGGCCACGGTCTTCCGTTTCGAGCTCGACGGCCAGGGCGACCTTGTTCCCGGATCGGTCCACAACCTCCAGACCAAGCTCCGGAGCTGGAAAAAGTCATGACCACGATACCGCAATTCTTCACGCTTGCCGCCATAATCGGTGCCTTCCTCGCCATCTTGAGCGTCTGGTCGCCGAGGCGGACCTCGGTAAAGGTCTCCGCCGTCCTGGCCAGCATCCTGTTCCTGCCGCTGACTTATGCGGCCTTTGCAGAACTGCTGAGCAAGCCCAAGCCCGTGGCCCTCGAATGGTGGAAATCGGCAGCCGACGAGGCCACGGTGCTCGGCAGCACGGCACAGGAAAACAAGGGCATATTCCTGTGGCTACAGCTCGACAACGTCGACGAGCCCCGTTCCTACGTCCTGCCCTGGAGCCGGGAGCTGGCGCAGCAGTTGCAGGATGCGATGGAAGAAGCCGAAAAGCAGAAGACCGGCGTGCGCATGCGGCTTCCCTTCGAAAGCTCGCTCGACAACCGCGAACCGCGTTTCTATGCCCTGCCGCAGCCTGCCCTGCCGCCCAAGGATCAACTCGACGGCCCGCAGATCTACCGGCAGCCCTCAAGGGAAACCTGACCCCCGGCGTCCCGGCCCCTTCTTCCCGCCGGACTGGTCGACAGCCGCGCAAGGGCGTAAGCAACGGCTTCGCAATCACCATCCGTGAGCGGAGCCGTTTTCTTGACCACGCCTTCCGAACGCCTGCTGATCGCCCACAGCAATGCCGACAGTTATGCCCCGCAGGTCCGTCAACGTTTCCCCGACATCGAACTGGCCATTGCCCGCGATGAGAACGAGCTTGCGGGCCTGCTGCCGGATTTCATCCCGACCATCGCCTACAGTTGCACCACCCGGGCGTTCCCGCGGCACCTGCATCGGCCGATCATGGAGCAGCCCGGCCTGCGCTGGCTGCATGTGGGCGGCTCGGGCTACGAGCATTTCAGCGGTCTCGATGTACAGCGGATCACACTGACCAACGGCCGTGGCGTACTGGCCGGGTTCCAGGCCGACACGGTCATGGGCGCCATCATCGCCCTGAACCATGATTTTCACGGTTTTCGCACCGGACAACAGCAAAGGCGCTTCGAGGCGCGCAGGTTCCGGGGGCTGGCCGGCCAGCGGCTGCTGGTCGTGGGAGCCGGCGCCATTGGCCGTGCGGTCATCGGGCGTGCGGCCGGGTTCGGGTTCCACATCACCGCCGTCACGCGCGACGGGCGACGGGTCGAGGGTTGCAATGACGCAACACGACTGGATGAACTGCCCAGGGCGGTGACGATGGCCGATATCGTCAGCCTTCACCTGCCGCTCAACGAGCAGACCCGGCACATCATCGACGCCCGGCTTCTGGCGGCGATGAAACACGACGCGATCCTGGTGAATACGGCCCGGGGTGCCGTGGTCGACGAGGCGGCACTGATCGCCGAACTCGACAGGGGACGCTTTCGCGGTGTCTACCTCGATGTCTTCGAGAACGAGCCGCTGCCGCCGGAAAGCCCATTATGGGCGCATGAGCGGGTGATGATCACGCCGCACTGCAGCGATCAGGTCGAGGACTGGGAAGATCGCCACGCAATGTTCTTCATCGACAACCTTCAGCGGTGGGTCGACGGACGTCGCCTGGAGAATGTCGTCAGTCAGCCACTTCCCTCACCGTCGTCATAACGCCTCGCCACGCATCAGCCGGGGCAGATCGCCCACCAGCCCCATGGCATGACGCATGAAGAACCTGCGGGCGGGCGGGAGCCGGTCGACAACGGCCAGCCCGGTTTCGCGTGCCAGCCTGAGCGGTGTGAAATCGTTGGCGAACAGACGGTTGATCCCGTCGGTGACGGCAACCAGCGCCAGTCCGTCAAAACGCCGCCAGGCGGCATAATTCTCCAGTGCGGCACCGTCGCCCGGATCGAGGCCAAGCCGCATGCGGTCGGCGATGATCTCGGCCAGTGCAGCGACATCGCGCAGGGCGAGATTCCAGCCCTGTCCCGCAATCGGATGGATACCACGCGCGGCATCCCCGACCAGCGCGACCCGTTCGGCGACATAACTGTCCGACCAGACAAGCTGCAAGGGATAGGCCCAGCGCCGCCCCTCCAGCGACAGTCGGCCTAGGCTGTCGCCGAAGCGCTCGCTGACCTCGGCGACGAAGGCATCGTCATCCAGAGCGGTGACCTGCTTCGCCAGGCCGGTTTCCAGCGCCCAGACGATCGACGAGCGGTTGTCGCGCATGGGCAGCATGGCGAACGGACCGTCGGGAAAGAAGCGCTCGACGGCCAGTCCGCCATGCGGCTGTTCGTGCCTCAATGTGCAGACAATCCCCAGCTGGTCATAGGACCAGCGACGGGCAGATATGCCCAGCCGGTCGCGGGTGCTCGACTGACGCCCCTCGCAGACCGCCATCAACGAACCGCGCAATACCTCGCCGGAATCGGTCGTCACCGCCACCGCTCCAGCGTCGCGCTCGATTCGTTCCACACGTGCGGACGGTATCAGTCGGACCGTCTCCAGCCCCCGGACCGTGTCGACCAGCGCATTGCGGGTAACGCGGTTCTCGACGATCCATCCCAGCGGATCGTCGCCTATCTCCCGGTGATCGTAGTGCACGCGGCCCAGACTGTCCGGCTCACCCACCTCGATGTCGAGAATGGCTTCCGCCTCGCCTTCCATGCGCTCCCAGACGCCGATCCCTTCAAGCAGCCGCTTCGATCCGAGGGCTATGGCCGTAACCCGCCCGTCATGCGGGGCCGACACCAGCGTTTCGAAGGTTTGCGCCTCGATGACGGCCACCCTCGCACCGACACGACCGATGGCGATGGCCAGCGCCAGCCCGGTCAACCCGCCACCGACGACGATGACATCGACGCGCTCGCCATGGATACGTTCCCGATACGGGTTCGACATTTCATGCCTCTTTTTTCATCATCAAATTCAATTATGCCTATTTTTCAGGCAGAATTCTACTCCACCAAAGCCCCGAACGGCACAGATACACGATTGGCACGCCGTTTGCGCTGCACAATTCAGAGGTGGTGCGCGGCGTCTGCGCGCGGTGACCCCACCTGGTTCACAACGCTTGGGCAATGGCGGGAGAGACGCATGCCAATTCGTAATCGCTATTCAGGGCTGAAGGGATGGACGGTCCCGCCCCTCGCGGCAATACCGGCACTGCTGTGGGGCGTTGCCGCGAATGCGCAGGATGTGGGCGAGGCCGTCGCCGCGGCGGCACCCACCGGGGTCACACCCGAAGTCGCCTATATCCTCAATACCTTCCTGTTCCTGGTCGCCGGCTTTCTCGTCATGTTCATGGCGGCAGGCTTCGCGATGCTCGAAGCCGGTCTCGTGCGCAAGCGCAGCGTCGGCGTGCAGTGCCTCAAGAACGTCTCGCTCTTCGCCGTGTCCGGCATCACGTTCTATCTCATCGGCTACAACCTCATGTACACTGGCGTTGACGGTGGCTACATGGGGACGTTTGCCGTCTGGTATCCCGATGATACGGCGGCACTGGCCGGGGATTTCAGTGCCGGCTATGCAGCAGCGTCCGACTGGTTCTTCCAGATGGTGTTCGTCGCCACGGCCGCGTCCATCGTCTCCGGCACGCTGGCCGAACGCATCAAGTTCTGGCCCTTCATGATCTTTGCGGTCGTGCTGACCGCCATCCTCTATCCCGTCACCGGATCCTGGCAGTGGGGCGGCGGCTGGCTCTCCGAGCGCGGCTTCTCGGACTTCGCCGGCTCGACACTGGTCCATTCGGTCGGCGGCTGGGCAGCCCTCTCCGGCGCCCTGCTCCTTGGAGCACGTCACGGCCGGTTCACCAGCGACGGCCGCTCGCATCCCATGCCGGGCAGCTCCCTGCCGCTGGCGACGCTCGGCACGTTCATCCTCTGGCTCGGCTGGTTCGGCTTCAATGGCGGTTCCCAGCTCGCCATGGGTTCGGGCGCGGATGTCATCGCCATCGCCAATATCTTCATCAACACCAATGTCGCGGCCTGTGGCGGCGTGTTCACGGCAATGCTGGCAAGCCGGCTGCTGTTCAAGAAGATCGACCTGACCCTCGCCCTCAACGGCGCGATCGGCGGCCTGGTCGCGATCACGGCCGAACCCCTGGCCCCGACGCTGACCGTTGCGCTCATCGTCGGCGGCATTGGCGGCATTCTCGTCGTCGTCACCGTCCCCATCCTCGACCATCTCAAGATCGACGATGTCGTCGGCGCCATCCCGGCCCATCTCGTGTGCGGGATCTGGGGAACGCTGGCCGTCGCCATCAGCAATCCCGACACGACCTTCGCCACGCAGGCCCTCGGCGCCGCGTCCATCGGCGCGTTCATCTTCGTCACCTCTTCGGTGATCTGGTTCATCCTGCGCGCCACGGTCGGCATCCGCATTCATCCCGAAGATGAAGCCGTCGGCATCGACCAGGCGGAAATCGGGATGGAAGCCTATCCGGAGTTTGGCCCAAGCGCTGTGGTCTGAACAGTCAGGACTGCAGCCAACTGGCCCGGGAAGCCCATGCTTCCCGGGCATTTTTTGTCACGGGGGCTCCCGTTGATACGCCACCGGTGCGGCGATGGCCGGTTCCCTGCTGGCCATGGTGAGATACGGCCGATAAGATGCCTCCACGATCATACGCATGCGGGAGGGTAGCGTGCGCCTCGGACGTAGCAGACGAAGCAGCAATATCGAGGATCGCCGTGGCATGGGCGGCGGTATCGGCGCGGGAGGCAGTGGAGGCCTGCGGGTTGGCAGGGTTGCCGGGCGCGGGGGTATCGG
Organism: Geminicoccaceae bacterium; assembly: GCA_020638465.1. Classification (NCBI taxonomy): domain Bacteria; kingdom Pseudomonadati; phylum Pseudomonadota; class Alphaproteobacteria; order Geminicoccales; family Geminicoccaceae; species Geminicoccaceae bacterium. The sequence continues at coordinate 1,963,813 of JACKIM010000002.1, forward strand.
CGTCATTGTCCTGGCGCTCATCGCCATGTTCTTCGGCGTCGACCCGAGTATCGTGCTGGGCATTTTCGGCGGTGGTGGCGGCAGCGGCTACGTGCAGCAGCAGTCGTCGGCGCCGACCGGCACACCTTCGGCCGGCGACAGCCGGGCCGATTTCGTCGCCGCCGTGCTTGGCGAGACCGAGGATGTATGGAATCCTGTCTTCCGCCAGCTGGGCCGCGACTATCGCGAGCCGACCTTGGTGCTGTTCGACGGACAGGTGGCGTCGGCCTGCGGGATGGCCAGTGCGGCTACCGGGCCGTTCTATTGTCCTGGCGACCAGAAGGTGTATCTCGATCTCTCGTTCTTCGACGACCTGACGAACCGTTTCGGTGCGCCGGGCGACTTTGCCGAGGCCTATGTCGTGGCCCATGAAGTCGGGCATCATGTGCAGACGCTGCTGGGTATCTCGCAACAGGTCCAGCAGGCCCGTGCGCAGGCTTCGGAAGCCGATGCCAATCATTATTCGGTGATGCTCGAACTGCAGGCCGACTGCTTTGCCGGTGTCTGGGCGCGGCAGGCGCATGAAAAGCGGCAGATCCTCGAAAAGGGCGACGTGCGCGAGGGGCTGGATGCGGCAGCGGCCATCGGCGATGACCGGCTGCAGAAGCAGGCCCGCGGATATGTCGTTCCCGACAGCTTCACCCATGGCAGTTCGGAGCAGCGGGTGCGCTGGTTCGAAACGGGTCTCGATGCCGGTGACATCAACGCATGCGACACGTTCAGCGCCAACAATTTGTGAGCGCAGGGCATGCCTCATCCATACCAACGGCCCTGATTCCCATGCGGAAGCGAGCGGAGCATGACCGGGTGGGTGCATGATCTCCCGACTTGGCCTGACGGGTGCGCTGGTGTCATTCGGCGATCGGCTGGACGAGGAGGCCAACCGTGCAGCCGTCGCCTTTCGTGCCCGGATCGAGGCCGAGGACCTTGAGGTCATCGAGGAGACCTCGACCTCGCTGACTTCAGTGTTTGTCCGGTTCGATGCGCTTCGTACCGACTACGAGACAATCGCGGATTGCCTGCTGTCTCTTCTTGAAGAACGGGACTGGATGACTGCGGAATTGCCGGTGGGCCGGCGCCTCTGGCGAATTCCGGTGACCTTCGGCGGTGAACATGGTCCACAACTGGAAGAAGTCGCGTCGCTGGCGGGTGTCAGGGCCGAGCAGGCGGTACAGGAACTGACCGGGCAGAACGTGCGCGTACTGGCACTGGGCTTTGCGCCGGGACAGCCCTATCTGGGCATCCTTCCCGAACGCTGGAATATTCCCCGTCAGGCCGGCCTGACGCCGCAGGTCCCCGAGGGCGCACTCGTCGTCGCGGTGCGCCAGTTCGTGTTGTTCACCATTGCCTCGCCCACGGGCTGGCGGCAGGTGGGTCGTACCGCGTTTCGCTGCTTCCGTCCCGCCGAAGATCCCCCCTTCCCGCTGCGGCCTGGCGACGAGGTGCGGTTTGTGGCCGTCAGTGCGGAGGAAATGGCGCGGATCGAGGCATCGACCGGCGATGGTTCAGGAGGTGCCATGACGGAACCCCTGCCGTGAACGCATCGCTGATCGTCCATTCGGCGGGTCCCGGCGTCAGCATCCAGGATGGCGGCCGGCCGGGCTTTCTGGCAGTGGGATTGTCGCGGGGCGGAGCAGCCGACAGACTTGCCCTGCTCGAAGCCGCGGCACTGCTCGGCCATGAGACAGCGGATGCCGCCGCCATCGAGATGGCCGGGTTCGGCGGCATCTTCGAGGCGACGGGCGCCATGCGCATAGCGCTCACAGGTGCGCCCATGCGCGCGCGACTCAATGGCGAGGCCATCGCCTGGCACGCCAGCCATGGCTTGCAGGCTGGCGACATGCTGGACATCGGCGGCCCCCTGTCGGGCCTGTTCGGCTATCTCTCACTCGGTGGCGGCATCGATACGCCACCGGTGCTGGGCAGCCGCTCGACCCACGGCGTGGCACGCATCGGGAGAAATATTCGCGCAGGCGACCGTATCCCTTCGGGGGAAGACACCCATCTCGAAAGTGTGGGCCAGCGCCTCGAACCACGGCCCCGCTTCACGGGTGGAACGGTGCGGTTTGTCGAAGGTCCGCAAACCGCGCTGTTCGACGAAGAATCACGCGACCGTTTCGTGAATACGGCATTCACCCGCGATCCCCGTGGCAATCGCCAGGGAGTACGACTGGTATTCGACGGGCCGCGCTTCGCGGTGAAAGGGCAACTCGACATCGTCTCGGAAATCATCTCGCCAGGCGATATCCAGGTCCCCGGCGATGGCTCGCCCTTTGTCCTGATGCCTGAATGCCAGACGATCGGCGGATATCCCCGCATCGGCACCATCGTCCCGGACGATCTGGCCATCGTCGCCCAGGCCGCACCGGGAACACGTCTGCGCTTTCACCTCGTCGACCCGGTCGCTGCCCTCGCCGACTACCGCCGGCAGCGCCGGGAAGAGGCCGACCTCCGCTACAAGGTCGAACCGCTCATCCGCGACCCGGCAGCCATGCGCGACCTGCTGGGCTATCAACTGATCAGCGGCGCCACCGCCGGCGATGATCCAGGCTAGAAGCCTTTCCCGTTCGGATGGCAATCCCATCCGGATGGGAAAACGCCGGCTTCAGTCAGCCGCGGGCAACCGACGACTCGCTGGCACTACCTCCATCGTCTCCTGTCGGCACCCGATGCCGATTGCGGATGGCACCGACGATGACAAAGACCCAGATGGTGATGGTGATGACTCCAAGGACGGCAGCAATGGGACGCTCGAAAAAGGCCAGAAGGTTGCCATCGGCCTTGATCATGCTCTGCATGAAATTGCGCTCGATCATCGAACCCAGGACAAGACCGAGGATCGCCGGGGCAACGGGAAAGCCGTTCTCCTCCATGACAAAGGCGATCACGCCCAGGACCAGCATGATCGTGACGCCGGCAACGGTGTTGTTGATGGCAAAGGCGCCGATCATGCACAGCATGAGAATGATCGGCATCAGCACCTCGCGCGGCACCTTGAGCATCTGCCCATAGAACTTGATCGCCAGCCAGCCGATCGGCAACAGCAGGAGATTGGCGACGAAGAAGGTCATGAACACGGCGTAGAGCAGTTCGGGATGGGTTATCATCACCATCGGCCCGGGATTCATTCCCTTCATGTACAGAATGCCGATGACAATCGCAGTGACCGTATCACCCGGTATGCCGAAGACGAGCGCCGGCACCCAGGCGCCACCAAGACTCGCATTGTTGGCGGCCCCCGCATCGACAAGCCCCTCGACATGCCCGCTGCCGAAACGCTCCGGCTCGCGGCTGGCCTTCTTCGAGATCGCGTAGGTCACCCAGGCTGCGATGTCGGCGCCAGCCCCCGGCAGAATGCCGATCAGCGTGCCGATCAGGCTTCCACGAACGAGGCCCGCCTTGTAGCGGCGGATGGACTTCAGCCCCGATGCGAAGATCGCCCCGGATGCCTGGCTGACCGTTGACACCTTTTCCCGTCCGCCGGTCGTTCCCAGTGCCCAGCGCAGGACCTCGGAGACGGCAAACATGCCGATCATGGCGGGAATGAAGCTCACCCCGCCCATGAGTTCGGTCGACCCCATGGTAAAACGCGGCTGGCCGGCCATGATATCGATGCCGATGGTCGAGATGAACAATCCCAGGAACAACGAAATCAGCCCCTTGACCGGCCGGCCGGTCGAGACGAAGGCAGCACAGGTGAGTCCGAACGTGGCCAGCCAGAAATATTCGAACGTCGAGAAGCTGAGCGCGATCTCGGCCAGCATCGGTGCCGTGAAGGCGAGTATGGTAGCTCCTACCATTCCGCCGATGACGGCGCAGACGAGCCCGGTCCCCAGACCGACATTGGCCTTGCCCTGCAAGGTCAGCTTGTGGGCATCGTCGACATAGGCGGCCGAGGCGGGCGTGCCGGGAATGCGCATCAGGGCACCCGGCAGATCGCCGGCAAAGATCGCCATGGCTGTCGTCGAGACGATGGCCGCAAGCGCGGGAATCGGATCCATGAAAAAGGTAACCGGCACCAGAAGCGCGGTCGCCAGGGTCGCCGTCAGGCCCGGCATGGCCCCGACAAAGACGCCGAACAGGCCGGCCGCGACCATGACGAACAGGACATAGGGATCGGCGACGAGAGCAATGGCCGCCAGCAGTGTGTCGATCATGGCATCACCAGGGCATCGATGGCAGGACATGTCCCTGCGGCAGGGGAACGAGCAGCATCGACCGGAATACCCAGTCGGAGACCAGTGAAAAGACCAGCGAGATCAGGACGGATGACAGCCACGCACCGCGACGGAACCGGACCATCAGGAGTCCTGTGGTCAAAAGGGAGACAAGTACAAAACCGAGTTTTCCGACCAGCAGTATAAATACCAGAATGGAGACCAGTACCGCTGCCGCGTCCAGCATGTAGGAGCGATTGATCCCCGAGACCTCGATCCAGCCGGTGGCGGCTCGCGCCCTCCAGCCGCTGACGATGAGCATGAGCCCTGAAAAGGCGAGGCCCGTACCGATGATCGTGGGAAACAGGTCAGGCCCGTAGGCCTGACCATGCGTTGCGGGAAATGTGCTGGCTTCCAGCACGATGGCGAGCCCAGCCAGAAGGGTCACGAGCCCGAGAATCGCATCATTGAATTTCATGGCACTCGCCTCCCCTCGACCGCCAGCACAACAGGTTGCCCGAGCCTACTTGGCGAGCCCGAGCTTGGTCATCACGTTGCCAAGAGCCTCGTTGCTGCTGGCCATGAACTCGCGGAAACCATCGGGTCCCTTGAAGACCATGCCGAAGCCCCGGCCGTTCATGAATTCGCGGAACTGGTCGCTTCCATGGATCTTCTCCAGCAGCGGCACGAGCTTGTCGACGACCTCCTGCGGCAGGCCCTTCGGACCGGCCACGCCACGCCATGCGCCCAACTGCCAGTCGACGCCCTCTTCCTTCACGGTCGGGACATCCGGGAAACTCGGGTTCCGGCTCTCACCCATGACCGCGAGGCTCTTGACCCTGCCGGCGTCGATCAGGGACTGGGCTTCGGGAATCGAACAGGTGACCACATCGACACCGCCTGCGACAAGATCCTGCAGGCCGGGTGCCGCACCCTCGGAGGGGACCCACGTCGCCCGGTCCGGCTCCATGCCGGCCGTCTGCAGCAGACCGGCGAGAGCGAGATGCCAGATGCCCCCCTGTCCCGTCCCCGATCCCTTGTAGGTCCCCGGATCGCTCGTACGGATATCCTCCAGCATCTCCGGAAGCGTGCTCCACGGCGCGTCGGTACGGACCTGCACGCCGGCCGAGTCCTCGTTATACAGCGCCAGGGGCGTGTAATCCTCGTAGGTGAGATCGGTCAGGCCCGCCCAATGCATCATTCCAATCTCGACGGTCACGATACCGAGCGTGTAACCGTCTGGCTCCGCGGTGGCGATGGCACTGTGACCGACCACGCCCGAACCGCCGGTGCGGTTGACGACGTTGACCGGAACTCCCAGCTCCGGCTCCAGCAGCGAGGCAAGGATGCGCGCCGTCGCGTCGGTTCCGCCTCCGGCTCCCCATGGCACGACAATGGTGATCGGATGATCCGGATAGGCAGCGTTCGCATCGGCGAATCCACCGGCGAGAATCGTGGCTGCGGCAGCAGTGAGCAACAACGTCCGACGAAGCATGAGTAGCATCTCCCCGATAATCTTTAAGGACGATATCCATTTGCTAGCCCAGCGCTCGCATTCGCACCAGTCGCTTCATGCAAAATCGCACCTCCGGGATGCATTCACCGACCGTACAAAGGTGCTGCCATGTCCCGATAAAACCCGTCCCCGCCGACAATTTCGCCATGGACTGCGGGCTGCATGCGACGATTCAGCCCTGCCTTCCGGCTCCGAAAGCCTTCCCCCTGCCCTTTCGCCAGTCAGATACCGCCCGACACTTCCGGGACGGATGGATCCTTCTGCCCGACGACACAAATCGCCGGAACCTCGGCGCTCAGCAACTCATGGTGGAGCATATGGTGAAAACCGGCGGCTTCCATCGCCGCCTCGATACGGGCCGCCATGTCCAGTGCATCGGTACGGGTGGGGTGACGCGACCTCGACTGATAGGTGCTGGCCACCTGTCCGCCATCGGCCAGCAAGGCGTGGATGCGTTCGAAAACACGGTTGAGCGAACCCAGATACTGAATCGCATTGATGGAATAGATGTGATCAAAGGGGCCGTCGCTGCCGGCGACATCGTCCAGGGTGCAAAGCCGAATCTCCGCCCGCTTGTCGCGGATCGCGGCCCGGTTGCGGGAACGTGCCTTGCGTACCATCAGGCGGGAATGATCGATCCCGAGGATGGACCCGCCTTCGAGCTTCCGGCTGCAGGCTTCGACGCCGAGACCAGGACCGCAGCCAATCTCCAGAATCCGCATGCCGGGTCGCAGGTCCAGACAATCGACCGTCCAGTCATTCCGTTCGACATGGGTCGCTCGCCTCGCCAGCGAGCCCGCGACAATCAATCCCACGAGACCGCGAGGGCGCTTGTATTGGCTCATAACAAGCGAATGAACCAGCATCTTTTCAATCCCCTATACATTCAAATTCTTGATGTTATTTTTTTCATGTCAATAGAATACACGGAGCTTTCTGCGGGTCAATTCGGGCCTTGAACAATAGCTCTCCGACAATTTGGAAACATCTACAATTATACATCGTTAAATCGATGCGAACGGATCTTGAACCACAGGCAGGACCCGAGAGGTGCCCCTGCGGTCCTGCGTTTGCCGGGTCGTATCCGGATACAGTGTTGGCGATTTTCCTGACGCGCGCTGGCAGTGATCGTACGCAATTTAATTCAACTAAAAGTAGTTGAAAAACAAAATTCATTATCTTAATGGGGGAAGTCCCATTTGAAACGGCATCACGATCTGACCCGGATGAGCCAACCATGCCGACTCCGCGAGGCGACCTTGCCCAACCCGGCGGGGCCAGTGACAACGATCCGTTGCTGTCCAGCTTCATCGCCCTGTGTGCCGAATTCGATCTGGCAACATCCGATCGCGAACTGAGAGCTGCGGCAACCATACCCGCGAATGGTGCGGATGCAGCAACATTGTACCGGCTTGCCGATCATGTCGGACTGTCGATGCAACGCCACATGGTGAATGTCCCGCGCCTCGAATCCCAACCGCCCCCCTACATTCTCGCCAGCGAAGATGATGCCTGGCTGGTACGCGGACGCAAGGGCGACAGGCTGCTGGTCATGGACATGAGCAACGGCAGCATCCACGAGGTCGAACCCGCCACTGCGGCCGACGCATCCAGCACATTGTACAGTTTTACGCCGTGCAAAAAGGAAGACCGGCACCAGGGCTTGTGGCGGCGCACGGTCGCTCTCCGCCTGCGTCCCGCACTCATCGAGATCATTGCCGCCTCGGTATTCATCAACCTCATGGCACTCGCCACACCGTTATTCATGATGACCATCTACAACAAGGTCATCAACCACGGATCCATGCAGACGCTCGACGTCCTCACCATCGGCATGGTCTCGCTGTTTGCGTTCGAACTGCTGATGCGCGGCCTGCGCGGCCACGTCATGAGCCACACCGGCTCAAAGCTCGATCTCGCGATCTCCACCGAAGTGGTCAGGCACATCCTGTCGCTGCCCCTGCACGTCATCGAACGGATGCCATCCGGCATGACAATGGAACGGCTTCGGCAACTTGACCAATTGCGCCAGTTCCTCACCGGTCATCTGCCGCTGCTTACCGTCGATCTCGCCTTCGTCGGATTTTTCCTGGCCGCACTGTTCCTCCTCAGCCCCACGATCGGCATGGTGACCCTCGCCACGATGCCGGGCTTCGTCCTGATTTCGGCACTCGCCCACAAGCGCCAGCACCGGCTGCTGCGCCAGAATTTCCGGGCCGTCGCGGGAAAGTCGGCGGGTCTTGCCGAAATGGTCGGCCAGGCGTTGACCGTGAAGGCCCTGGGCATCGAAAACGAGATGCAACGCCGCTTCGACGAACGGCAGGTCGAATGCGCCTGGACCGCGTTCAAGGCTTCGAGCCTGGCCAACCTGGTCGCAAGCTCCGCCCAGACTTTGCAGCACGTCGCCGGCCTCGTCATCGTCTACCTTGGCGCGCGGATGATCATGGCCGGAGAACTCTCCATCGGCGCCCTGGTCGCGTGCACCATCCTATCGGCCCGTGCCCTCTCGCCCATGCGCCAGATCTTCTTCGCATGGAACCAGGTGCAACAGGTTCGCGAAAGCTTCCGGCGGCTTGACGAATTGTTCACCAGTCGGGAACCGTCGATCGACCGCCGTGCCGCGGCACCCATCCAGATCACGGGACAGATCCGCCTCGAACATGTCAGTTTTCGCTACACTGCGGAGCGGCCCCTTGCGATCCGTCAGTTCGATCTCACGGTCGAATCCGGAACCATGCTTGCGATCATCGGTGCTCCCGGATCCGGCAAGAGCACGCTGGCCCGACTGATCGCCGGTCTCGAACCTCCCACGGAAGGACGGGTTTTCCTCGACGGGCACGACCTGTCAAAGGTCCCATTGACGGCGTATCGCGACCAGATCGGCATGGTGCCACAGGAAGTCCAGCTCTTCTCGGGGACGATCGCGGAAAATATTGCGATCGCTGCCGATGACGGCAGTTTCGCCCGGATTGTCGCCGCCGCCAAGTTCGTCGGCCTGCACGACATCGTGCAGGGCATGCCGCAGGGCTACGACACCATGCTGGGCGAACGCGGCATCGGCCTTTCGATCGGCCAGCGCCAGCTGGTCGCGATTGCCCGGGCCATCGTCCGCAATCCGCGGCTCATCATCCTCGATGAAGCTACCAGCGCCCTCGACGCCGCTTCGGAAAAGCGGCTGCTCGAGAATATCCGGCGCTCCGGTCGTGGCCGCACCGTGCTTCTCATAACCCATCGCAGATCGGTGGCGGAACTCTGCGACCGCGTACTCTTCATCCACGAGGGCCGCCTCGCCATATCCGGTGCCCCCCGGGAAGTCCTCGACCTCGCCGCCCGCTTTCGCACGACCCGGGAACCCGAAGAAGCCGCAACATGAGTGGAACCGAACGCATGGACGAGGACGATCGGCTGGTCGTACCCGCAACCGCCCGAGCCAGTCTGGAGCGGCGAAGTTCGCCACTGGCCAGCGCGCTCATCGGCAGCATTACCCTGATGGTCGGATTGGGTATCGGCTGGATGGCCTGGGCCGATGTCGATGAAGTGATCGACGCTCCCGGCAAGGTCGAGCCCATGGGCCGCGTGAAGGTCATCAACCACTCCCAGGGCGGTCGCATCGCCAGGCTGCATGTCACCGAAGGCACGTTCGTGCATGCCGGGGATCCACTGGTGACCTTCGCACCCGAGATCGCCCTGAGCGAGCAGCGTGGCACGGAAACCGAGCTGGATCAGGCGGATGCCGAGATTGCCAGGCTCAAGGCCGAGATCGAAGGCACGGACCTCGCCTTCCCCGCGGATCTCGCGAAACGTCGCCCCGACCTGCTGGACCAGCAGCGGGAACTCATGGAGGCCCGGCGCGAGTCGGTCAATTCCGAGCGCCGCTCGCTGCTTGAATCGGTCCGGGCACGACGCGATGGCGAACGCGAGATCGAGGCCGATACCAGACGGTTGAAAAGCGGTCTCGAACTGCTCGAACGCCAACTCGCCGCGGTCAAGGAACTCACGGAGCGCGGGCTCTATCCCAAGCTCAAGGCCCTGGAGGTGGAACGCCAGCTGGTGGAAACACGCGGATTGCTCGAACGTTCCCATGCCAGCCGCGGCAGCGCGGATGCCGCCGTGGCCGAACGCAAGGCCGAACTGGAGCGCCTGGAAAGGAAGCGGCAGAGCGACCTGCGCGCCGAGCTGGCCGGGGCGACCGCGGAACGCGACCGACTGCGCGAGGAGGCTGCCGCTCGCACGAGCGTTGTCGAGGGGCTGGAGCTGACAGCGCCCGTCGATGGTATCGTCGAGGAACTCGGTCTTCTGGCCGAGGGGCAGTCCGTGGGTGCGAATGCCCCCCTGATGAAACTGGTACCCGTCGACGATAATCTCGTCATCCGTGCCGATGTCGCCAACGAGGACATCAGCAGGATCAGGAAGGGCATGCCCGTGACGATCAAGGTAAGAGCCTACGATTTCGCCCGGTATGGAACGCTGGAGGGGACGGTCGACCAGATCGCGACCGATGCCAGCGTCAGCGAGAAGGGGCAGGCTCCAAGCTACCAGGTGTCGGTCCTGACCAACACCGCCCATGTCGGCAGCGACGCCGCCAATGCGGTATTGCCGGGCATGCTGGTCGACATCGAACTGCAGGTGGGCGAACGATCGATCCTTTCCTATCTCACAGATGGTATTACCCGCTATCGTCAGTCAGCCCTCAAGGAGGGCTGATCCGCATTCTCAATAGCGACTGGTCGCAAGTACGGCGAGCGAGGCCGCAACCAGGGGTTCCCCGACAGGTACAACCGCCGCCCCATCTTTCTCCACGGAGGGAAAGGCGCGACCGAGCACAGTAATTCCATTGTCGATCGCTGCCGCGGCATGCTGATCGAGCGCCTCGATCGCTTCGCGCTGGCCGGCAAAGCGCAACCTGGCAGCCGCCAGGAAGCCGTAACCATCAATGTAGGCCTCGTCGCTGCCATCGGCCTGCGCCACGCGATACTGGCGCGCGGCACGGTCAATCAGCTCTGCCAGCACCCGCGCCTCGACACCGATCTCGTCATGTCCACTCGCAGGAGCATGTCCCGCTGCGTCATCAAGTGCCTGCATGACAGCAGCGGCGGCTTCGTCGATCCGGGCGTTCGGCTGTTGCTCACCTGCGAGTTCGAGCAACCGGTCGAGCTGATCCATGAACGGACTGGCACCGAGTTCTTCCAGGACGGATTCGATCTCGACATAGATCTCGCTGATGGCGTGCGCGAACATCTCGGTACCGACCTCGCGATTGCCGGCGTCGTAGATGTCGCGCCCGGCAATGACATGGGCGGCGATCACATCGAGTGCTGTCAGGAAGACGACCGGATCGCTGGCCGCATCGGCGGCTTCGACGCCCCCTTCTCCGCCTTCACCCCCTTCCCCTCCACCGATCGCATCGGCCACAAGGATACGCGAGGACTGCGCCGGCAACCTGACGCCATAGCCTTCATTGGAATTACTCTTGTTATCGACACGAGTTTCAGCAGTTGAGTCAGCCGCACCTGCCAATGTAACAGTCGCGGCCGCCAACGAAACCCAGACGAATCGACTTCTCTTCATTATGCCATCCTTGTCGGTTTGACTTGTAAAGGAGCCATCATGTTCGTGACCCTCGGTGGAGTCCTCAATAGCGAGGAAATGGCCGCAATCAATTCGATCCTTTCCAAACTGGAATTCCGTGACGGGCGGGCCACGGCAGGCTGGCATGCCCGCATGGTCAAGGACAATGACCAGGCGGCACCTTCGGCCGCGTTGCGTCAGGTGCAGGATCAGATCGTCAAGGCACTCGAACGGCATCCGATGTTCAGGTCGCTGGCACTGCCCCGGCGCATCATGCCACCAATCATATCCCGCTACGCAAATGCGCAGAATTACGGCAATCATATCGACGATGCCATCATGGGACAGCCGCCGATGCGCACCGACCTGTCGTGCACCCTGTTCCTGACCGAGCCGGATACCTACGACGGTGGCGACCTCGTGGCGGTCGGACGGGACGGGGAGGAAGCGGTCCGGTTGCCGGCCGGCAACGCCGTCATCTACCCCTCGACAACCCTGCACAGGGTCGAACCCGTCACGCGTGGCGTGCGCATGGTAGCCGTGACCTGGATACAGTCGATGGTTCGGGATGCCGCCATCCGCGACATCCTCCTCGATCTCGAACAGGCGCGGCAGATGGTATTCGAAAGACAGGGAAAATCGACCGAGTTCGACCTGCTTTCACGTGCCCGCAGCAACCTTCTGCGCCATTCAGCCGAGCCGTGATCCCGGCACGGCACGATCCAGCGACCGCCTATCGGCTCCAGTTCTTCATGGTGTGGGTCTCGCCCGTCATGCCGGTTACAACCATCACGCCGTTCGCGTTCTTCTCGATGGTAAAATCGCGAGTTGCAAAATCATTGCAGCGACCGACCATGACATCCAGGTCGTCCTGTGCACCGAACTCCCTGTCGTAGTAGGCATAACGGAGCCGCAACACGATACGGTCCTCGCCTTGCTCAAGCACTTCGGTCCGGGTAATCGCACGGATCCGCGGAGCAAGGCACCGACCGTTGTCCTCGGCAGCATGGTCCCTGTAATAGTTCAGCACGCGGATCTGCAGCCCCGGAACACCGGCCAGACTGGGACCCTCGAAGGTGCAACCGGCAAGGACCAGGGCGGCAACGGCTGCCAGGTACAACGAAGCCTTGGCTATCATCGGTTTCCTCCTCGTCAGGATTTTTCAAAATGAATGACAGCACGCTGCGGCAGGATGATCTCGAAACATGTACCTTCGGCACCCGTGGATGCAAGGCGCACATCGCCGCCATGGCGCCGGGCGATCTCGCGGGCGATGGCAAGCCCCAACCCCGCCCCCTGGCCGCCGGACGCAAAGGGTTCGAACAGCTGGTCGGTCATCCGACCCGAAATCCCACGACCGCTGTCCTCCACGGCGATCACAATGCCGTGTCCGCGCCCGCCAAGGCTCCGAAAGCCACCGTCCGTCGCCATCGCCGCGCGAACGGCGATGCGCCCGCCATCAGCCATTGCCTGAATGGCATTGCGGACGAGGTTGGTCAGCATCCGATGCATCTCGTCACGATCGACACGAAGCATCGTTCCCGCAGAGACATCGATATTCACCTCGATACCGGGATAGGGAAGGACAACATCCGCGACCACCTCACGAACCAGTTCCGCCAGCGGTACCGGCGCCAGCCGCAACGGCTGGGGCCGGTTGCGCGCATGCGAAAGCGTGGCCTCGCAAAGCCGGATGGCCCTCTCAAGCGCCCGCACGAGACGCGGGGTCGCATCCCGCACCGATGGATCATCGCTGCGTTCGAGACGATCCGAGACCAGCAGTGCACTCGACAGGGAATTTCTCAAATCGTGATTGATCCGGCTGACAGCCTCGCCCAGGGCGGCCAGACGCGCCTTGCCGGCAAGCGCCTGACGCAGGTCCTGCTGCATCTCGATCAATTCACGCTCCACGACACCGATCTCGTCGCTTCTCCCGCGAGGCGTGGCCGTGACGCTTGAATCCTCCGGATGCCGCCGAAATTCGGTGAGCTGCCGGGCGATCTGCCCCAGAGGCTGGATGATGACACGCTGCAGGCTGACGAACAGCAGGGACGCCACGATCGCCGACAGCAACAACGACACGAACAGGACACGTCGCGAATAGGCGACCATCTCCGAATAGAGATGTGCATCGGCAAGGACGATATCCACCTCCGTTCCGGACTTCATCGGCGCATTACCGATGACCCGGATGAAACGCCTGCCGCGTGAATAAAGGGTCTCGAAGGCATTCAGCACAAGATCGAAGGCGGAGGTTTCGCTGAGCCAATAGGTTCGATCGACGACGGGCAGTTCACCCAGCATCAGTTGGGACTCCGGGTCGCGGACCACGATAGTCACCGTTCCCGAATAGATGAGCAGGTCGTCGACGACGCCTATGTCGATGTCATGATCGATGACCGAGGGAACCAGTGCCGCCAGATGCGCCGCCGCGATCCGTTCTTCGAGATAAGTTTGCCAGAAGCGGGCAATCGACGGCAGGTAGATGAGGACTTCGCCGAGAAGAACACAACTCACGGCAATACCCAGCACACGCGCCGAGAGACCGCGGCCGAGGCGGACACGGTTTCCATTCAGCGGCATGGCGGACCTTTCCCCGCCGCGCCCACGCCGTCATGTTGCGGTGACAATACCGGGCCATTTGACAGCGGGCGTTCCGGTCCATATATCGACGCAGGTCTTGTCATTCCAACATATCGTGAGGTCAACTCGTGAAAAGGACCTATCAGCCGAGCCGGCTTGTCCGCAAGCGGCGGCATGGATTTCGTTCGCGCATGGCTACCGTCGGTGGCCGCAAGGTGATCAACGCCCGTCGTGCCCGCGGCCGCAAGCGGCTCTCCGCCTGACGCCGGTTGACCCGCCGGATGAGAGGACCGACCGCGCCAAACTTGTCCGGATGCGCAAGCGGCCGGAGTTTCTTCGTGCCGCCCGTGGCCGGAAGTTCGCAGGCAGGATCTTGGTTCTCCAGTGCGTGGAGCGCAAGCATGCAGGAACGCCCCCGCCCGAAGAAAAGCGGGATAACGAGATTGGCGTCGGTTTCACCGCAACCAAGAGACTGGGGAATGCTGTCGTTCGCAATCGTGCCAAGAGACGCATGCGTGAAGCAGCGCGGTTCGTTCTTCCGCGCCTTGCATCCGCCGGCCACGATTTCGTGCTGATTGCACGGCCGCCGGTCCTCACATGCAGTTTCGACCAGATCACCCGCGCAATCGAAGATGGCCTGGAAAAGTTGCATCGGCTCCGCTGAAATTCCTCGTATACTGTTATCGTTACGCCATTTCGCCCATGCTAGGTCCTCGCTGTCGATTTGCTCCGACATGTTCGGAATACGCGCTCGAAGCGCTCGACCGTCATGGCGCCATCAAGGGCTCTGTACTTGCCATCCGCCGCATCCTGCGTTGTCATCCCTGGGGAGGGTCGGGTTACGATCCCGTACCGGACAACAAGCTTGGTGCCGGCAGTCCGTCCCATGTTAACCCGAAAGGCCGTTCGCTTCGATGAGTGACCAGCGCAACCTGATCCTGGCGATCGTGATTTCGGTCGGCATCATCCTGCTGTTCCAGGTATTTTACGAGATGCCGCGGCAGCGTGCGTTGCAGGAAGCTCAAGAGCAGCAGGCCAGCCAGCCCCAGCCCGCCGACAGCGGCACGGTCAAGCCGACGCCCGGCGCGCAAACATCCGGCAACATCTCGGTTCCCGGTGTCACCGGATCCCAGGGCGAAAGCCGCAACGCGATCATCTCCGGACGCACGAACATCCGCATTGACAATGGCCGCCTGCACGGATCCCTCTCCCTTGAGGGTGGGCGTATCGACGATATCACGCTTGCCGATTACCATGAGACCATCGACCCCAGGTCTCCCGAGGTCGAACTCCTTAACCCCGCGGGTACCGCCGACGCCTATTTCTCGGAGTCGGGCTGGGTTTCCGACAGTCCCGATATCAGGGTGCCGGATGCCCACACCATCTGGCAAAGCGGCGACAGTGCCCTGCATACAGGTTCTCCGGTGTCGTTGAGCTGGGACAATGGAGCGGGCCTCGCGTTCGAAAAGAACATATCTCTCGACGACAACTACATGTTCGAGATAACGCGGAAGGTCACGAACAATACCGACAAGCCCGTGACGCTTCATCCCTACGATCTCATCAGCCGATGGGGCAATCCTCCGGTCTCCAGTTACTACATCCTCCACGAGGGACCGATAGGCGTATTCGACGACACGCTGTCCGAGATCAACTACTCGGACATGGTTGAAGATGGCGACATCGAGAAGGCGTCGACCGGTGGTTGGGCCGGCATTACCGACAAATACTGGCTGGCGGCCCTGATTCCCGACCAGAAGGAACAACTGACAGCCAATTTCCGCGAGACGACGAAGGACAACGAGAATCGTTATCAGATCGATTACCTGTGGCAGCCGCGGACCATTCAACCCGGCGAGACCGTCAGCGTGACGCATCACTTCTTCGCCGGTGCGAAGGAAGTCGACCTGCTGGACCGCTATTCGGAAAATCTGGACATTCCGTTATTCGATCGCGCCGTTGATTTCGGCTGGTTCTATTTCCTTACCAAACCGATCTTTCATGTGCTGAAGTTCTTCCAGGGGCTCGTCGGCAATTACGGTATTGCCATCCTCTGCCTGACGCTGCTGGTCAAGTTGCTGTTCTTCCCGCTGGCCAACAAGTCGTACCGGGCCATGAGCCAGATGAAGAAGCTGCAGCCCGAAATGCAGAAGCTGCGTGAGCGCTACGGTGATGACAAGCAGAAGATGCAGCAGGAACTCATGGCCCTGTACAAGAAGGAGAAGGTCAATCCGATGGCCGGATGCCTGCCGATACTTGTGCAGATCCCGGTCTTCTTCTCGCTGTACAAGGTGCTGTTCGTTTCCATCGAAATGAGACATGCGCCATTCTATGGCTGGATCCACGACCTTTCGGCTCCCGATCCGACGACGGTCTTCAATCTGTTCGGCCTGCTGCCGTTCACGCCGCCACACGTCCTGATGATCGGTGCCTGGCCACTGGCGATGGGCATCACCATGTTCCTCCAGCAGCGGCTCAACCCGCAGCCGGCGGATCCGGTCCAGGCGAAGGTCATGATGTTCCTGCCGGTGATGTTCACCTTCCTGTTCTCGACGTTTTCGGCCGGCCTCGTCATTTACTGGACCTGGAACAACCTCCTTTCCATCGCCCAGCAATGGATCATCATGCGTCGCATGGGTGTTTCGGCGGATGGAACGACAACGGGCAAGGCCGGCTAGAACGCATGTCCTGATCTGATGTGAGCGTCATTGGTGCGGTTGTCGGGAGGCAAGCAGATGAGCGAAACTGTAACACCGCTTTACAGCGCCGAGACAGTTCATCGCCGGATCGATGAACTGGCCGATCAGATCGCCCTGGCGGTTCCACCGGACATCATGCTGGTCGGGCTCCTCAAGGGGGCGTTCATGCTCGCCGCCGACCTCACGCGCGCCCTCGACGCCAAGGGGCTGCAACCGGACATCGAATTCCTGCAGGTCAGTTCATACGGGCTGGACAAGGAGAGCTCGGGTCGGGTGAAGGTCATCGGCGGCATGCCCACCACTGTCGATGATCGCGATGTGCTACTGGTCGACGATATCCAGGATACCGGCCGTACGCTCAAGTTCACGACCGATCTTCTCTATGAGAACGGCGCCAGGAAGATATGGACTTGTGCCTTGCTCGACAAGCCGTCGCGGCGACAGGTCGACTTCGAAGCCGATTTCATCGGTTTTACCATCGAAGATGTCTTCGTCGTCGGTTACGGGATCGACTATGCCGAGCGTTACCGCCACCTCCCCTATATCGGCGTGGTCTCGTGAGACGATCTCCCGGGCGTGTCCGAAGCCGGTGGTGGATTCCCATCGTTGGTGGACTTTTGCATCAACGCGACATTCCTCGCGGGGAACTCAAGGAACAGCCCATGGATCTTCGCAATGTATCGGAATGTGGCTTCGCGATAAAAGACCACATGAGTCGGATCACGTCGGTAGTGCCACCGGGCAAATCGTGAATCATCTGTCTGGAAGCATGTCATCACCGCAATCCAGCCCCCCGGCCGCACGAGTCGGGTCAGACGGACGAACTCGTCAGCCGGTTGGTGAAAATGCTCGACCACTTCGCTGCAGGTGATGAAGTCGTAAGACCGTCCCAGTACCTTTCGGTCGGGCGCATAGAGCGGATCATAGACGGCCATTCGCTGCCCCGCTTCACGTAGCATGGCTGCCAGCGCCGGTCCCGGACCACATCCGTAGTCAAGGCCGCTCGATGCCGGCGCAAGCCTTTCAAGCAGTGGGGTCGCGAGGCGCGCGAGGAACTTCCGGTATCCCGGATCGTCAACCTCATTGCGGTGAAGCGCATATTGCGCACGCTCCTCATCCGGAGTCGGATGCCGGGATGGATCCAGATAGCGCACCTCGCAGACCGGGCACGCCCAGTACCGACGTCCCTCCACCTCGACCAGCGAATGGCTGTCAGCCGATCGGCATACGGGACAGGCCGGTCGGCTCATCCGAGCCCCGAAATCCCCATCAATCATCGTGCCATACAACCGGGCTCCGGCTTCCACCACCTGCGTTCCAAGTGACAGGCATTACCGCACGTCAATGGTCGATCGACAACGGATATGCTCAAGACGAAACCTTGTCGCTCAGTTGACCTCTGCGGGCATGGGACGGACCCCGCGCCAGATCATCATGCCGACGCTCAGCAAGGTGAGCGACCAGAAGAACCAGGTGATGGGGCTGCGGAAGAAGATCACGAAATCGCTCCGTCCCATCAACATGGCCTGGCGGAAGTTGTCTTCCAGCATGGGCCCCAGAATGAAGGCTATGAGAAAGGGGGCAACGGGCATGCCAAGGCGGATCATGCCATAGCCCAGCAGACCCGTGGCGAACATCACCAATACATCGAACATGGTGTTGTTGACCGCATAGGTGCCAAACACGCACAACGCCAGAACCGACGGCATGAGAATCGATTTCGGGATATCCGCCACATGGCGAAAAATGCGTATCGCAACCAGTCCGACGATCAGAAGGAAGACGGATGACAGCATGATGCCGATGAAGATCGAATAGATCATGACGATATTCTGCTGGAACAACAACGGCCCCGGTTGCAGGCCATGTACCATGAAGGCACCGAGGATTACCGCCGTGATGACATCGCCCGGTACGCCAAGCGCCAGCAGCGGGATCATCGTGGCACCGCATACGCCATTGTTGCCAGCCTCGGCAGCGGCGACACCTTCGAGTTCGCCCTTGCCAAAATTATCCCCGTCCGGCGATGCCCTCCGTGCGGCACCATACGACATGAAGGCGGAGGGGGCACCGCCAATGCCGGGTATCGCTCCCATGATGACGCCGATAACGCTTCCACGCAGGATGGATTTCAGACATCGGCGCATGTCGGCCATCGTCGCATGCGAATGCCCGAGTGCAACCATCTTCCCTTCATCATCCGGGGAACTGCTGCATTGCAGGAGAATTTCGGGAATGGCGAACAACCCGATCAGGACCGGAATGAAATTGAGCCCCGACATCATATCGGCCTGACCGAAAATGAAGCGGTCGGTTCCATAGACCAGATCGAGGCCAATGGTTGCCAGCAGCAGGCCGAGACCAGCGGCGATGAGCCCCTTCATCAGCGTATCACCGGCAACACCGGCGATGATGGTAAGGCTGAAGAGAATCAGCGTGAAGAATTCCGGCGGGCCGAAGGATAGGGCAAACGCGGCGAGCCAGGCCGCAAACAGGATCAGCGACAGATTGGAAATGACATCGGCGATGCAGGACGCATAGAGCGACATCTCAAGCGCCTTGCCGGCCTGCCCCCTGGAAGCAAGGGGGTGGCCATCGAGAACGGTACAGCTCGATGCCGGTGTTCCCGGTGTCCTTATGAGGATGGCCGGGATCGAGCCGCCGTAAATCCCCCCCTTGTAGACACCCAGCAGCATGAGAATGCCGACGATCGGGTCCAGAGTGAAGGTGAAGGGCAATGACAGCGCGACGGCCATGGTCGCCGACATGCCCGGAATGGCGCCGACAATCACACCGATCACGACGCCCAGGGCCAGCGCAAGGACATTATCGAGATGGGCTACCACGCTCAGGGCAGCGAGTGCCGCGTCCATGCCATTCATGGAAATGATATCCAATGACCGACAGGAACGGGCAAACCGGCAATCTTGACGAAGAACCCGTAAAGGAGAAGGGGCAGGATCACGGCGGTGACAAGCAGCATGGGCCTGTTCCGGGCGCGTGCGACAAGGCCGAAGGCGGTAATGGCCAACATCGACGCGAGAACGAGCCCGATCGGTCGCACAAGGAGATAGAAGACCGCCAGAAACACGACACCCAGGCCAAAGCGCAACCATGAGACATCATGGTGCTCCAGCTCCATCGACTGGCCGTACAGACGACTCTGCACGGCCAGGATCAGACCGGATACGATGAGGAACCCGGCAATCACACTCGGCCAGAAAGCCGGCGACAGCACGGCCGAACGAACTCCCTTCGGGACAACAACACCTTCGGGAATAATGACCAGGAGAAGCAGGACACCGAAGGCGGCAATGCCGAGCCCGAGAAGGAAGTTCTGCCGCCCCCCGGCCATGCCGGACACTGCCGTACCCTATTCGACTTGCAGGCCCAGCTTGTCGACCAGTTGCTTGAACTCCGTATATTGCTTCTGGATGAAGGCAACGGAATCCTTGGTATTCATCTGCACCGGTATGGATCCAAGTCCCTTCAGGGTGCTGACGAAATCGTCGTCGTTGCCAATTTCCGCCAGCCAGTTGTTCCAGGCATCGTAAACCTCATCGGAGATATCCTTCGGTCCGGCAATACCGCTCCATCCGACGAGGACTTCCAGTTCGGGATGACCGAGTTCAGCCGCTGTCGGCGCATCGACACCGTCAAGGCGATCATGGGTCGTCACCATCAGGGGCGTCAGTGCCCCATTCTGGATATGCCCCATCAACGCGGACGAATTGGTGCAGATGAATGTTGCGTTACCGGCAACCACTGCTGTCGCGGCCTCCCCGCCTCCCCGGAACGGCAGATGCGTCACCGCTTCGGCGACATTGTCGACACCGAAGGCATCAATCACCAGCGCACCGGCAATATGCAGGAGCGATCCGACGCCCGACGAACTGTAGGTAACCTCACCCGGATTGGCCCTCACCCTCTCGATCAGGGCGTCCATGCTGTCGATGCCGCTGTCAGGACTGGTGGCGCAGATCACGGGGTTGAGTTCGAATACGGAAACATACCTGAAATCGTCGATCGAATAGGGCAGATTCGCCTTCATGGCGGGATTGACGGTGTGGGAACCGACCCGGGCGACGATCATCGTGTAACCATCGGGATCGGCACTCTTCACCGATGCCGTCCCGGTCGCTCCGCCGGCACCCGTGCGATTGACGACCAGAATCGGTTGCGGAATATATTTGGGTGCGACGGCAGCCATGTTGCGAGCAGCAATGTCGGTGGCCCCTCCAGCGCCATAGGCAACAACCAGGGTAATCGGCCGGTCAGGATATTCGGCTTTCGCGGCGAACGCGTTCAAGCCGATCACAGCCGCAGCCAAGGCGCCAAGAGTTCTTTTCAGCATGCTTCGTTCTCTCCCTAACTTTTTTGCCTGCTCCCTGGATGTCAATGTTGCTCCGTTGTGCTGATTCGGCAACCGATCTTTTTCCCGGGAAGGGGCAAGGAACCCCAAACCTAGACGATGCGTATTCCCAGCAGATAGAGCATCAGGGGCATGGTGAACATGCACGCGGCCGTCTGGAAGGAGATGATCGCCGCCATGGTTTCGCCATCTCCGCCAAGTTGTCGTGCAAGAATATATGCTCCAGCGGCTGTCGGGGCCGTGTGCAGAAGGACGGCAGTGGCCGTGGTGGTGGCCGCAGCATCCAGCGCATGCGCGAGCAGAGCCGCAAGGAGGGGCAACAGTGCCAGTTTCGCCAGGCTGATCCCAAAGATACCCATCCGGGCACGAGGCATGTTTCCCAGACGCAACCCGGCACCGACCGCCAGCAGGGCCAGTCCCAGCACGCCATTCCCGAGGAGGCGCAGCGCGCCTTCCAGCGGCCCGTCGAGTCCGATACCCGACAGGCTGAGACCGGTCCCGGCCAACGCGGCCATCACCAGGGGATTTTTGACCAATGTCACCAGACTGCATTTCCAGCCTGGCCTCGTCGCATGGTCGCCATGACGGGTCAACGCGAAGACACTGAGCGCGGTGGCAGGCAGGATATTCATGACCGTCGCCATGGCCAGCAGGCCGCCGAGATCGAGGTTGGCCGTCTCGGCGATGGCGAATGGAATGAAGAAATTGTTGCGGATCGTCCCTTGCAGAAGGGAGGTGAATGTCACCCCGGAGATGCCGCCAAGCACGAAGCAGAGCGGCCTGCGCAACAAGAGCATGGCCACACCGGTGCTGCTGACCAGCCCCGTGACCAGCACAAGGAGGTCGGCGAGCACCGTCATGTCAAGGCTGGCACTGCCCAGTCGGGCAAGGATGAACGCCGGCATCAGCAGATGGAACAGCAGCGCGTCCACGACCC
Organism: Geminicoccaceae bacterium; assembly: GCA_020638465.1. NCBI lineage: Bacteria > Pseudomonadati > Pseudomonadota > Alphaproteobacteria > Geminicoccales > Geminicoccaceae > Geminicoccaceae bacterium. The sequence goes on from JACKIM010000002.1 coordinate 1,985,684, forward strand.
GCCGGCGTTCCTCGTCGAGGAACCCCGAACGACCGAGGATCACGCCGAGCGCGATCAGCAGGATGAGCGGCGCGATGGCGTCGAACATGGAACCCGCCCGCCTCAGTCGAGCCTAAATCCCTTGCCGCGTACGAAAGCGCCGAAATCCTGACGTTCGGGCAGGGAGTAGTGGCGGGCCTTCTCCTCCATCCACCCGTAGTCTTCGCTGGAGCCGAACAGGTCGGTACGCCGCTGCGAACCATAGGGCAGGACCGCCCGCCGACGGCGGTCGTAGGCTTCGATCTCGGCGATACCCGCATCCTCGAAGCGGTCGGTGTGAAAGGTGATTGATGGCGACAATCGCGGAACGATGCAATTCTCGCGATCGGGCCAGCCCAGGGCCAGTCCTGCCACCGGGAATACATGCTCGGGCAATCCCAGCAGGGCACTCGCCTCCACGGCACGATTGCGGATGACGCTGACCGGGCAGCCGCCTAGTCCGATCATCTCGGCTGCCATCAACAGGTAGGCCATGTGAATTCCACCATCGACCGAAGCGTTGAAGAACGCGTCGAGATGATCGTTGGCAAAGGGGTGACAACGCGCGTCGCCAACCTGTCGGATACGTCGATTGTTGCCGCAGATCATGAGGAATGCCGGTGCCGTTGCAACCCAGGACATGGAAGGGACGAGCCCCGCAACAGCCGCCCGCAACTCCCCATCGCGCACGTGAATGATGTCAGCCTGCTGAAGATCGCTTTTCGACGGAGCACTCAGGGCGGTGAGAACCAGCAATCGTATAAGGTCATCGCCGACGGGCCGGTCCGACCAGCTTCGATGCGATCGTCGCATGGCAATGCTTGACAATCGTCGAAGGTCATCGGTTCCGAGGTCGTCGGGCACCTGTGCAGTTACCCCGAAACGCCGCTCCAATGCCGACTGAAGACATTCCACCCACTGCTGCCGTTCGTCATCCGTCACGTCACTCTCCCCACCTTGACCGGGGATAGCTAATGCCTGCTGCGATAAGTTGGAACAGGTTCTCCTGACAAACTCCGCCAAAAAAATAATTTATCAACCAGAAGATCTCAAGGTGCCGCCTTGCCGAGCACCTTTCGCCTGATGTAGCGAAAGAGCAGGACTGGCATACTGGGCTGCATCTTTCTCATCTTCTCCATGACCGAGCGAATGGCGGGTTCTTCGAGCAGCCCACGCCCCTGGGCAAGCTGGGTCATCATCGGATGACCGCCATTGCCTTCGACTTCGACAATGACGGGACCCCGGTCGGTCAGCGCAACATCCCACCCCAGCAGCGGCAGACCGGTGAGGGTTCGCGAGGCCTCGATCACCATTTCCCGCATCTCCCGCCAGTCCGGCAACATGAAGTCGATCAACCGCACATGGGAATCGGGATGCTCGGTGATCTCCTTCAAACGGGGATAGACATCGTCAACAACACGATACACACGCCCCGTCTCCGGTTCGACGGCCGCCAGAAGATTACCCTTGCGCCAGAAATTGTCAGCCATGTTGGTACCGGTCGGTATCTTCCAGCTCGTACGGACGATCTGCGGCTCCCCATCATTGGCCACCAGCACACGCAGCGTGCCGATGCGGTTTCCGAGGATGGGCTTGATGTCAAAGTGACAATGCAGGCGTTCCTGAAACTGGTACCCATCCTCCTCGTACCGCTTCAATTCAACCACGAATTCACGCAATGACACGCTGCCGCCATCGCTGATCTGCAATCTGTCGCTTTCCACATCGAAGCCATCGATCGAAATCACCCCGAGACTGCCAACCGATGACACGGGCTTGCCGAACAGGCCCGCCGACGGGATTTCGAGGAACAGCCGACGAAGGTCATCAATATCGCCTACATGGCGTATGCCTTCGTCCACCGTGCCATCCCTGTTGTAGAGTGCGAGGGTGCGCGGAACGGCGATGCCCACGGCCGCAAGCATTCTCTGGATGGCGACCTTGTCTCCCGTCTTGCCGAAAACCTCCTCATTGAAGGCACTGGCCATGCGGTGAACCCGCCAGCGGCCGAGGAAAGCCGCACGTGCGGCATCGTCGAACAATGTCCGGTCATAAAGTCCGAAATAGTAGTACTCATTGGGTTCGATGCCGCCGGAGCCACGGCGCAGGGACAACATGTCACGGGATTGCTGTGCAAAAGGCACACCGGCCCGCTCCTTGGCGAGGTGCATCGATTCATTGGTGTCGACCGGCCGATCAAGACGTCTTGAATCAAGAAGTTCCCGCCGTTCTTCGAGGGTATCGGCTGCACTCATGGCTCAACATCCCGGAAAACGGCCTTTTGGAGGTCGCCATCAGCAGGCAACGCTCCGTCGATGGTTTCGATGCTGGTACGAATGAAGGCCAGCTGCATGGACAACGGCTCCCGTCCGGTTTCACTGATGTCTTCCCGATCGAGCAGTGCCCGGGTAATGAAGCCGGCAGCCTGAAACGCATCGATGGAACTCTGCCGGTCGCCAAGTTGACGACGGGATGCTGCGAGCTTGATCATCGTTCGGGCGACCCGCGACCAGACGGCGGGTTCCTGCCGCGACAATCCCTCACCCTGCAGGGTCTCCGCCGCGATCTCGCGATAGGCATCGGCGGCATCGCCATAGTTCCCCATACGGAAGTTCAGATCGGCCCAGCGGTCCAGAGTTTCCAGTCGTGCAATGCGGGCCGGCATGCGACCGCGCTGCGATGGCGCCATCCTGTCAAACAGGGCCAGCGCCTGCTCCTCGGAAAGCAACGCGGCATCGGGTTCGTCGAGGATCAGGGCCAATTGAGCCAACCCATCGAACACCTTCTTGAGTCCCGCCGTCAGCTTCGGATCTCCTCTTTCATCCTGGAGCTGTACCGCCCGCTGCAGCAGGCCGAACTGGTGGCGAAGGTCGTCGCGCGGGATGCGCCCCTCCTGAAGTTGCACATCAAGCAGGTTGGCATCGTGGTCGACACTGATCACCAGGCCGGGCATCTGGAAGCTCGAAACCGACCGACCGCGGGACGCTGCGGCAGGCTCGATCAACCCCATTTCAACCTGGTGGCCAGCAGGCTTGGGTTGCGGGACGGGCACGACACGGCGGGTACGATCGGGCGTTGCCGCTTCGACGGTCGAAGAAAGGCTGAGGGTGACCAGGGCTGCCGCCAGAAGACAGTGCGGGAGGCGATTCCAGTGGCATCGATGCACGACAGGCAATTTTCCGGACCCCGAACGGTAGAACAGGATCCATCCGTCATATCACAATGCATTTCCCAAAAGTAGAATATTTTTACAGTTAATATATCATAAGTTGAAATATTCTTGTATCGCCGGATCTTCCCGATGCGGCATCCGTTACCGCACGGCCACCCTCTCGAAACAGAGAGGGTGGCACCGAACCACAGACAGCCACGGCACGCCGACGATCAGGCGTTGGCCCGCTCGGCGACGTCGGCTGTTACCGGAACCTCCAGCTTGCCAAGCAATTCCCTGGGCACAATCTGCCAGAAGCGTTCGATCTCCCGATCGAAGTCGCGCAGCAAGCTGTCACCGAGCATGCTTTGCGTGGCCTCGACGTGGCGACCGATGAGGTCCTTGAGCAAGGCGGCATAGTGATCGACCTCGATACGCTGGCAGACCACCATGTCGCCGTTGAGCCGCTCCTCGACCTGCCCGTCCGGGTCCCACACGAACGCCATGCCACCCGACATGCCCGCGGCGAAGTTGTCACCGACAGGCCCGAGAATGACGGCCGTGCCCCCGGTCATGTACTCGCAGCCGTTGTCGCCGCATCCCTCGACGACCGTCACGGCACCGGAATTACGCACGGCAAACCGCTCGCCGGCCCGGCCCGCCGCGAACAGCTCGCCCGCCGTGGCACCGTAGAGGCAGGTGTTGCCGATGATGGCGTTGTCACGCGCCACCAACGGACTGGAGACCATCGGCCTCACGGTAATGCTGCCACCGGACAGGCCCTTGCCGACATAGTCGTTGGCATCGCCGAACACTTCGAGACGCAACCCCTGCACCGCCCAGGCACCCAACGACTGTCCTGCCGAACCGCGCAGCCGTACCGTGAGATGGCCATGCTGCAATCCCGCCATGCCGTAGCGCTTGGTGATGTGTGCCGACAGCCGCGTGCCCACCGCGCGGTGGACATTGCGGACATTGTAGGTGAGCTGCATCTTCTCGCGATCCTCAAGCAACGGGGTCGCGTCCTTGACCATCTGCGCATCGAGCGTGTCCGGGACCTCGTTGCGGCCCTCGATGGCACAATGACGAGGCAGCCCTGCCGCATCGACCTGCGCGAGGATCGGGTTGAGGTCAAGATCGTCGAGGTCCTGCGAGCCGCGTCCCACCTGCTTGAGCAGGTCGGTGCGGCCGACTGCCTCTTCGAGCGAGCGAAGTCCCAGCGATGCAAGGATTTCGCGAACTTCCTCGGCAATGAAAGTCATCAGGTTGACGACCTTCTCCGGCGAGCCGGTAAATTTCGCGCGCAGGTCATCCCGTTGTGTGCAGACACCGACCGGGCAGGTGTTCGAGTGACACTGCCGCACCATGATGCATCCCATGGCGACCAGCGACAACGTGCCGATACCGTACTCCTCCGCACCGAGAAGTGCCGCGATGACGATATCGCGGCCGGTCTTGAGGCCACCATCGGTCCGCAGGACGACGCGGTGACGCAGGCGGTTGAGAGTGAGCAGCTGGTTGGTCTCGGAAAGACCCATTTCCCACGGCGTGCCGGCAAACTTGATCGAGGTCTGCGGACTGGCACCCGTGCCGCCATTGTGACCGGATACGAGAATGACATCGGCCCTGGCCTTGGCCACGCCTGCCGCGATCGTGCCGATGCCGCTTTCCGACACCAGTTTCACGCACACCTTGGCCTTGGGATTGATCTGCTTGAGATCGTAGATCAGCTGCGCAAGGTCCTCGATCGAGTAGATATCGTGATGCGGCGGCGGGCTGATCAGGGTGACACCGGGCGTAGCATGACGCAGACGGGCGATCTCCACCGTCACCTTGAACCCCGGCAACTGGCCACCTTCGCCGGGCTTCGCCCCCTGTGCCACCTTGATTTCCAGCTCGCGTGCAGCGTTGAGATATTCGGCCGTTACACCGAACCGGCCCGACGCGACCTGCTTGATCGGCGAATTGGCATTGTCGCCATTGGGTCGCGGGACATAGCGCTCGGCACCCTCGCCCCCCTCGCCCGAGTCCGATTTCGCTCCGATCCGGTTCATGGCGATCGTCAACGTCTCGTGCGCCTCGGCGCTCAACGCTCCCAGCGACATGCCCGGCGTGACGAACCGCTTGCGGATCTCCGTGATACTTTCGACTTCTTCCAGCGGAACCGGATCATTGCGGTACACGAAGTCGAGAAGATCACGCACGGTCACAGGCTCCTGAGCGTAGACCGTCTCCGCATAACGCTTGTAGGCGGCGTAGGAATCAGTCGCCACCGCATGCTGGAGCTGGTGGATCATCCGCCCTTCGAGGGCATGCGCCTCGCCACCCCGCCGATAGCGATAGAACCCCCCGATCGCAAGTGGCGGCTCGCTGGTGGCAAAGGCCTGCTCGTGCATGGCCTTCACCCGGTACTTGATGCCGGTGAGGCCAATGCCCGAGATGCGGGTGACCAGACCCGGGAAATATTCCCGGGCCAGCGAACGGGAAAGGCCGACCGCCTCGAAATTGTATCCGCCGCGATAGGAGCTGACGATGGAAATGCCCATCTTGGACATGATCTTCAGCAGGCCCTGGTTCACCGCCTCGCGATAGTTGGCAATGCATTCGGCAAGCGTGAGGTTGGGGAACAGTCCGCGCGCATGGCGATCGGCAATGGCCGCTTCCGCCAGATAGGCATTCACCGCTGTCGCACCGACACCGATCAGCACGGCGAAGTAATGCACATCCAGACATTCTCCGCTACGTACGGTAATCGAGCTGAAGGCGCGCAATCCCTGCCGGACCAGATGGCTGTGCACTGCTCCCACCGCAAGAATCATCGGGATCGGCGCCCGTTCGGGCCCGACATGCTCATCGGTGAGGATGAGGTCCTCGGCACCGCCACGCACCGCCTCCTCCGCCTCCTGGCGGATCCGGTCCAGCGCCGCACGCAGACGCTCGCCCTTGGGATTGGACTCGTCATGCGCAAGGAAGGTGCAATCGATGGTGCGCGCATTATCCCCGAAATATCCGGCAACGGCATGATATTCGGTGGTCGTCAGCACCGGCGTTTCGAGTTGCAGGATCGCGGTCTGGCTCGGATCCTCGTCATAGACATTGCCGAGATTGCCGAACCGCGTCTTCAGGCTCATCACCCGCCATTCCCGCAACGGGTCGATGGGCGGGTTGGTCACCTGACTGAACTGCTGACGGAAGAAATGGTGCAGGCCGCGATACTTCTTCGACAATACCGCCATCGGCGTATCGTCGCCCATCGAGCCCAGCGCTTCCTTGCCGTCGACAGCCATGGGCGACAGGATCAGCTCCATGTCCTCGATGGTCAGGCCGAACAGGGCCTGCCGGCGGCGCAGCTCTCCACGCTCGAAGGTCTGTGGTGCCGGACCATGCTTCTCCACAAGCGTTTCCAGATGGGTGATATTCTCGACCCAGCGTGAATAGGGCTTGAGCGATGCCAGATAATCCTTCAACTCCCGGTCGTGATAGAATCGCCCGTTTTCAAGGTCGACACCGATTGACTCACCCGGTCCGAGCCGGCCCTTTTCGACAATGTCGGCTTCGCGCAACGGTACCATGCCGCTTTCCGAGCCTACCACCAGAAGTCCATCGGACGTACGGCTGTAACGCATCGGCCGCAGACCGTTGCGGTCCATGCCGGCCACCACCCAGCGGCTGTCCGTGGCGACGAGGGCTGCCGGCCCGTCCCACGGCTCCATGACGCAGTTGCAGTAGCTGAAAAGGTCGGCATGCTCCTTCGGCATGGCCATGCGATGCGACCAGGCTGGCGGAACCAGCATCGTCTTGACCAGCGGCAGCTTGCGGCCGCCACGCACGAGCGCCTCGCACACCGCATCGAGCGAGGCCGAATCGGAGCTTCCCGACTGGATGAACGGCTTCACGTCGTCATTGTATTCCCCCAGGCATTCCGCGGCCATGCGGGTCTCGTGACTGCGCATCCAGTTGACGTTGCCGCGCAGCGTGTTGATCTCTCCGTTGTGCGCCAGCGTGCGGAAGGGCTGCGCCAGACGCCATGAAGGCCAGGTGTTGGTCGAATAGCGCTGGTGGAAGACGGCAAAACTCGACACGAAACGTTCGTCGAGCAGGTCCGGGTAGAACACTGCGAGCTGTTCGGCGAGGAACAGCCCCTTGTAGATGATGGAGCGGCATGACATCGAGCATATGTAGAATTCGGTGATGTTCTCCCGCAGCGCCTGCTTTTCGATACGCCGCCGGATGACATAGAGGTCGCGTTCGAAACTGTCATCGTCACGGCCTTCGGGGTTGCCGATGATGATCTGTTCGATCTCGGGCCGCGTGACCTGGGCCTTCTCGCCAATGACACTGGTATTGACCGGCACCTGTCTCCAGCCGCGGATCGAATACCCGAAGGAAAGGATTTCGCTCTCCACCAGAGTGCGGCAGGCTTCCTGTTGCTGGAAGCTGTTGCGCGGGAGGAATACCATGCCGACGGCCACCCGATGCAGGGCATCGCGCGCGCCCTTGATCTGCTCCTTGAAGAATTCCTGCGGAATCTGGATATGGATGCCTGCCCCGTCACCGGTCTTGCCGTCGGCATCCACCGCCCCGCGATGCCAGACCGCCTTGAGCGCGTCGATGCCGCCCAGCACAACCTCGCGCCGGGGTTTTCCGTCGATGGCAACGACACAACCGACACCGCAGGCATCGCGGTCCGCCAGAGCGTCCTCCATGCCCAGTGCGGCGAGCCTCGCGCTTTCACGCTGATAGGTCTCGACGAATTCGAGGGCGTTTTCGAAACCCTTTTCGTTCCTGCTCATGGGAGTTCCCCTCACGATGCCAGAGCCATGGGCGCATCGGCCCCGGCGTCACGGTTCTGCAGATATCGGTGTATGGAAGCAGCGGCTTCCCGGCCATCGCGCACGCCCCAGACCACCAGCGAAGCGCCGCGAACAATGTCGCCGGCAGCGAACACACCATCCATGCTGGTCATCATCGTGTCCCAGTCGATGGTCACGGTACCCCAACGGGTGACCTTGAGCGCCGGTTCGTCGAACATGGCCGGGATGTCCTCGGGATCGAACCCAAGGGCCTTGATGACGAGATCGGCCTCGATGTCATGCGACGAGCCCTCGATCACCTCCGGACGCTGACGCCCCGAGGCGTCGGGCGCACCAAGCCGCATGCGGATGGCGCGAACCGCGCGAACCGCCCCGTCGCCGAGGAAAGCTTCCGGCGCCGTTTGCCAGACGAATTCGACGCCTTCCTCCTCGGCATTCTTCACTTCGCGCATCGAGCCTGGCATGTTGGCCCTGTCGCGGCGATAGAGGCAGCGCACCGTGCGCGCGCCCTGGCGGATGGCCGTGCGCACGCAGTCCATGGCCGTGTCGCCACCGCCGATCACGACGACATTCTTGTCCTTCGCGCTGAGGCGGCCGCTCTCGAGGGCCTCGACCCGGTCACCCAGGTCATGCCTGTTCTCGGCCGTGAGAAATTCCAGGGCCGGAACAATCCCCTCAAGGGCGGTATTGAGCCCGCCGAGTTCCCTTCCCTTGTAGACACCCGTCGCGATCAGGATGGCATCATGCCTCTCGCGCAGGCCGGCGAAGGAAGGACTTCCCTCTCCGCCGATATCCGCACCCAACTGAAATTCCACACCGCCATCGACAAGCAGCTTCTGCCGGCGCTGGATGACGTGTTTTTCCAGCTTGAATCCGGGAATCCCGTAGATCAACAAACCGCCGGCGCGATCATAGCGGTCATACACCGTGACCCTGTAACCCTGCCGGCGAAGTTCCTCGGCCGCCGCAAGACCGGCGGGACCGGCCCCGACGATGCCCACCGATTCGCTCCGCTCGCACAGCGGACGCACGGGTTGCACCCACCCCTGCTCGAAGGCGGTCTCGGTAATGTGCTTTTCCACGGCCCCGATCGTGACGGTCGTATGACCCGACTGTTCGAGAACGCAATTGCCCTCGCAAAGGCGGTCCTGCGGACAGATGCGGCCGCAGATCTCCGGCATGTTGTTGGTTGCCGACGAGAGTTCATAGGCTTCCTGCAGGCGACCTTCGGCCGTCAGTTTCAGCCAGTCGGGGATATTGTTCTGCAGGGGGCAATGGACCTGGCAGAAGGGAATGCCGCACTGTTCGCAGCGCGACGCCTGATCGCCCGCGGCCTTGTCCGCGAACCGATCGTAGATTTCCTGGAAATCCTGCTTTCGCAGCCCGGCATCGCGCTTTTCCGGCATGGCATGGCCGAGGCTGACGAACTGCATCATCTTGCGGGCCATAGGGCGCCCTCCCCTTCAATCTTTTCGGTCACGAAACGGGATCATGAACGCCGGGAGAGGCGTCGAACGGCGGCTGCCGCGTCCGGTCGCCCGACTTGCGGGACGTCGACGGGTGCCACTCCGATCATCAGGCTCACACAAGATCCCGGCGGTCCATCTTATATAGGCGAGCCGGGCGGGCGTAAAGCGATGATTCCGGCCAATCATACCGATACGGTATTATTTTCGAATTATCCTGCCCCGCATCACCTGATCCGGCGATTGCACAGTGGGAATTTTTCAAGATTCACTACTGAAATGGTATTAATTAATTGTTAACTTGTCATGGTCCATGACCGGGGCTAGGTGACGCAGGCTGGTCATTGTCCCCTGTGGCGAACCAGCCCCCGGATCCCTCCCCCACTTTCCCGGACCTGCCCTGCCCATGGACCTGACCCAGTATTTCGAAGCGAGCCTGCTCGGCCTCATCGAAGGACTTACCGAATTCATCCCGGTCTCCTCCACCGGCCATCTCATCCTGCTGATCAATATCCTCGGGTTCGAGGGACCGCCCGGAAAGGTCTTCGAGGTGGTCATTCAGCTCGGTGCCATCTTCGCCGTCTGCTGGGCCTATCGCGAGCGGTTGATCCATGTCGCGTTGCGCATGTTCTCGGACCCGTCGGCCTTCGCCTTCGTGCGCAACATCGTCCTCGCATTCCTGCCCGCCGCCGTCCTCGGCGTCCTGCTCCACGGATTCATCAAGTCCGTCCTGTTCAATCCCTGGGTCGTGTCGGTGGCCCTCATCGTCGGCGGCATCCTGATCATCGTCATCGAACGCCGCGTTCACCAGCCCAAGCCGACAACCATCGAGACCATGAGCCCGTTGCTGGCGATCACGGTGGGCCTGTGCCAGACGCTGGCGATGATCCCGGGCGTCTCGCGCTCTGGCGCGACCATCATGGGCGGCCTGCTGCTCGGCCTCGAACGCAAGGTCGCTACCGAATTCTCGTTCTTCCTCGCCATTCCGACCATGCTGGGAGCGACGGTCTACGACCTCTACAAGAACCGGGACGTGCTGAGCTTCGATGATGCCGGCCTGATCGCCGTCGGCTTCGTGATCGCCTTCCTCGCCGCACTCGCGGTCGTCCGGTCGGTCATCGCCTTCATCAGCAAGCATGGCTTCGTGCCGTTCGCATGGTACCGGATAGCACTGGGCATCGTGATGCTGGTCCTGTTGTCGATGTGGGGCGTCAGCAGTCCGCTTGCGGGATAGATCCCCCTGCCGGGCGTGAACCGTCGGCCGAACGTCAGCCCCGCGCCGGGATCCGGGTGATCTGCGCCCCCAGCGCGTTCAGGCGTTCGTCGATGCGTTCATAACCCCGCTCGATCTGCTGGGCATTGTTGATCGTGCTCGTCCCCTCGGCGCACATGGCCGCGATCAGCATGGCCATGCCGGCCCGGATATCCGGGCTTTCCAGTCGTGCCGCCCTCAATCTCGACGGTCCGGCGATGATGGCCCGATGGGGATCGCACAGAACGATCCGAGCGCCCATCGCGATCAGCTTGTCGACAAAGAACATCCGGCTTTCGAACATCTTCTCGAACATCAAGACGACACCATCGCATTGCGTCGCCGCAACAATGGCGATGGACATGGTATCGGCGGGGAATGCCGGCCATGGCTGATCCTCGATCTTGGGAATATGGCCACCGAAATCCGCCTGAATCTTCAGCTCCTGTTCCGCGGGAACAACCACGTCGTCACCATCCACCCCGCAGGCAATTCCCAGTCTCTCGAAATTCATCAATGTCGAGCGCAGGTGTTCCACGCCGGCATTGCAAATCGTGATGTGCGAACGCGTCACGGCGGCAAGGCCGATGAGCGATCCGACCTCGATGTGATCGGGACCGATTGCGTGGGTGGTGCCACCAAGAGCGCGCGCGCCCTCGACCACCATCGTGTTGGTGCCGATCCCCTCGATCCGCGCCCCGAGCGCATTCAGGAAGCGGGCAAGGTCCTGGACATGGGGTTCCGATGCGCAATTGCGCAGGATCGTGGTTCCCTCGGCCGCAACCGCCGCACAAAGGGCGTTTTCGGTTGCGGTGACCGATGGCTCATCGAAGAACACGTCGGCTCCGACGAGTTTGCCGGCCCGGAATCGATAGGTTTCCCCCGCGGTTATTGTCGCGCCAAGCTGGCGCAGGGCAAGGAAATGCGTATCGATGCGTCGCCGACCGATGACATCACCGCCGGGCGGCGGGAGCGTGAGTTCGCCGCAGCGCGCCAGCATCGGCCCCGCGAGCAGGATGGATGCACGGATGCGGGCGCAGAGATCCGGATCGAGATCGGCAGGCCGGACATCGGATGCCCGGATATCCAGCGCGTTGTCGCCTGTCCAGCGCACGTCCGCACCCATCGAGGCGACCAGTTCGACCAACGCCTCGACATCACGGATGCGCGGCACGTTCGTCAGGCGGACGAGTTGGTCCGTCAGAAGCGACGCGGCAATGATCGGCAGGGCCGCATTCTTGTTGCCGCTTGGCCGGATGCGCCCCGTGAGCTTGTGCCCACCTGAAACACGGTACTGGATGTTATCCGGAATGGTGGCTTCCAACTCGCAGCTATGCAGCCCGATGGCATCGACCTAGTGCATCGATCCAGACAGATCATACTGATCTGACTGGATAAATTGATGCAAAAACAAGGAACCAGTGCTCGGGTGAATGAACGAAGTGAATGCGCCTGAGCACTAGCGGGTGCCATCGCGATGACGAAAGGCGGGCGCGGGACTTGTCAGATGGCAGGAACCTCAATCCTCGGCCGGGCGAAGGCCTTGACCACGCGCGGTACCACGATTTCCATGGGTGTCGGGTGAATACCCAGATCGGACAGGGTCCGGGCATTGGCCGACACGACGTTGTCCCGCTTGAGCAACAGCAACTGATCACGGGTCAGGGGAGGATTGGGCAGGTACTCCATCAAGCGCGCCGGGAATTCGAGAATGCCGGATGGCACATTCACCAGCCGGTTGCCGCGACCGAGCTTTTCGAGCATGTAACTCAGGAGCTGCCTGAAGGTTTTCACCTCCGGCCCGCCCAGTTCGTAAATACCGGCATGCGTGCCACCAAGACAGGTCAGCACGGCATCGGCGACATCGCCGACATAGACGGGCTGGAAGCGTGTCTCCCCCCCGTCGACCAGCGGCAGCACGGGTGACAGCGTCGCCATCTCGGCGAACCGGTGGAAGAAGCCGTCGCCCGGCCCGAAGACAACGCTGGGACGAAGGATGGTCGCATCGCCGAAGGCATCGCGGACAGCCTCCTCCCCCTTGGCCTTGCTGCGGGCATAGGCGCTCAGCGCCCCGCTATCGGCACCGATCGCGGAGATGTGGACCAGCGAACGAACCCGGTGCTCGCTCGCCGACCGGGCGATGGTGCCGGCGAGTTCGCCGTGAATGCGATCGAAGTCGCCCGCCTTGCGCTCGTGCATGATGCCGATGAGGTTGACCACGTGGGTCGAGCCGGCCATGGCGGCATCGATATCCCCGGGCTCCACTCCCGCGAGCTTGACCGGCACGACCTGCCCGACCTCGCCCAGCGGACAGAGATAGCCCGAAAGGGCGGGATTGCGGGTGGGCACCCGAACCATTGCACCATCGTCCGCCAACCGCTTGACGACCTGCTCGCCAATGAACCCCGAGCCGCCGAAAACCGTGACCGTTGCGTTCCGCATCCTGCCTCCGAAAACCGCTGAGCTCCCGCCACCGGCGGCCATGGCGCGAACGGGGCGGATTCCAACAGAAAGTCTGGGTCAGGGATATAGACGATCCCGATCGGCAGGTGAACCGTAACCTGTGATGGCTGATGACACCGTCGTGCGAAAAGCCTGCGCAAAGCTGTTGACGACGGCACCGAGAGACCATAAATCACCGCGCACGATGCCCAGGTGGCGGAATTGGTAGACGCGCTAGCTTCAGGTGCTAGTGACCATCTGGTCGTGGAGGTTCGAGTCCTCTCCTGGGCACCAACGTCCCCAATAATCCGGCCTTGCGGGTAGCCGTTAACCCGAAATTCACCATGTTTGGCGATACTCGTTGTCGGAATTCCTGTCTGAGTGAGCCGATGACGATCCATTTGTATCATGGTGATATCCCGGAAGATCTCGATCTCGGTCCTGTCGTCGCGATCGATTCGGAGACGATGGGTCTCAATCCCCTTCGCGACCGTCTCTGCGTCGTGCAGCTTTCCTCGGGCGACGGAATCGCTCATCTGGTGAAGTTCGACGGCATGTCGTGGAATGCTCCCAATCTCACGCGCATGCTGACGAATCCCGACCAGCTGAAACTGTTCCATTTCGCTCGCTTCGACGTTGCCGTCATGAAGCAGTATCTGGGTGTGCAAACCGGACCGGTCTACTGTACCAAGATCGCCTCGAAGCTCGTTCGCACCTATACTGACCGTCACGGGCTCAAGGAACTGTGTCGCGAACTGCTCGGGGTCGATCTTTCGAAAGTGCAGCAGAGTTCCGATTGGGGCGCTGCCGAGCTGACCGAGGCACAGCAAACCTACGCCGCGCAGGACGTGCTCCACCTCCATGCCTTGCGTGAGCGGCTCGACGTCATGCTTCAACGCGAAAACCGAAGCGAACTCGCGATGGCCTGCTTCGACTTCCTGCCCAAACGGGCCGATCTTGATCTGCTCGGCTGGAACGAAGTGGATATCTTTGCCCATTGAAGCGCGTTGACGCATAAAATGATGCCGGGTCACAATCGGGCTTCAAACGAGGCCGTCGTCTGTGCTCTATGCGGCGACATGATGATGCGTGCGATGACTGATCGTGGTCGCGGGCAGACTATGCAATGGCGGGAATGGTGTGGTTGAACGAATCCGAAGCGATGGCCACAAAGAGGGCCTGATGGAAGACCTGGGCGCATACACGACCCGTGATTCCCGCGCCGCTACAGACATGATCGCAGCCGGCCGCGATACCATTCTGGCAGAAGCGACGGCCTTGAACGCCCTTGCCGCATCGATCGACGACAATTTCGCCAAAGCGGTAGACCTTCTTGCAAGGGTCCGGGGGCGGGTCGTGGTCAGCGGCATGGGCAAGAGCGGGCATGTCGGCCGCAAGATCGCTGCCACGCTCGCATCCACCGGCACACCGGCGATGTTCGTTCATCCGGGTGAGGCAAGCCACGGCGACCTGGGCATGATCACCCGCGAGGACGCCGTGCTGGCATTGTCCAATTCGGGCGAAACCTCCGAATTGCGGGATCTCACCCTTTATACCCGCCGGTTCGACATTCCCCTTGTGGCGATGGTCGGACGTCCCCGGGCGACGCTGGCTGAGACGGCGGATGCGGTCCTGCTGGTTCCGGACGTGGGCGAAGCCTGTCCCATGGGCCTCGCTCCGACCACCTCGACCACCTGCATGCTGGCATTGGGCGATGCGGTGGCGGTTGCCCTGCTGCAGCGTCGCGGCTTCACCAAGCATGACTTTGCCGTCTTCCATCCGGGCGGGAAGCTTGGCAGTCAGCTCTTGCGGGTCGAAGAACTGATGCACAAGGGTAGCGATCTGCCCATCATCGACGTTGACGCGCTCGTGTCGGCTGCCGTGATCGAGATGACCGGCAAGCGCCTCGGTTGCGTCGGTGTGACCGGCAGCGATGGCAGGCTGGTCGGGATCATCACCGACGGCGATCTCCGCCGGCAGATGACGCCTGACGTGCTCGAACGCAAGGTTGCCGAAGTGATGACACGCAATCCGCGCACCATCGGCCCGCGGGCACTGGCGGTCGAGGCCGTGAACGAGATGAATGTCCGCGGGCCGCGATCGATCACCGTGCTGTTTGTCGTCGAAGACGATCGCCCGATCGGAGCGCTGCATCTGCATGATTGCCTGAGAGCCGGAATCGCATGACGACATCCTTGCGGCAGATCAAACGGGCCGGGCTCGCTTGTGCTATCGTCACCCTGCTCGCGACGGGCATGGCGGAATCCGGCGGAGCACAGGAGGAGACGGCTGCATACGATACGTCGTTGCCCATCGAGATCGAGTCCGACAAGCTCACCGTGGCGCAGAACAACGAGACGGCGACCTTTACCGGCAACGTGATCGTCATCCAGGGCGATCTGACGATGCATGCCGAACGTCTCCTCGTCTATTACGCGCTCAATGGACAACAATCATCCAGCCAGCCTATTCGCCGCATCGAGGTGGATGGCGGCGTGACCATGGCTTCGCCACGAGAGAATGCCAGCAGTGAAAAGGGTGTCTACGATGTGGTTCAAGGCACGCTGGAATTGCTCGGCAACGTTACCTTGACCCGTGATGAGAACGTCATACGCGGGGATATCCTGTCCATAGACCTGGCAACGAGTGTTGCCACCATGACAGCCAACCCTTCATCGGGAAATCACCGCGTACGGGCGTTGTTCGTGCCGGCCAAGGACAAGAATTGAACGAGCCAGCCGACATCATCCCCGCGCAGCACCATGAAGCCGGCGCACCTGCCGGATCGGCACAACGTTCCGCGGGTGGCGGCGTCCTCGAAGCGCGCGGCCTGCGCAAGGCGTTCGCCGGCCGCGTGGTGTTGCGCGATGTCAGCTTTACCATCCGCCGCGGCGAGGCCGTCGGATTGCTCGGCCCGAACGGTGCCGGCAAGACCACGT